>JBJTRI010000141.1:0-10062 GCA_046076045.1 bacterium
ATCCGTCGTTCGGTCATGATGTTGGTGCTGGGGCAACTGGTCATCGCGGCCGTCGTCTCCGCACAAGGTGCCGGGAGTACCGCACCCACACCGACCGCCCCTCCGGTCGCCGCCCCGCCCCCTACTCCAGCTGCAACTCCGCCTTTCGCACCGGCGACCACTCCGCCGCCCTCGCCGGTTCCCGGCGTCCGCTCGAAGGTCTCAGCGGGCGACCTGTGGAGCGCCGAGTCGATCCTCGAGGTGCACCGCAGCAGACACGGCGAGGATGGTCCTTGGCTGGTCGGTTACGCATGGTTGGCGCGCGGCGCGTTGCTCCTGGGCCATGACGAGAAGGCCGATCGTTACGCCGCGGCCGTGCATGCGCTATGCGCGGAACGGATCGCGAAGGGCGCCGATCTCGCCAAGGACAACGAACTCACCTATGCGCTCGGAGCCGTCATCGAGGTCGTGGCCCAGCGTCTCCAGCGGCAGAAGGGCAAGGCCGCCGCGATCCGCTACGTGCACGGGGAGATGGAGCGGTGGGGTGGGCCGGTTTGGTTCCGCTCGCGCCTCCAGAAGCGGATCAACATGATGGACATGGAGGGTGCACGAGCTCCCGAGTGGGTCGTCGAGGAGAGTGTGGGTGGCACGGTCCCTACATTGGCATCCCTGAGCGGCAAGCCCGTCGTGCTCTATGTTTGGGACAAGGGTTGTGGGGATTGCAGTGCACAGTCCGGGACGCTTTCCAAGGTCTACAAGCGCTATCGCGACGACGTCCACCTCGTGACCTTGACGCGCCACTACGACGAAGGGGCTCAGCGGGCGACCGAGCTGGCGCGGGTGGACAGCGTCTGGAAGGCCTCGTACGCCGACATCGGGGCGGCACCGATCATCGTGAGCGACGCCTCGATGGTGCGCTATGGAGGGTCGAGCACCCCGACGTTCGTCTTCATCGACCGCAAGGGGATCGTGCGCCGATACACCCCGACGCGACTGACCGAGGACGAACTCGACCGAACCATCAGCGACCTGTTGCGCTGAGGGGCGAGCGGACCCGGTTCTGTGCGGCCCCTCACGAACGAGCACGACCCGCTCGGCCGCGAGGGGCCGAATCGTGCATTACCGCGTCCGCCCATGCCCCTGAAGCCCGCTGACCACGCCCCTGACTTGCGCCCGCTGGCCCATTTCGGGCAGACTCGGCGGTGGAGAGGTGCGAGAGTGGCTGAATCGGGCGGTCTCGAAAACCGTTATACCCTCACGGGTATCGAGGGTTCGAATCCCTCCCTCTCCGCCAGCCCGCGGCACCCCGGTGCCCCGAGCTCGCAACCCTGGCCCGCCGCGCTTCGTGTTGGCGGGCCGAGACTTTGACGGGGAACAGGGTCGGCCGACAGCCGATCGTCCCCGGGGAATCTGTTCGGACACGCATCCCGATGTGCAGCAGGACTTCGTTCGGTCGTGTCTTTTGATTCCCGTATCTCATATGGCGCATGGGGATGCGGTCCCTTATCCTCTGTCCGCTCGGCGATTTTGGAAGGACCGTCCGGATTGGTCCCGTGATTGGACCACCGGGTGGCACCGAGTCGGACGCGACGATGCATCCCATGCGAAGCGCGGATCCGCGCGGCCCTCGGCCGCTAGGGGCGCCAGCGGTCGATGCGGAGAGATGTCCGAGTGGTTGAAGGAGCACGATTGGAAATCGTGTAGGCGCTAATACCGCCTCGAGGGTTCGAATCCCTCTCTCTCCGCCATCCTTCCAACATCAGCACATGGAAGGGCGTCAACGGGACCCCGTGAGGCCCGTCGCCGCGGACCGACGCACGCCTTGGAGATCCCCCATCCAATGGAACGCACGACCCACCAGCGGAAGGCCATCCACTCCGTGCTGGAGGCCACCGGACGTCCCCTGAGCCCGCTCGAGATCTTCGCCGCTGCACGCGAGATGGCACCGGGCCTCGGCATGGCGACCGTCTATCGCACGATCAAGCGCATGCTCGATGACGGACACCTCGCCCCGGTCGAGATCCCGGGCGAGGCGCCGCGCTACGAGCGCTCCGGCATGGATCCGCACCATCACTTCCGGTGTAACAGCTGCAACAAGGTGTTCGACATGTTCGGGTGCAACGTCTCGTTCGAGAAGGGCGCCCCCGACGGCTTCGTGCTCGAGGGGCAGCACATCTTCCTGTTCGGTCGTTGCAACGGCTGCTCGGCCTGAGCCGCGCTCGCCGATCCCTTCGCCGCCGTGAGCCCCGCGCTCGCGGCGGCGATGCGTTTTGCAGGCTCCGGGGCCGCACCGGCCGGTCGGTGCGGGGCGGGCGGGCCATGACCGTTGCCCCTCGCGCATGAGGCCGACCACAATCATGGGACGGCCTTGCCGGGCCGTGCCGGCCCCCTCTCTCGGAGCCCTCTCCCCATGAAGCGCATCGCATTGGCGTACTCCGCCAATCCCACCCGTGCCATCCAGGGCATGGACATGATCCGTTGGGTCGCCATGGGGCATCGCTTCCGGCGACTCGACTACAAGGTGCGTCTCGTCACCGACCGCCGGCGTGGCGTGGACCGGCTCGACCGCATCCACCTCACCAGCGCCGACCGCATGGACTGGTCGGAGTGCGACGCGATCAAGGTCTGCTACCAGGCCTCCATCGAACTCGTGCCCGAGCATCCCCACATCATCGCCCGCATGTGCCGGGTCGTGGACGAGGAGTTCCCGCGCCGTGACGACCACCGTCGCGCCGAGATGCTGCGACAGCAGGAGCTCATCGCCGAGCGCGCCGCGGTCGTGTCGTTCAACGACGAGGTGAACGCCCACCGCTGGCGCGAGCGCTATGGCGCGCACCAACGCATCCTCATCGTCCCCACGGGCTGCCCCGAGTGGCTGCCCAAGGAGGTCTCCAACCCCTACGCGCCGGGCGAGCGCGTGGTCCTTTTCATGGGTGCGCTCACCTCGCATCGCTTCCCCGGGGCGCTCAACGGCCTGGCGCGGCGGCTGCGCGAGGCGGCCCCCGACGTGCGCGTCCATGTGTTGGGCAAGGACAGTCTCAAGCACTACGCGGGCGAGTCCGAGCCCCTCGACCTCTCGCTGGTCACGCTGCACGAACCCGTGGACGAGGAGCGCACCTGGGACTACGTGTTGCATGCCGGTGTGGGGGTCGGATTCGCCCCGAGTGAGCACGAGTTCGAGAGCGAGCTGTCCAAGCTCTACTACTACCTGCGCGGCGGGTTGCCCATCGTGACCGAGAGCACGGTGCCCAACCGCACGCTCGTGGCCGAGACCGGGCACGGCGCCATCGCGGCCTACGACGACCTCGACGACTTCGCGCATCGCGTGCTCGAGGCGTTGCGTCTGCCCGCGCGCGACGAGCGGGTCATGCGTCACATGGCCGAGCACCACAGCTGGCTGGCCCGCGCACGCGTGTACGACGTGGTGCTGCGCGAGCGCTGGGGGGAGTCGTGAGCGGCGATCTCGTCATCCGTCTCGACGACGTGCGCGACCTCTCGCCGCGGCTCGAGGCCGTGTGGCGCGTGCTCGAGGCGCACGGGGTGGCCGTGCACCTGGGCGCGATCCCCGTGGACGTGACGCCCGAAGCGGCCGTGTGCCTGCGCGCGCGCGCGCAGCAGTCGCCGGCACGCGTCTCGGTGCAGCAGCACGGCTACCGGCACGTGAACCACGGCACCGACAAGCGCAAGTTCGAGTTCGGCGACGAACGCCCGGCCGCCGACCAGCGTCACGACCTGCTCGCGGGGCGGGCGTTGCTCGTGGAGCGCTTCGGCGAGATGTTCGACACCGTGTTCGTGCCGCCGTTCGACCGCTGCGGGCAGCTCGGGCTCGACGTGCTCGCCGAGGCCGGTTTCGCGGGCATCTCGGTGATCGAGACCTCGAGCGCGCCCGTGGACCCGCGCGTGCCGCGCGTGCTCATGACCACCGACCCGGTGCAGTGGAAGCCGGTCACCGTGCACCGACCGTGGGAGGGCACGCTGGCCGAGGTCCGCGACCGGCTGGCCCGCGACGGGTACGCGGGAATCGAGTTGCACCACGAGATCATGGACGAGGAGGCCGTGGCCGGTCTGGACGGGCTGCTGGCAGGCCTGCGCGGCGTCTCGTTCCCGACCATGTTGGAAGTGGCCCGGCGCGGGACTTGACCCCCCCGGGGGGCCTGATAGTATCCCCGCCGCTCGCCGCTCACGGGGAGTCCGCGCGCCGTTGGCGCGCCGACCCGGGCGGCGGAACCATTGGGGTGGGGATGTAGCTCAGTTGGGAGAGCGCCTCGTTCGCAACGAGGAGGTCGTCGGTTCGATCCCGATCATCTCCACCATTCCCTCAGGGTTTGGGCCAGGCCCAGCGCAACCCGGACTTGTGAACCCCGTCAGGACCGGAAGGTAGCAGCGGTAAGCAAACCTTCGGGTGTGCCGCTGGTCCCCTGGCCCTCTTCCACGGCGGTACGAGCAGTCCCGGTCCCGGCCCTCCGCCGCGCGTCCGCGTAACGCCTCCACGGCACGGTCCCATGGCCCATCGCGCGCTCACGCTCAAGTACCGGCCGCAGGTCTTCTCGGACCTCGTGGGGCAGGACCATGTCACGCAGGTGCTCTCGGCGGCGCTCGCCGCCGACCGCATCGCGCACGCCTACCTGTTCACGGGCGCGCGCGGCGTCGGCAAGACCACCAGCGCGCGCATCATGGCCAAGGCGCTCAACTGCCCGAACACCGGCGCCTCGGCGGCCAAGCCCGCCAAGGGCGCGCGCAAGGGCGCCGCGGCCGGGCCGGTCGAACCGTGCGGCACCTGCACGGTGTGCACCGAGATCGCCGCCGGCACCTCGCTCGACGTGCTCGAGATCGACGGTGCCAGCAATCGCGGCATCGCCGACGTGCAGGCGCTGCGCGAGAGCGTGCGGTTCGCGCCCACCGCGGGCCGGTTCCGCATCGTCATCATCGACGAGGTGCACCAGCTCTCGAACGACGCCTTCGCCGCGCTCCTCAAGACGCTCGAGGAGCCGCCGGCGCACCTCGTGTTCATCTTCGCCACCACCGATCCGCAGAAGCTCCCCGACACCATCCGCTCGCGCACGCAGCGCTTCGACTTCGCGCGCGTGCCCATCCGTCGCGTCGCCGATCGTCTCCTCGAGATCCGCTCGCGCGAGACCGCCGATGCCGATGGCGTGAAGTTCGAGCTCACCGACGGCGCCGCGCTGCTCATCGCCCACAAGGGCGAGGGCTCCATGCGCGACGCGGTCTCGGCGCTCGACCAGGTGGTGTCGTCGGGCGAGCCCGTGATCGACGAGACCGTGGTGCGCCGCGTGCTCGGAATCCCCGATCGCGAGGTGTTCTTCCGGCTCGCCGACGCCGTGGTGGCGCGTGACCCGCAGGCCACCCTGCGCCAGCTCCACGAGGCGTTCGCGCGCGGGCAGGACCCGCGCGAGCTCGCCGAGGGGTTGGCCGAGCACTTCCGCAACGTGCTCGTGATCAAGGTCGACCCGGGGCAGGGCCACGAGTTGGTGGCCGCGAGCAACGAGGACCTGACGCGCCTCAAGTCGCAGGGCGAGTCGTGGGCCGAGACCGACCTGCTGCGCCTCATGCGCATCGCCGCCGAGTGCCAGTGGCCCATGCGCGACTCGCCGCAGCCCATGGTGCACCTCGAGGCCGCGCTGCTGCAGATGGCCACGCTCGAGCCCGCCGACACGCTGGCCGCGCTCATCGACCGTCTCGAGTCGATCGAGAAGCGCCTGGGCGGCGGCTCGGTGTCGGCCATCGCCAACCCGCCCGCGCGCGCTGCGGCCCCGCCGACGCGCGGTCCACGCGGCGGCGAGCCGTCGGCCGCACCCGAGGCCGCGCCGTCCGCGCCCCGGACCGCACTGGGGTTCACGCCCGCGCAGGCCATCGCGCCCGCGACCCCCGCCGCGCCGGCGCCGGCCGCACCCGCGTCCGCGCCGGTGCCGTCCGTGCGCACGAGCGCTCCGGCCGCTGCCGCACCCGCGCCGCCCGTGCGCACGAGCACTCCGGCCGCTGCCGCACCCGCGCCGTCCGCGCGCGCGAGCGCTCCGGCCGCCGCCGCACCCGCTGCGGACGGCGAGCCCGTGCTCACCCCCGAGACCGAGGCCACGTGGGATCGCGTCATCGCCGAGGTGAACGGTCGCAAGCGCATGCTCGGTGCCTTCCTCGAGGAGAGCACGCTGGTCGGGCTGGCGGGCGACACGCTGGTGCTCGCCATGGACGACCTGCAGCGCGCCGTGGTCGACAACCCCGAGCAGCGTCCCATCGTGGTCGAGGAGTTGGGGCGAGCCTTCGGGCGCCCGATCGCCCTGCGCATCACGGGTGGGGCCCGCGCCAAGACGATCGCCCGCCGCGAGGCGGCGCGCGACGTGGACTTCGACGACATCATCCGCAAACTCGTCACCGCCATCGACGGTGTGGCCGTCACCCGGCCCGCGCCCGGCGGCGACCGCACCTCGGGCCAGACGCCCACGAGAGGGAAGGAACGCTCATGAAGAGCTTCGGCGACATGGTGAAGCAGGCGCAGCGCATGCAGAAGCAGATGAACGAGCTGCAGTCCAAGCTGGCCGAGGACCGGCACGAGGCGACCGCCGGCGGCGGGCTCGTGAAGGTGGTCGTGGACGGCAAGCAGATGCTGCAGCGCATCGAGATCTCGCCCAAGGCGCTCGACGAGAAGGACGTGACCCTGCTCGAGGACCTCATCATGACGGCGGTGGCCGAGGCGCAGCGCACGTCGCAGGAGCGCATGTCGGAGGCCTACTCGAAGGTCACCGGCGGCTTCAACCTGCCCTTCTGACGCGCCCCACGTGTACAGCTCCCGCTACCTCGAACGCCTGATCGCCGAGCTCGAGAAGTTGCCGAGCATCGGTCTCAAGAGCGCGCAGCGTCTGGCGCTGCACCTGTTGCGCGTGCCCAAGGAGGACGCACTGCGGCTGGCCGACGCCATCCGCGAGGTGCGCGAGCGCGTGGGCTTCTGCACGACGTGCGGCAACTTCAGCGAGACCGACCCGTGCGCCCTGTGCGGCGACCCGCGCCGCGACCCGCGCGTGCTGTGCGTGGTCGAGCAGCCCGTGGACGTGCTCGCGTTCGAGCGCACCGGGCAGTTCACGGGCCGCTATCACGTGCTGGGCGGCGCGCTCTCGCCGCTCGAGGGCACGAGCCCCGAGCAGTTGCGCATCCGCGAGTTGCTGGCGCGTCTGCGCGGCAGCGAGGTTCGCGAGGTCATCCTCGCCACCAATCCCAACGTGAACGGTGAGGCCACCGCCCTGTACCTGAGCAAGCTGCTCACGCCCTTGGGCGTGCGGGTCACGCGCATCGCGCGCGGCGTGCCCATGGGTTCGGACCTCGAGTACTCGGACCAGGTCACCCTGGCCCGCGCCCTCGAGGGCCGCCGCGACGTGGAGTGAACGGGATGCCATCGTATGTCGGCGACGTCCTGCAGTTGCTGTTGGTGCTGGCGTTCGTGGGTCTGAACGGGTTCTTCGTGGCCGCCGAGTTCGCGCTCGTCACCGTGCGCTGGACCCGCGTCGAGGAGCTGGTGCAGGAGGGTCGCTTCGGCGCCGTGTCGGTGCGCGACGCGATCGAGAAGCTCGACGACACCATCGCCGCCACGCAGCTGGGCATCACGTTCTCGAGCCTCGCCTTGGGCTGGCTCGGCGAGCCCGCGCTGGCGCATCTCGTCGAGCCGTTGTTCGAGTCGCTGCCGGGCGCGTGGGCGCCCGCGGTCACGCACGGCGCGGCCGTGGCGATGGCGTTCATCATCATCACGTTCCTGCACGTCGTGCTGGGGGAGCTGGCGCCCAAGGCCATCGCGCTCGAACGCGCCGACGACGTCTCGGTGATCGTGGCCGGCCCCCTGCTGCTGTTCGGGCGCGTGTTCCGCCCGTTCATCAAGTTCATGAACGGCGCCGGCAATTGGGTGGTCCGCCAGCTGCGCCTGCCCCCGGTGAAGCCCTCGAGCACGGTCCACTCGCCCGAGGAGATCGACATGCTCATCGAGGAGGGGCAGGAGGCCGGCGTCATCCAGCCCGACGAGGCGAGCTACGCGCGGGCCGTGTTCGAGCTCTCCGACAAGAAGGTGCGCGATGTCATGGTGCCGCGCGAGAAGGTCGTGAGCATCGCGCAGAACGCCAAGCCGGACGACATCCTCGAGACCGCGCGCATGAGCGCCCACACGCGCATGCCGGTGTGGTCCGACAGCCCCGACAACATCGTGGGCATCGTGAACACCAAGGACCTGTTCCACATCTTCAGCCTCATGAACCTCGTCATCCTCGAGGACGCCATGTACCCGGCGGTCGAGATGGACGCCGACATCTCGCTGGGTCGCGCCCTCACGGTGTTCCGCCGCGAGCACCGCCAGATGGCGATCGTCCGCGACTCCAGCAAGGCCTACCTCGGCATCGTGACGCTCGAGGACATCCTCGAGGAGATCGTCGGCGAGATCGAGGACGAGCACGACTGAGGCCCGTGCCGCACGGGAGCCGAGCCGGTCGGCTCCGGCGCCGCACGGTGACGTCGTGGTGCGTGCTGCCGCGGCGCGTGACGGCGGTGCACGGGGTCGCTCGGGCGCGCGCCATCGCTCGCTGAGACCGCGCAATCGCGAGCCCGCGTGTGCTGCGCTCGTCCAACCGGCGATACGGCAAGTCTTTCCCTTGTCGCGCCCCCGGGCGGCATGCTATCCCTTCGCACCGTAGCAGGGATGCGCCGTGGTCATGGGTGACCGCGGACCGACGCTGAGAGTCACGCGCGAGGGAGCGCCATGCCGCAGTGGACGTTGTTCGAGAACGACTTCAAGCTCATCGACGACGTGCTCGACGAGTTGCTGCAGCGCACCAACGCGCTGTCGGCGCACCTCATCGACCGCTCGGGCCAGGTCATCACCTCGGCCGGCCGGGTGGACGACTTCGACGTCACCTCGTTCGCGAGCCTCGCGGCCGCCGACTTCACCGCCAACGCGGAGCTCGCCCAGCTGCTCGGTGAGCCCATGGTGGACGCGGTCGTCAACGAGGGGCGCACCCGCTCCGTGTACTCCCGTCTGCTCGGCGACCGGGTCATCCTGTCGGTCGTGTTCGACAAGCGCAGCTCGCTCGGTCTGGTGCGCGTCCGCTCCCGGCGCGGCGCCGACACGCTCGACGGCGTGTTCCGGGCGCTGTTCGAGAAGGTCGGGATCGCGATGCCGGGTGCCGAGGAGTTCGAGGCCGCGCCCGAGTTCGCCGCCGCGGCATCCCACGAGGTGGACGCGCTGTTCGGCGAGTGAGCCGGTCCGTGTTCGGAGGGTCCGTCGCATGGCGTTGATCAACCACCGGACGCGCGAGATCCACTTCAAGATCGTCTACTACGGTCCGGGGCTGTGCGGGAAGACCACCAACCTGCGCTCGCTCCACGACAAGTTGCCGCCCGAGCGGCGCGGCAAGATGATCTCGATCGCCACCGACCACGAGCGCACGCTGTTCTTCGACTTCCTGCCCATCGACCTCGGGCAGGTGAACGGCTTCCTGACGCGCTTCCACCTCTACACCGTGCCGGGGCAGGTCTACTACAAGCTGTCGCGGCGCGCGGTGCTGCAGGGCGTGGACGGGCTGGTGTTCGTGGCCGACTCGCACCCCTCGCGCGAGGCCGCCAACCGCGAGTCGCTCGCCGACCTCAACGAGCACCTGCGTACGCTCGGCATCACCGGGCCCGCGCTCGCGCGCATCCCGTGGGTGTTCCAGTGGAACAAGCGCGACCTCGCCGCCACGCTGCCGGTCGCGCGCTTGCATGCGGCGCTGAACCCGCAGGGTTGGCCCGAGTTCGAGGCCACGGCGTCGAGCGGTGCGGGCGTCTCGGAGACGCTGCGCTCGGTGTGCAAGGCCGTGCTCGCGCGCCTCGGGAACGCCTCGGCGCCCGCCGGCCCCTGCGCTCCCGCGGCAGCGACGCCGCCCGCGACCACCGCGCCCGCTGCGCCGGTCGGCGCGCCGCCCTCGATCGCGCGCCCCGGCGCCGCGCTCGGATCGGCGCTGCCGCCCTCGGCCATCCCCACCCCCGGTACACCCGTGCTACCTGTCGCAGCGCCCGCGCCCGCGCACCCTTCTGCGGCGGCACCGCCCGCGCCGCGCC
>JBJTRI010000142.1:0-35358 GCA_046076045.1 bacterium
GGGGGAGGGGGAGGACGAGGGGGGGGGGGGGGGGGGGGGTGTTGGACGGTTGGGGGGGGGGGGGGTGGGGGGGCGCGTCGCACCGTGCCCCCCGACACATTCACGCTCGTGCGCTCGACCTACCAGCGGTAGCCGGCCTCCACGATGCGCCGGCCCGCCTCGCGGCAGCGCTCCTCCTCGACGCACAGCGCGATGCGTACGTAGCCCTCGCCGGCGTTGCCGAACCCCGAGCCCGGCGACACCACCACCCCGGTGCGGTCCAGCAACTCGGCCGTGAACGCGAGCGAGTCGGTGAAGCCCGTCGGCAGCGGCATCCACAGGTAGAGCGTCGCACGCGGCAGCCCGAACGTGGGCGAGGCCGGCGCGAGCGCGTCGAGGAACGCCTGACCGCGACGGCGGTAGAGCGCGGCCGCGTCGCTGCAGTAGTCCTGCGGGCCGTTCAGCACCGCGAGCCCGGCGCGCTGGATCGCCATGAACACGCCGAAGTCCATGTTCGACTTGATGCGCGTGAGGTTGGCGACGATGTCGGCGTTGCCGGCCGCGAAGCCCAGACGCCAGCCCTGCATGGAGTAGCTCTTCGAGAACGAGTGGAACTCGAGCGTGCGCTCCTTGTCGCGGTCGTGCTGCAGGAACGAGCGCGCCCGGTACGACGGGTCGAGCGGCAGGTCGCAGTAGGCGATGTCGCTCACCACGAACAGGTCGTGCTTGCGCGCGTACGCCAACACCTCGTCGTACATCTCGGCCGTCTCGGTGCCGCCCGTGGGGTTGTTCGGGAAGTTGAGGAAGATCACCTTGGCGCGACGCGCCTCGTCCTCGGGGATGGCCGCGAGGTCGGGGCGGAAGTCGTTGGCCGCGAGCAGCGGCACCTCGATGACGCGGACCTGCGCGAGCGCGGCCACGCCCAGGTAGGCGGGGTAGCACGGCGTGCAGAGCAGGATCGTGTCGCCCGGGTCGAGGTGGGCGAGGAAGAACTTGGCGATGCCCTCCTTCGAGCCGACGAGCGCGAGCGTCTCCTTCTCGCTGTCGATGCCGACCCCGAAGCGGCGGTCGTACCACCCCGAGACCGCGGCGCGGAACTCCGGCAAGCCGTTGAACGACGGGTAGCGGTGGTTCTGGACCTTGGGGTCCACGAGCGCCGCCTGCAGGGCCTCGAGCGCGATGCGCGGCGGGCGGATGTCGGGGTTGCCCACCCCGAGGTCGATGACGTCGACGCCCTGTCGCAACTTCTCGTCGCGATTCTGGAACACCTTGGCGAGCGTGTACGGCGGCACGTTGCGGAGTCGCTCGGACGGCGCAAGGCGAGGTTTGACAGGCGATTGGCTCGACGACATAGTCACTCCTGCGATGGCCGCCACCGGCACGGCACTGGTCTTGCGATGTTCGCGTGCATGAGGAACCGCACCGGACATACTAGAGGGCGAGGGGGCAGGGGGCCAGTCGCCCCGTCCGGCCTCGGCGTCGCCGTGTTCGTCGTGCTCGCCGCCCTGCTGGTCGCGTGGCCCACCCCCGGCCGGGGCGACGAGCCCGAGCTGCCCGACAGCGCGACCTTCGGCGGCACCCAGCAGCGCGCCGACACGCTGCAGGCCTCGCCGGAGCCGTTCCGCCCCGGGGAGTCGCTGCGCTTCAGCGTCCAGTACGGCTTCATCCACGCCGGCAACGCCTGGCTCGAGGTGCCCGAGATCGTGGACTGGAACGGCCGCCCCGCGTGGCGGCTCGTGGCGCGCGCGCAGTCGAACGGGTTCTTCGACAAGGTCTACAAGGTGCGCAACCGCATCGAGTCGGTGTGGGACGTCGAGCGCCAGCACTCGTGGCGCTACTTCGAGGACCGCCACGAGGGGCGGTTCAACGCCAACGACACGCTGCGCTACGACCCCGACTCGCTCGTCATGCGCTACAAGGACGGCCGTAGCTTCCCGCTGCCCGGCCCGGTGCAGGACGCGCTGTCGTCGTTCTACCTGACGCGCTTCCGTCCGCTCCCCATCGGGGGCCGCGTGACGTTCGACTACCACGCCAGCCGCAAGACCGCGCCCATGGAGGTCCGCGTGCTGGGGCGCGAGACCGTGCGCACGCCGGCGGGCAAGTTCTCGTGCATCGTCATCGAGCCGCTGCTCAAGGCCGGCGGCATCTTCAAGAACAACGGTCGCCTCGTGATCTGGCTCACCGACGACGCGCGCCGCATGCCCGTGCTCATGAAGAGCAAGGTCATGATCGGGTCGGTGAAGGTGGTGCTGCAGGAATACAAGGTGGGATCCTGATGGGCCGCTTCCCCGAAGCCGACCTCACGCGCCTGCGGCGCATGCCCGCCGCCGATCGCGCCACCAAGGTCTCGGTCGCGGACTTCGCGCGGCCGCTCGAACCCGCCGCCGCCGCCGCCCTCATGGCCGCGCTGCCCGACCAGCTCGCGGGCCGCGCGCTGCGCGAGGTCGTGGCGCGCATCGCCGCCGCGCATCGCGCGGGGCGTCCGGTGGTGGTGCTGGCCGGTGGGCACGTCGTGAAGGTCGGGGTCACGCCCGCGATCCTGGGCCTCGTCGAGCGCGGCGTGGTGACGCACCTCGCGATGAACGGGGCCGCCGCGATCCACGACATCGAGATCGCCATGCTGGGGCGCACCTCGGAGGACGTGGACGCGCACCTGCAGACCGGCGCGTTCGGCATGGTGGACGAGACCGGCGCGTTCATGAACCGCGTCGCGCTCGAGGCCATGCGCGCGGGCGACGGGCTGGGCGAGGCGTGGGGGCGCGCGCTCGAGCACGACCGTGCGCCGCATCGCACGGTGAGCCTGCTCGCGGGGGCCGCGCGCGCCGGCATCCCCGCCACGGTGCACGTCGCGATCGGCACCGACACCATCCACTACGACCCCGCGTGCGACGGCGCGGCACTGGGCGAGACCAGCCTGCGCGACTTCCGCATCCTCGCGGCCACGCTCGCGGCCGCGCAGGGCGCGGTCGTGCTCAACCTCGGCTCGGCGGTGCTCATGCCCGAGGTGTTCCTCAAAGCGCTCGCGGTCGCGCGCAACCTGGGCGCCTCGCTCGAGGGGCTCACCACGGTGAACCTCGACCAGATCCAGCACTACCGTCCGCGCGTGAACGTGGTCGAGCGGCCCACCAGGGCGACGGGGGCGAAGGGCTATTCCCTCACCGGGCATCACGAGGTGATGGTGCCGCTCCTGTGCGCCGCGGTGCTCGCCGAACTGGGGTAGCCCCCCATACAAACGCTTGTGGTTGCGTGCCCTAGCAACCACCCCGGGTCCGCGGGTGGGTCGCGGCGGGAGGTGGCACCATCGGGTCGGTTCGCAGGATGCACGGTCCGCGAGCACAACCCCTTGGGCCCCACAGGAATCGGCATTCAAGTGCGGAATGCAGACCGCCGATACCGCGGTTGCGTCAGGGAGGACAACCATCGTTGACTCGGCCGATACGACCCCCGCATAATCGGGTCTCACTCGGTCGCCGTGAGTCCTCGGTGACCGCCATCGCAGGCGGAGGATCCCCCCAGACGCACGTTGCTACTCCTGTCGCGAACCGTTCGCAGCGGCGATCGCCGTACCGCGGGCGTGTCGTGGAACTCGAGCCGGGTCGCATCCCGGGTTTCGTGTGCGTCGGGTCGTGAGGATCCCGTCCATCTCAAGATGGACGGTACTCGTCCGTCGTTCGCGCACTCCCGGTCGGCCCCCTTCGGGGAGTCTCGCGTGATGCTTCGGAAGATCGTCCTCGTCCTGCTGCTGGCCATGGGCCTGCCGGCGTCGGCACTCGCCGAGACGCCGCTCACCCCCATGGACTCCACCGCCATGGACTGGAGCCGCGTGCCCGAGTACCGACTCGTCCCGGGCGACGAGTTGGAGCTCGAGTTCAGCCGCCGTCCCGACGGTTCGATCGATACCCGGCAGACGACCGTTCGTCCCGATGGCCGCATCACCGTGTTCCCGGTGGGCGACGTGGTCGCGGCCGGCCTCACGCCGATGGAACTCCAGCGCAGCATCATCGCGCTGCTGTCCGCCGACCTGAAGCTGCCGCGCGTGGTCGTGAACGTGAAGAGCATCGCCGGCAACGTCGTGCACGTGCTCGGTCGCGTCGAGAAGCCGGGGAGCTACCCGGCCGGCCCGTTCGTCACCGTCATGCAGGCCATCACCGCGGCGGGCGGGCTCAAGGACGACGCGGCGCGCAACAGCGTGCTGCTGTTCCACCGCGACGGGGCACGCACCGTGGCCGTGTCGCGCATCCGTCTCGACCGCCTCCTCAAGGGCGACGATCTCGCGGATGCCACGGTCGGGCGCTTCGACATCGTGTTCGTGCCGCGCTCGACGATCGGCAACATCAACGTGTTCGCGCAGCAGTTCCTCGCCCCCGTGGGCAGCACGCTTTCCAGCACTCTCATCGGGTGGGAGCTCTTCAACCTCGATCGCGTCTTCGTGACGCGAGTCGTCCGGGAGTGATGAGGACATGAGCCAGAACCCCACGACCCCCGGCACGACGCCTCCTTCGGGCTTGGCCCGGCAGGCGACCGCCCGCGAGTTCCTCGCGGTGCTCTTCCGTCGCAAGTGGATCATCCTCGGACTCTTCCTGGTCACGACCGCCACCGTGATGATCGTGGCCCTGTCCACTCCGACCTCGTACATCTCGTCGGGCCGCATCCTCGTGAAGCGCGGCGAGCGCCAGACCGTGCTGCGCCCCGATCGCCAGGTGTTCAGCGATTGGGAGCAGGAGCTCGGCAGCGAGATGCAGATCGTCAAGAGCATGCCGGTCGTCCGGAGGGCCCGCGAGATCTTCAACGAGCGCGCCAAGGCGAGCGGCGAGGAGCGCACGTTCGACCCCACCGCCATCGACGTCGAGGTGATGGGCAAGTCCAACGTGCTCGCGATCGGCTACGTCTCGCTCGACCCGTCGTTGTCACAGACGGCGTGCGAGGCGGTGATCGATGCCTACATGGAGTACCGCCGGAACCGCCTCAACACCGACGGGCCGCGGCGCTTCTTCGACCAGCAGATCGCCGACCTCGAGGCCCAGATCGAGTCCAAGATGCAGGAGCGCAAGGCCTACTCCGAGCGCTCGGGCGTCGCGGTGCCGTTGGCGACCACCAACAGCCTGCTCAGTCAGGTCACGGTCCTCGAGCAGCGTCGCAGCGACATGGCGGCCGATCTCGCGGGTGCGCAGACGGTCGAACAGGCGATGCGCCGCATGCAGGAGGACCCGGACGTGGACCTGCCCACGTTCGACGGCGCCCAGCACTTCACCAACGAGAGCGCGCTCATCAACCTGAAGATGCGAATCGTGGACCAGCAGACCAAGATCGCGCTCCTCACCGAGACCCTGCGCGACGACGCGCCCGAAGTGGTGGGCGCGCGCCAGACGCTCGAGACGCTGCAGGCGCTGCTCCGCAAGGAGGTGGACGCCCGCGTCCGCATGGCCGGCTCGCGGGTCGCCCAGATGCGCTCGCGGCTCGAGGTCGTGGACCAGCAGCTCGCGGGTATCCGCACCCAGTTGTCGCAGGCCCCGAACGACCTCAAGACCATGGACGAGCTCGATGCCGAGCTCATCAACCTGCGCTCGCGCCTCAAGAGCGTGAGCGAGTCGCGCGATCAGGCGCTCATCACGGCCAACACCGCCCCCGACATGAGCGTCGTGCTGCTGTCGCCGGCCGGCGTGGCCATCCCCACGAACCCGCTCGACGTCGTCCGCCTGCTGCTCGCGCCGGCGTTCAGTCTGCTCGTCGGCATCGCGATCGCGTTCTTCATCGACGGCCTCGACCTCACGGTTCGCACCACGAACCAGGCCGAGGAGTACCTCGACCTCCCCGTGTTGGCGTCGCTCTCCGAGCGCCGTCGTCGCAGCGGCTGATCCGTCCCCTCGGAGATATCGCCCATGTCCCGCATCCTCGACGCACTCAAGAAGGCCGAGTCCAACCGTGAGCGGTTGGGCCTCGGTCCCGTGCCGATCGCCCCGCCGCCCGGTCGTGAGCCGGTCGCGGGCTGGTCGACCCCGACCCACGAGGCGGTCCTCGCTCCGCTACCGCTCATGGGCGGCGTGGACCTCAGCGAGGACGCCGTGCGCGAGACCACCGCGCTCCGTCTGAACCTCGAGAGCGCGTTCCCGGGCATCACCCTGCGCAGCATCATGTTCTCCAGCGCCCAGTCGGGCGAGGGCACGAGCACCGTGGCGCTGCAGTTCTCGCAGTCGCTCGCCCACGGCAGCCAGCGCGTGCTGTTCGTGGATGTGCATGGCCGCCGGCCGGTGTGCTACGCCGACGAGTCGCAGCGTTACGCGGTGCTCGACCGCCGTGTCGCCTCGCCCGCCATGGCGGGCACGCTCACGCCCAACCTGGCGGCGATCCCGATCAGCGAGGAGGCTGCGCGCACGGGGTTCGTCACGCCCGGGACGCTGCGCTCGATCCTCGAGGCGGCCCAGGGTTCGTTCGACTGGGTGGTGGTGGATTCCCCGCCTGTGGTGGAGTCGCCCGACTCGGCCGCGCTCGCCGCGCAGGTGGATGGTGTGGTCATGGTCCTGCACGCCGGCCGTGCGAAGCGTCCCGTCGTGACGCGCGCCGTGGAGATGCTGCGCAAGTCGGGCGGCCGCGTCGTGGGCTCCGTCCTCAACCGCCGGGTGCACGAGATCCCCGGGTTCATCTACCGCCGCATCTAGTCGTCGCCCGAGACCCCCGTATGGACCGTCCCCGTACCCCTGCGTCGCCGAGCCGATGGGCCGCGCGCCACGCCACCCGCCGGTCCGGGGGGGACGCGTGAGCGCCGCGTCGCAGTCGAGCCCCGAGCCCGTGCGGCGGTCGGCGACCGGCACGGGCTCCGGACTTTCGGAGCGGCTCGCGCCCGCGATCGCACAGGCGGTCGAGTGGGCGGGCGAGGGCCTCGAGGCCCTGGTCCTCTCGGGCAGCCATGCCACCGGTGAAGCGGTGTGGGCCGGACCCGACGCCGCCGCGGTCTCGATCTCGGACCTCGACCTGTACGCCGTGATGCGTGACGACGCCGCGTGCGATGCCGCGCGCCTGCGTGCCCGTGCCGGCCGTGCCGCGTGGGCCGCCTCGCCCGGTGCGGCGGCGCTCGCGGGTGCGCTCGAGGTCGCGTTCGTCACCCGCGCGGGGCTCGCGCGCATGCCCGCGCGTCCCGGCACCGTGACGCTCGGCCGCAGCGCCATCGTCGTCTGGGGCGACGCCGACGTGCGTGGCGCCATCCCGCACTGGGAGCCCGCTGCGGTGGACGACGAGGAGCGCCTGCTGCTGCTCGAGAACCGCGCGTTCGAACTGCTCTGGGCCGCGCTCGCCCCGACCGACGGGCTGGATGCGGTGCGGGCACGTCACGCCGTGCTCAAGACCGCGCTCGACGCCGCCTCGGCGCGCGCGCTCGTACGCGGTGAGTGGCCGGCGCGCGTCACCACCCGCATCGAGCGCGCGCGCGTCGCGATCTCGCCTGCGGTCCCGCTCGCACTCGACGGGGCGTGGGCCGGTCTCGAACCGTTGTGGGAGGAGGCGCTGCTGTGGCGGGCGCGAGGCGCCCATGCCCATATCCAGGTGCCGCTCGAGCCCGCGTGGCGCGCAGCCGTGCGCGGCTGGTGCGCCGTGTGGTGGGAGGTATCGGGGGCGTGGACGCGGACCTCGTCGGCGTACGGTCGGGCACTGGCGGTCGCGCGTCGGGGGGCGATCGCGCGTCGCGTGCGCCGGTCGCTCGCCTTCCATGCCACCCAGGGACCCACCGCACCCGTTCTCGACCGTCTGCTGCGGGCGTTCGCGGGCACCCCGGCGCAGCGCATCCACGGCAGTGCCGTGGTGCTGCTGCTCGCGGCCGCCGCGGGGGCGCGTCCTGCGCTCCCGCGCGAGGCTTCAGCGGCGCTCGCGACGCTCGGGGTCACGCGCGCGACGGGGTGGGATGCGGCCGCACGCGAGACGTTCGAGGCGTGGGATCGCGGCCTGCACGAGGGATTGCGCTGCGGGGGCGGGCGATGAGGCCCGTGCTCGTGGTCGTGCTCGTGGACGCGCTCGGCTGGACGCTGGCCGGCCGCGACGAGCGTTTCGCGCCCGCGCTCGTGCACCGTCGTCCGCTCGCCACCGTGCTCGGCTTCAGTTCGGGTGCGCTGCCCACCGCGTTCACCGGCCGCGCCACCTCGGAGCACGGGCGCTGGCTCATGTACCGCCGCGCGGGCGCCGACGGCGGCGTGTTCCGCGGCCTCGAGTGGCTGCGCTGGCTGCCCGCACGACTGCGCCGCAGTTGGCGGCTCACGCGCGCGCTCAGCGCGTGGGTGGCGCGGCGTGTGCGCGGCTACTTCGACCTCTACGAGATCCCGCGCGAGCAGTTGGCCGCGTTCGACCTGCCCGAGCGTGAGGACATCTTCCGGCCCGGCGGGTTGCCGTGCGACTCGTTGTGGGATTCGCTCGAGCGACGCGGCCTCGCGTGGCGCGGGTGGAACTGGCGCACGCCCGAACCGCAAGCTCGCGGCGAGGCGCTGGTCGCCCTCGAGCAGGGCGGGCTCGACCTCGCGTTCGTGTACTCGGCGCGGCTCGACGCCTCGCTCCATCATGAAGGCTCGCGCGGGGCCGGGGTGCGTCGCGGTCTCGACGACTGGTCGCGCTGGTTCGACGACGCGGCCGCGGCCGCCCGCCGCGGCGGGCGCGAGCCGTGGCTCTACCTGTGCTCGGACCACGGCATGGTGGACGTGGTCGCGCACGCCGACGTCGCGGCTCGACTCGATGCGCTGCCGCCGCGTCGCGGACGGGACTACCTCGTGTTCCTCGACTCCACCATGGCGCGCTTCTGGTGGCGGGACGCTGCGGTGCGCGACGTCGTGCGCGCCGGCCTCGCCGCCGAGTCACGTGGGCGCTGGTTGTCCGCGGAGGACTTGGCGCAGGCCGGAGCGGCGTTCCCCGACCATCGCTACGGCGAGGACGTGTTCCTGCTCGACCCCGGCGTGCTGCTGTTGCCGTCCTTCATGGGCCGTGCCCCGCTCGCCGCGATGCACGGCTACGACCCCTCGCATCCCGACATGGCGGGCGTGCTCGCGAGCAATCGCGCGCTACCCGACGACGTGACCCATCTCGCACACCTCCGCGGGTTCCTCGAGCGCGAGCTCGACGCCGCGCACGGTGCCCGTCCGGCGGCCGGACCGGAGGCCGCATGAAGCGCGGCGAGATCGCACGGCACGTCTCGCGCGGCGCGTTCTTCCTCGCGGTCGAGAAGGTCGCCGCGTTGCTGTCGGGCATGCTGTACTTCGCGCTCATGCTGCGGTGGTTGGGGCCGACCAACTACGGCATCCTCACACTCGCACTCGCCGTGACCGGGTTCGCCTCGGTGCTGACCGGCAACTTCGAGGTCTTCCTCGAGCGCTACGCCGCCGAGTACCAGGCCCGCCGGCGCTACGACCTGTTGTTCCGGGCACACGGCATCGCGGTCGTCCTCAAGGTGGTGCTGGGGCTCGTCGCCAGCGGCGTCGTGATCGCGCTGGTGCCCATGCTCGTGCACCAGTTCGAGGTGCCCGCGCTCGCGGTCCTGCTGCCCATCCTCGTGGTCACGGTGGCGAGCGACGGTCTCTACACCACCGGGCGCTCGCTGCTGTTCGGGTTGCAGCGCTTCGAGTGGGTGAGCGGCCTGTCGCTGCTGTTCCACATCTCGAAGACCGTGCTCGTGGGCATGTTGTGGTGGGCCCAGCAGGGGCTCGTCGCGATGGCGGTCGGCCTCGCGGTGATCACCGTGGCGCAGGCCCTGCTGTTCTCGCTCGTCGCCCTGCTGCTCGCGCACCAGACGGCGCTCGAGCCGGCGACCTCGGAGCCCGCGTCGCCCGGCCCCGAGGACGAGCGTCCGCTGTGGCGGCAGATGGTGGGCTACTGCCTGCCGCTGCTCGGCGCGCGCGCCGCGTTCCTGTCGGGGCAGAACCTCGGCAAGTTGCTGCTCGCCAAGGTGCTCGACCCCACCCAGCTCGGCTACTTCACGTTCGCGTTCCAGACCATCGAGCGCTTCGTCGAGCTGGTGTACGCGCTGCCCAGCGCGCTGCTGCCGTCGCTCACGCACCTCGTCGCGCGGGCCGAACGCGAGCGCCTCGGCTACATCTTCGACCAGGCGTTCCGTCTCGTGCAGGTGGCGGCGTGCGCGGTCGCGTGGTGCGTGTTCGCGTTCTCGCCCGAGCTCACGCTCTGGGTCGGCAGTCCGCTCTTCATGCCGTCGCTCGCCATGCTGCAGGTGCTGGCGCTGGTGCCGATCGCGCGTACCGCGCAGCAGCCGCTCACCATGCTGTTCCAGGCCACGCGTCGGCCGGGGCTCGTGCTCACCCTCGCCATGGTGAAGCTGGGGGTGGAGATGACCTGCTACGTGCTCGTCGTGCCCCGCCTCGGTGGTTTGGGGGCGGCGTACGCGAACCTCGCCGGGGCGGTGATCTCGTACCTCGCGGCGCTCGCGTTCTCCGCCACCTTGCTGCCCGAGACCGCTTGGTCGCGCGCCGGCACGCTGGCGCGCGCCCTGCTGCTCACCGTCCCCATGTTGTTCGCCGCCGCCTTCGTCATGTTCGAGTGGCCGAGCGGTGCGTTGTCCCTGCTCGTGCGCGTGGCGCTGGTGGTGCCCGCCATCGTGTCGCTGTTCGCGCTCGGCCTGCTCACCCGCTACGACCTCGAGAAGCTGTCCGCGCTCGACCTGCGCTCGACCGTCCTGCGTCGCATCCGCGACGCGGTCGTGACCACGGTCGATCCGCTCGCGCGCGTGTTCGAACCCCGGAGGCCCGCATGACCGCCCCTCGTGTCCTCGTCATCATCCCGGCGCACAACGAGGAGGAGAGCCTGCCGGCGACCCTCGCCGAGGTGCGTGCGAAGGCCCCCGACGTGGACCTGCTCGTCGTCGACGACGGTTCCCGCGACGCCACCTCGCGCGTCGCGCGCGAGGTCGGTGTGGCGGTCGTGCGTCACGCCGTCAACCTCGGCGTGGGCGGCGCGCTCCAGACCGGGTTCCGCTACGCGGTCGAGCAGGGCTACGACATCGGCGTGCAGCTCGACGCCGACGGCCAGCACGACCCGGCCTACCTTCGCCACATCCTCGAGCCGGTCGCCATGAGGCGTTGCGAGGTCGCGATCGGGTCGCGCTTCGTCGCCTCGACGGGGTACCGCGCCCCGTGGAACCGGCGGCTCGGCATGCTGCTGTTCAGCGGCGTCGTGCGCATGGCGCTCGGCCGGCCGATCGCGGACACGACCTCGGGGTTCCGCGCCTACGACCGTGCCGTCATGCAGGTCTGCCAGCACGACTTCCCCAAGGACTTCCCGGACGCGCCGCTGCTCATCGCGCTCGCCCGTCGCGGCTTCCGGCTCGAGGAGGTGGCGGTCGTCATGCGCGAGCGCCAGGCCGGCCAGTCCTTCTACACGCTCGGCAAGCAGCTCTACTACCCCTACAAGAACCTGCTCGCGTCCCTCATGGCCCTGATCCGCAAGCCGGTCTAAGGAGGTCCCCGTGTTCTTCCTGTCCCGCACCCAGATCATCACCGCGCTCGCGGCGGTCGCGCTCGCGGCGTACGTGCTCGACCTCGTGCGCCGGCGCAAGCTGTCCGAGGAGTACTCGCTGCTGTGGGTCATCGCCACGGTGGTCATCGCCGCGCTCGGCTTCTCGACGCCGCTGCTCACGTGGATCACGCGCACGCTGGGTTTCATGGGCGAGTCCTCGACCACGTTCGCGTTCGGCCTCGCGTTCTCGCTCGCCATGCTGCTCTACCTGTCGCTCAAGCTGTCGCGCGCCGGGTACGAGAACCACGCCCTCACCCGCGAGGTCGCGCTCCTCCGTCAGGAGCTCGAGACCCTGCGCCGCGACGTCACGGGGCCGCGCTCGTGAAGCGCACGCTCCAGTTGGCGGCGGGCATCGCCGTGTCCGCGGTCTGCGTGTGGTGGTCCATGCGCGGCGTGAGTGTGGCCGAGGTGGCCCGGGAGCTGCGCGGCGCGAGCCTGCCCGGCTTCCTCGCGGTCATGGCCGTCACGCTGCTGGGCTTCCTCATCCGCTCGGTGCGCTGGCGCTACTTCGTCAACGTGGGTCGGCCGCTGGCCCTGCGCTCGCTGTTCAGCGCCACCATGATCGGATTCATGGCGAACAACCTGCTGCCGTTCCGGCTCGGCGAGTTCGTGCGGCCGTGGGTGCTCGCGCGCCGCGAGGGCCTGTCCAAGACCACGCTGCTCGCGACCGTCGTCGTGGAACGCGCCGTGGACATGCTCACGCTGCTCGGGATCCTCGCCATCGCCACGCTCGTGCATCCGGTGGCCGGCGACACCGACGCCGGCCGACTGCTGCAAGCGGGCGCGCAGGTGCTCATCGTGCTCTGCGTGCTGCTGACCGTGTTCGTGATCGCCATCGAGCGCAGCCGGGGCTTCGCGCAGGCCGTGGTGCGGACCCTCACCTCACCGTTGCCTCCGGCCGCCCGCACCCGGGTGGCCGAGATGCTCGACCAGTTCATCGAGGGGCTGGGGCTGTTCCGCGACTTCAGCCGGCTCGCCGTGGTGTTCGTGCTGTCGTTCGCGATGTTCCTGTGCTTCGCGCTCGCGCTCGCACTGAGCCTGTGGTCGCTCGGCATCGCGTTGCCGTGGTACGCGGGGCTGGTGCTGCTGGTCGTGACCGCCATCGGCATCATGGTGCCGGCCGCGCCGGGCTACATCGGCACGCTCAACATCGCGTGCACCGCGGGGCTCGCGCTGTTCGGCGTCGGCAAGGCGCTGTCGGTCCCGTTCTCGTGGTTCTACTTCTTCAGCCAGTGGATCCCCATCACCGCGGTCGGCCTCGTGCTGCTCAACTTCGAGGGCCTGTCATTGCGCTCGATCGGGCAGGCGGAGACCGCCGAGGGCCCGGCACGGACGGGGGAGGGCGCTTGAGCTCAGCGCCGGAACGCGTCGGCCACCTTGCGCACGGCGGCGACCACGTCGTCGACGTCGCGATCGCCCATGCCCGCGAACAGCGGCAGGGAGATGGCGCGCGCGTAGGCCGACTCCGCGACGGGGAACGCCCCGGCGCGGTGCCCCAGCGCGTCCCGGAAGTGCGGGTGGAAGTGGATCGGGATGAAGTGCACGCTCGTGCCGACGTTCTCGGCGCGCAGCTCCTCGATGAAGCGCGCGCGGTCGATGCTGAGCCGGTCGAGCTCGAGCGCGATGGGGTACAGGTGCCACGCGTGCGTCATGCCCGGGCGTTCGATGGGCAGGCGGACCGCGTCGCAGCCCGCGAGCCCGGCCGCGTAGCGCGCGACGATCGCGCGGCGGCGGGCCTGGGAGTCCGCGAAGCGCTCCAGCTGCGCCACGCCGATGGCCGCGAGCAGGTCGGACAGGTTGTACTTCCAGCCCGGTGCGGTGACCTCGTAGAACCAGCTGCCGGTCGCGCCGTAGCGCTTCCACGCGTCGCGGTTCATGCCGTGCAGGCTGAGCAACCGGATGCGGTCGGCCAGCGCCTCGTCGTCGGTGACGGCGGCTCCGCCCTCGCCGGTCGTGAGGTTCTTGGTCGCGTAGAACGAGAACGCGGTCACGTCGGCGAGTGCGGCCGAGCCCACCGGTCGGCCATGCGAGGCCGCACCCAGGGCGTGCGCCGCGTCGTCGAGGATGCGGATGCCGCGCGGCTGCGCGAGCGCGCGCAGGGCGTCGTAGTCGCACGGGTGACCGGCGTAGTCGACCGCGAGGATGACCTTGGTGCGGGGCGTGATCGCCTCGGCCACGCGCCGCGGGTCGAGGCAGAGCGTGTCGGGCTCGACGTCAGCGAGCACCGGCGTGGCACGCACGTGCTCGATCACGTTGACGCTCGCGACGAACGTGTACGGCGAGGTGATGACCTCGTCGCCGGGCCCCACGCCCATGGCCTCGAGCGCCAGGTGCAGGGCGCCGGTCGCGCTGTTCACCACGACCGCGTGCTTCGCGCCGGCGAGTGCGGCCACCTGCGTGGCCAGTTCGAAGGTGCGCGGGCCGGTGGTGATCCAGCCGGAGTCGAGGGCCTGCATGACCAGTTCGCGCTCGCGCGGCCCGATGTCGGGGACGGCGATCGGCAGGAACGTGTCGCGGACGGGGCGGCCACCCTGCGAGGCGAGTCGGCCGGGCGTTGGGGTCGGGGTCGTCACGCCATGAGTGTATCGCTCTCCGGTGCGGCCACGCCACCGGCCGGGGGAGGGGCGTCATGACCCCCGGGGCCAAGCGGCTCACCCGCGACTCGCTCGGACTCGCGTTCACCCAGTACCTCGTGCGCGCGATCAGCATGGTGCGCGGCTTCCTCGCCGCCAAGGTGCTGGACCCCATGTCGTTCGGTGCGTGGAACGCGATCCAGCTCATGATGGACTACGGCGCGCTGGCCCCGCTCGGGACCCAGCAGGGCCTCGACCAGATGGTGCCTGCGCGCATCGTCGAGGGCGACGCCGAGCGGCTGGCGCGGGTCAAGCGGGCCGCGATCTTCAACGTCGTCGCGCTCACGGTCGGGTTCGCGATCGCCGGGCTCGCGTGGGCCTCGATCGGCAGCAGCCGCATGCGTTCGAACTGGAACCTCACCGGGATCGCGATCGCCTTGCTGTGCGTGCTGTTCATCAACCTCGCCAACGTCGGCACCAGCATCCTGCGCTCGCACGGCGACATCGGCGGGCTCACGAAGTGGTCCATCCTGCAGGGCCTGATCGGCTCGGGGCTCGGCCTCGCGCTCATGTTCCTGTTCGGGCGCTGGGGGCTGCTGTGGGGCTGGTTCCTGGGCTGCCTCGTGGCGCTGCTGTTCGTGCTCCACCGCGCGCGTCGCGTGCTGCCGCTCGTCCCCGAGCCCGCGGTCGAGAGCCTCGACCTCGTGCAGATCGGGTTGCCGCTCTACACCTACATCGCGAGCAGCATCGTCATGCGCAACCTCGACCGCATCGTGGTGCTGCGCTTCCTCGGCACCGAGGCGCTGGGCTACTACGGCCTGTCGGTGAACGTGCTGACGCTGCTCATGGCGATCCCCGACGCACTCGTCTACGTGAGCTACCCGCAGTTCGTGCGCCTGTTCAGCGAGGCCAAGGGGGACGGCTCGGTGCTGCGCGAGCGCGTCGACCGGCTGGCGCGCGGCATGGCCGTGGGGCTGCCGTTCGCGGCCGGGCTGGTCGCCATCTGGGCGCCGTACGCGGTCCACCTGCTGCTGCCCAAGTACGACGCCAGCGTGGCCGCCATGCGGGTGCTCGCGTTCGGGGCCACGGGCATCGCGCTCGCCTCGCTCGCCTCGGTCATCCTCATGACCGTGGGACGGCGCATCATCCTGGTCCCCGCGGCACTGTTCCTGACCGCGCTCTCGGCCGGCCTGCAGGTGCTCGCGATCCGCTGGAACGGCGGACTGCCGGGGGTGGCCGCGGCGTCCTCGATCGCCTACCTCGTCTCGGGCTGCACGCTGCTCGCGCTCGCGGCCGCAGGCGTGGGGGTGGCCGGTTGGAGCATCCTCACGCTGGTGGTGCGTTGTCTGGTGCCGACCGCGCTCGCCGCCCTCGCGCTCGCGGGTGTCCACCAGGGGTGGCTCGTGGAGCCGGCGCGCCTCGACTGGGCCTCGCTGGGTCGCCACCTCGTGGCCTCGGCGGTGTTCGCGATCGGCCTGCTCGTGGTGTCCGCCCCGTTCATTCGCGGCATCGGGTTCCGCTCCCTGCTCGCCGAGTCGGGGCTGCCCGTGATCTCGGGCCTCGCGCGCCGGTTGGGAGGGCAGCGCTCGTGAGCCTGCGCTCCATGCCCCGCCCCCTGTGGGGCGCGCTCGTCGCTGCGGTATGCGCGCTCTCGCTGCAGTCGGGTGCGCTCGCGGCGCTACCCGTCGGCCTGCGCATCGCGCTCGCGTTCGCCGTCCTGGTGCTGCTGCCGGGCGAGGGGTGGCGGCGCGCGATCGGGGCACCGCTGCCGGGTGGGGCGTGGTTCGCGGCCGGGCCGGCGCTGGTGCTGGGCGTGGCGTGGGCCGCGCTCGCGGTGCTCGTGACGCACCTGATCGGCATGCCCTTCACCGTGCTCGCGGGCCTCGGTGCGTGGTGGACGCTCGTGCCGTGGTTCGTGGCGATGCGCACCGCACCGCGCACGAGCGAGCCGTTCCCGTCGCTGCCCACGGCGACGATCGTGGCGGTGCTGGCCGCGATGGCACTGGCCGCGCTGCACGCGTTCCAGCTCGGCACGCCGGTGTCGTACTTCACCGACTCGCCCGACCACATCGCGACCGTGCGTCGCATGCTGGCCTCGGGGCAGGCGTTCCCGGTGGACGTCTTCTTCCGCGACCCGTACGCGACCTTCGCCGACCCGCGCAAGGGGCTGTGGCATCCGGTGGTCGCGCTCGTGTGCGCACTCGCGCAGGCCGACCCGTTCGTGGTGTGGCGTGCACTGCCCACCCTGCTCGCGCCGCTGTTCGTGCTGCAGGCCGCGTCGTTCGCGTGGTGGCTCGGGGGCCCGCTCGGTGCGGCGGCCGGCGCCTGGGGGCTGCTGCTCACCTATGGTGGCGGGCTCGGCATGCAGTACCTGCGCGAGGCGGTGTTCTCGACCAAGCTCGCCGACCAGCTCGCGCTCGGGACCGCGGCCGTGCTGCTCACCGACCTCGAGCGTCGCACCCCGCGTACGCGCGTCGCGGTCGTGGCCGCCATGCTCGGCACCGTGCTGGCCCACGTCTTCGGGGCGATCCAGTTCGCGCTCGCGTTCGGTGGGCTCGGTCTGGGACTCGTGCTGCGCGACCGCGGGCTGTCGGCGGCCGCGCGGCGGGTCGCGGTGACCGCACTCGCGGGGGCGGCCGTGGCGCTGCCCTACCTGCTGTGGCGCGCGGGACAGGCGTACGCGCCGAACAACGTCATCCACACCGAACCGCAGGGCCTGCTCGAACTCGCCCCCGGTGCGGTGATCGTGTCGTACGGCGTGCTGTGGGACTGGCTGGGGCCGCTCTGGGTGCTGTTCCCGGCCTCGCTGGTGGCGTGGTGGCGGGCCGCCGCGCGTCCCGCGGCGCTCTACCTGGCGACCACCACCAGCGTGGTGTTCCTGCTGCTGTTCGTCCCGCCGGTGGTCGCGGTGCTCGAGCCGCGGCTGGGATACCTGCTCATGCGCTTCCCGTGGCTGCTACCGGCCTCGGCGGCGACCGCCTACGCGGTGGTCGCGTTGCGCGACGCGTGGCGCCAGCGTCGGCGTGTGGCGGCCGTGGCGTGGGCGGCGCTGCTCGCACTCGCGCTCGGGGGGCCGATGGGGGACGCCGCGCGCATCCTCACGCGCCCGTCCGAGGCGCGCGCGTCCGACGCGGCGGTGAGCGTGGAGCGTTGGGGCGATGCGCTCGCGTGGATGGACGGCAACCTGCCGCACGGTACGGTGGTGCTGTCGGACCCCGCGACCAGCTACTCGGTGCCCATGATGACGCGGCACTGGGTCACCGCGCTGCTCGACCAGCACAGCTCGCCCAACGACTCGCTCGCGCTCGACCGCATCCTCGATGCGCGTGACGCGCTCGACCCGTATGCGGGCTGGGGGCGCACGGCCGAGGTGGTGGAGCGCTGGGGCGCGACCGTGGTCGTGCTCAACGGTCGCTGGGACGCCGCGCCCGACCTCGACTACTGGGCGCCCGATGCGGACTGGTACGACGCGGCCCGGGCCCGGCTGGCGAGTGTTCCGCAGGCGTTCCGCCCACTCTGGGAGCGCGACCGCTTCAGCGTGTACGGCATCGATCGCGCTGCCCTCGCGGCGTTGCCTGCCGAAGCACCGGCGCGACCCTTCCGTCGTCCGCTCACAGCCGCCGATCGCGGCATCCCGATCGGGGACGGCGTGGCCGAACTGGTCGGGGTGCAGCTCGCACCCGACGAGGTGCAGCACGGCGACACGCTGCGCGGGGTGTTCGAGTGGCATGCACGCGCGGCGCTGCCCGCGGGTTCGTACCGCGTCGCGGTGCGCTTCGACCGTCCGCTGCCCGACGCCATACCGGTCGCCCCGGGTGCGGTCTCGAAGTTGTGGCGCAAGGCGGTGGAACGCGTGCACGGCGAGCGCTACCGCTTCCGCTCCGACCATCTGCCGGTGGACGGGGCCTACGGCGTGGACCGCTGGCGCACCGACGAGGTCGTGCGCGACTCGTTCCGGGTCGTCGTCCCCGGCGACGTCGCATCGGGCGAGTACACGGTGAAGGTGGCGATGATCCGCCAGCCCCACTACCCGAACCTGCGCCTGCGCGACCTCACGAGCGACGACGACCTGCTCGACGGCTGGCCCGTGGACACCGTGCGCGTGCGCGCATCGGGAGGGCGCTGACCATGTGCGGCATCGACGGGGTGTTCCACTACGCGGGCGGGCGGGCCGATGCAGCGCTGGTGCGTGCGATGGCGCGCGCGCAGCGCCACCGCGGCCCCGACGACGCCGACGTGTGGTCCGACGGTCCGGTCGCGCTCGGCCATCGCCGACTGTCGATCGTGGACCTGTCGCCCGGCGGGCACCAGCCCATGGCGAACGAGGACGGTCGCATCCACGTCGCGTTCAATGGCGAGCTCTACAACTGGCCCGAGGTCATGCCCCAGCTGGCGGCGCGCGGGCATCGCTTCCACGGGCGAAGCGACACCGAGATGCTCCTCCATCTGTGGGAGGAGAAGCGTGAGGCGCTGCTCGGCGACCTGCGTGGCATGTTCGGGTTCGCGCTGCACGACGCGAACACCGGCACCCTGCTGCTGGCGCGCGACCGCGTCGGCAAGAAGCCGCTCTACTGGCACGACGACGGTCGTCGCATCGTGTTCGCGAGCGAGCTCAAGGCGCTGATGCTCGACCCGTCGGTGCCGCGCGACGTGGACCCCGCGGCGATCGCGGACTTCCTCACCTACCAGTACGTACCGTCGCCCGGCAGCATCCTGCGCGGGGTGCACAAGCTGCCCGCGGGTCACGCGCTGCTGTGCGACGCGCAGGGGCCGCGCGTGTTCCGCTACTGGGAGTTGCCAAGCACGCCCGACCCGTCGATCGGGCCCGAGGAGGCCGTGGCCGGCCTGCGCGAGCGCCTCGAGGACGCGGTGCGCGTGCGGCTCATGGCCGACGTGCCGCTCGGGGCGTTCCTCTCGGGCGGCGTGGACTCGAGCGCGGTGGTGGCACTCATGACGCGCGTCTCGAGCACGCGCGTGCGTACGTTCAGCATCGGGTTCGAGGACGCCGACGTGAGCGAGCTCGCGCACGCGCGGGTCGTGGCCGAGCACCTCGGCACCGAGCACCACGAGTTGGTGGTGCGGCCGCGTGCGCTCGAGCTCATGCCGCGCCTCGTCTGGGGGCTCGACGAACCGTTCGCCGACGCCTCCATGGTGCCCACGTTCCACGTCGCCGAGATGGCGCGCGAGCACGTCACCGTGGCGCTCTCGGGCGACGGCGGCGACGAGGCCTACGCCGGCTACACGACCTACGCCTGGGCGCGCTCGTACGCGCGCGTGGACGCCGTGCCGCGACTGCTGCGTCGGCTGGCGGCGCTGCCGTCGGGGCTGCTGCCCTCGGACCACCCGCTCGGGCGGCGCCTGCGCCGTGTCGGTATGAGCGTCGCCGCGCGTCACCTCGAGGTGATGTCGCACTTCCCGCCGCGCGATCGCCACGCCGTGCTCGCGCACGGGCTGCGCGCCGCCCTGGGCTCGCACGACCCGTACGCCGCCCCGCTCGCGTTGCACGCCCGCTATGCCCGCACGCTCGGCGACGTGCCGGCGCTGCTCGCGCTCGACGCGCTCACCTACATGACCGACGACGTGCTCGTGAAGGTGGACCGCACCAGCATGCTCAACTCGCTCGAGACGCGCGCGCCGCTGCTCGACCAGCACGTGCTCGAGTGGGTGGCGCGCCTGCCGTTCGACCTCAAGCTGCGGGGCGGGACGAGCAAGTGGGTGCTGCGCGAGGTCGTGCGCCCGATGCTGCCGCCGGGCATCCTCGAGCGGCCCAAGCAGGGTTTCGGGGTGCCGCTCGACCGCTGGTTCGCCGGCGACTTCGGACGGCTCGCGCGCGAGGTGCTGCTCGACCGGCGTTGCCGCGAGCGCGGCTGGCTCGACCCGGTCGCGGTCGAGCGCCTGCTCGCGGGCGAGGGCTTGCGCGACGAGGTGCGCGCGAAGCGCGTGTTCACGCTGGTCGCCCTCGAGATGTGGGCGCAGTGCTACCTCGACCGGCCGCGCGAGCGCGTGGGCGAGCCCGTCGACGGGCCGTACCCGCTGCACGCGGCCGTGGCCGCGCAGGCGAGGGACTGACCGTGAACATCGCGATCCTCATCGGGCACTTCCCGCCGGGTTCGTTCGGGGGTGCCGAATTGCAGGCGCAGGGCTGGGCCGAGCGCCTGAGCTCGCACCATCGCGTCACGGTCATCACGCGTCGCGACCCGCCGAGCCAGCCCGAGCGCGAGGAGCGCGACGGCTACTCCGTGGTGCGCGTGCCGGTGTCGCGCGTCCCGGTCTGGCGCACCGTGGTGGACATGGTGGCGATCGAGCGCTGCGTGCTCGAGCTGGAGCCGCGGCCCGACCTGCTGCTCTGCTTCCAGACGTTCGTCTCGGGGCTCGCCGGGGTTCGCGTGGGGCGCCGTCTCGGGATCCCCGCCGTGGTCTGGATCCGCGGCGAGGCCGAGTACCGATTGCGCGAATCGCGCCGTCACCGCTGGATCTCGCCCGGCGTGTGGGCGCGCGCCGCCGGCGTGCTCGTGCAGAGCGACACCGGTCGTGCCGACCTGCTGTCGGAGCTCGAGCGCGTCTCGCCCGAGCGCGTCCCGGGCGTGCGCGGCAAGTTGGCGGTGGTCGAGAACGGTCTCGACCTGCCCGAGCCCTCGCCGCACCCGGCCGCCGGGCCGGTGTTGAGCGTGGGGCGCCTCATCCCGGACAAGGGCATGGACGTGGTGATCGAGGCCTGCGCCGCCGCGGGCCGCGCGCTGGTGATCGCCGGCAGCGGACCCGAGCGCGCCGCGCTCGAGGCGCGCGCCGCGGCCCTCGGTGCCGACGTGCGCTTCACCGGGTTCGTGGACCGCGAGGCGCTCGCCGAGTTGTATCGCGAGTCGTCGGCCGTCGTGCTGGCGGCGCGTCGCGGCGAGGGCCTGCCCAACGTGCTGCTCGAGGCGATGGCGCACGGTCGGCCGGTGGTGGCCACACCGTGCGCGGGCACGCGCAACCTGCTGGCCGACGGGGCGAACGGCCTGGTGGTGCCGGCCGGTGACGCGGTCGCGCTCGCCGGTGCGCTCGGCCGCCTCACCGCCGAGCCCGCGACCGCGCTGCGGCTCGCTGCTGCGGCCCGCGCGACCGCGGAGCGGTTCGAGTGGCGTCGCGTGCAGCCGCGCCTCGAGGCCGCGCTCGAGCGCTGGAGGCGCCGGTGAGCCGCGCGCCGCGCGCCTGTCTGTACGTGGAGTACCTCTACCCGGTGGTGAGCGGCGGACGGGTGCCGTTCGCGGGTGGGATCGAGGTGCAGTTGAACCTCATGGGGCAGGGGCTCGCTCGCCGCGGTTGGGACGTGCGCGCGGTGACCTGCGATTACGGTCAACCCGACCCGTTCGTGGCCGGTGGCATCACGCTGCACAAGTGCTATCCGCCCACCGCCGGGCTGCCGGTCGTGCGCTTCCTGCACCCGCGACTCACGCTGGGCGTCTCGGCGTTGTGGCGCACCGACGCCGACGTCTACCTGTTCCGCGGCGCGTCGCTGTGGGCCGGGATCGTGGCCATGGTGGCGCGGGCGCGCGGCCGTCGTTTCGTGTGGCTCACGGGGCACGACCACGACGTCATGGCGCGCCTGCCCGACGTGCACGGGCCGCGCGACCGGGCCGCGGTGCGCTACGCCATCCGCCATGCCGACGCCATCGTCACGCAGACCCGTTGGCAGCACGACTCGCTGCTCGCCGACTTCGGGCGCGAGTCCACCGTCATCATGAACTCCGTCGAGGTGCCGCCCGCCGCCGAGGTGCTCGACGCCGGGGCGGGCACCGACCTCGTGTGGCTCTCGACCTACAAGCCCGAGAAGCGTCCGGAGTGGTTCACGCGCTTCGCCGAGCGGCACCCGGATGTGCGCTGTCGCATGGCCGGCGTGGTGCCGCTGCCCCCGCTCGACGACCGCGCCTACCACGTCGCGCTCGCGGCGCGCGCGCGTGCCGCCGGGCTCGAGGTGCGCGGGCTCGTGCCTCGGCACGAGGTCCCGGACTTCCTGAAGGGCGCGGCGGTGTTCGCGCACAGTTCGCCGGCCGAGGGCTTCCCGAACACGCTGCTCGAATGCTGGGCACGCGGGATCCCGAGCGTGTCGAGCTTCGACCCCGACGGCATCGTGGAGCGCGAGGGGTTGGGCGCCTGCCGCACCGACTACGAGTCGTGGGAGCGGGCGATCGAGGAGCGACTGGCCGACGCCGAGGGGCGTGGCCGTGAGGGCGCGCGGGCGCGGGTCTGGGTGGAGCGGCACCATGCCCCGGATGTGGTGCATGATGCCCTCCACGCCGTGCTGGAGTCCTGTCGCTGAGACGATGGGGCATCCCGTGCAGCCTCGCCCGTCGTCCGGTCCCGGGGTCCCCATGTCCGCTCTCCGTGTCTGCCTCTTCTGCGAGTACCTCTACCCGGTCGTGAGCCGTGGGAGGGTGCCCATCGCGGGGGGCGCCGAGGTGCAACTGGCGCTCACCGGGCGCGCGCTCGCCCAGGCGGGCTGCGAGGTCTCGGTGGTGACCTGTGACTTCGGCCAGCCGGATCGGTTGCACGTGGACGGCATGACGCTGCTGCGCGCCTACCCGCCTCAGTCGCGCATCCCCATCGTGCGCTTCGTGCATCCGCGGCTTACCCGCGGGCTCGCCGCGCTCCACCGCGCGAACGCCGACGTGTACGTGTTCCAGGGCGGTGGGTTGTGGGCGGGGCTGGTCCGCGACCTCGCGGCGGCGCGCGGGCGCGCGTTCGTGTGGATGGTGGCGCACGACCACGACGTCGTCGCACACCTGCCCGACGTGCACGGTCCCCGCGACCGCTTCTGGGCGCGACGCGCCATCCGACTCGCCGACGCCGTGGTGTCCCAGACCGAGCACCAGCGCCGCCTGCTCGCGGACGCGTTCGGACGCGACAGCGTGGTGATCCCCAACCCGGTCGAGCTGCCCGCGCCCGAGCTCGTGGTGGACGCGGGCGGGGACCCGTCGGTGGTCTGGCTCGCCACCTACAAGCCGTCCAAGCGCCCCGCGTGGTTCACGCGCTTCGCCGAGCGTCATCCGCAGGTGCGTTGTCGCATGGCCGGGGCGATCCCGCCGCCGCCGCTCGACGACGCCGAGTGGCGTGCCGCCCGCGCGATGGCGGAGCGCCTGCCGAACCTCGAGGTCGCGCCCACGATCCCGCACGAGCGCGTCGGGGCGTTCCTGCGCGGCTCCACGTTGTTCGCGCACAGCTCGCCGGCCGAGGGCTTCCCGAACGCGTTCCTCGAGGCGTGGGCGAACGGGTTGCCGTCGGTGACCGCGTTCGACCCCGACGGGATCGTCGAGCGCGAGGGCCTGGGGGCGTGTCGGAACGACTACGACGCCTGGGAGCACGAGCTCGAGCGCCGGCTCGCCGACCCGGCGCTGCGGCGCGCCGAGGGCGCGCGGGCGCGGCAGCGCGCCGAGACACGGCACGCGCCCGCGGCCGTCGTGGGGCGATTGCGCGAGGTGCTGTGCGATTCGCACGACCGCGCCGTCTCGCGGCGGGCGGCCCGCCGCGGCTGAGCGGGCTCGGGCCCCGGGGCCGCCCGCGGTGGTGCTAGCATGGAAGGATGTGCGCAGTACCCGTGCGCCGGGTCCGGACCGGTCGGCGGCGGGGAGGACCCACGGTCCGGGGACGATCCCATGCCCTGGAAGCACAGCGCCGAGGAGCAGACGAGTGTCCGTTACGAGGGGGGCTTCCTGTTCCCCGGGGACCTCGTCGCCGCGCCCAACCCCGACATGTCGCTGCAGGACGCCATCCTGACGCGGCGCACGGTGCGCGCCTACCGGCCCGAGCCGGTGCCGTACGAGCTCTTCGAGCAGCTCGTCGAGACGGCCATGAACGCCCCGACCGCGTGCGACGAGCAGCGTTGGAAGGTCATCTACATCGACGACCCCGCGATCCTCGCCGACCTCTACGAGCGCGGTTCGGCCGCGGCGCTCACCAAGGCGAAGCAGGCGTTCCTCGTGACCTACAACAAGTACACGGACAACCTGCACTACCTCGACCACACCCAGTCGGCGGCCGCCTTCATCACCACGTTCAGCCTCATCGCGCACAGCGCGGGCGTGGGCACGTGCTGGATCGGCCACCTGCCCAACAAGAGCGAGGTGCAGCGGATGTTCGACATCCACCCGCACTTCGACCCCGTCGCGCTGGTCACGTTCGGGTTCTATCGCGACCGCATGAAGATGCGCCCGCGCAAGCGGTCGGCCGCGCAGATCCTGTTCCGCAACCGCTTCGACCGTCGGAACCTGCAGTTCTCGACCGCCAAGAACGTCCCGCTTCGACTGTTCCTGCGCTGGGTCTACTACGCGCTGCCGCCGTTCCTGCGGCGGCGGCTGCGCAAGCACAGCCTCCCGTACGAGAAGAAGTTCTACAACGAGGTCTATGACTGAGGCCGAGGCGCGTCCGCTCGCGGACGTGCTCGCGCGGGCCCTGCCGCGCCTGCTCACCCAGTTGTGCCGCGACCCCGACCATCCGTTGTACGGGTGCTTCGACCGCCACCACTGGCATTACAAGATGCGCGACTTCTCGAGCGCGGTGCTCGTGCAGGGTGCGTTCGTGCTCGACCTCGTCGCGCGCGGCCGGTTGGACCTGCCGGTGCCCGGGCTCGACCCGGCGCGCGCCGCCGAATGGCGCTCGGCCGCGCTCCGGCACTGGGCGCGCAGCCAGCACGCCGATGGCGGGCTCGACGAGTACTACCCCTCGGAGTCGGGGTTCCCCGCGGCCGGCTTCAGTCTGTGGGTGGCGGCGATGATCGCGCGCACGACCCCGCCCGAGCCCGAGGTGGCCGAGGCGATGCGTCGCACCGCGGCGTGGATCCTGCGCGCGGCCGAGACCGAGGCGCTCAACCAGGAGATCGTCGCGCTCGCGGCCTGCTCGGTCACCGCGAGCGTCGGTGTCCCGGTGGACGCGGCCGCGCTCGAGCGGCGCTGGGCCGCGGTCCACGCCGGACAGTCGTCCGAGGGTTGGTACGAGGAGTACGGCGGCGCGGACACCGGCTACCTCGCGGTCGCCTGCGACGCGTTGTGGGACTGCTGGGAGGTGACCGGCGACGTGCGGGCGCGCGACGCCGGACTGCGCGCCATCGGCTTCCTGCACGGGCTCGCGGGCCCGGGGGGCGCGGTGCCACGGTTCGTGAACTCGCGCAACACCGACTACCTCTCGGGCTACGGGATCGTCCGCTTCGCCTCGCTCTCGGGCGAGGCCGCCTCGCTCGTGCACGCGACCCTCGCTGCGCTGGAGTCGCCGCTTCACTTCCTGCACCACATCGACGACCGCTACCTCACGCACTACGTGCACACGAGCTGGTTCCGCGCCTGGTGCCACCTCGGCGCGATGCAGGCGCCGAGCGCGCCCGCGCGCGGGACGCACTGGTGGCCCGAGGCGCGGGTGTGGGTCTCGCACGACGATGCGGCGAGCCGCTGGGTCGCCGCCGGCAAGGGCGGGGTGGTGGTCCGTGTCACGCGCACCGGCGAGACCGAGTACGACACGGGCTGGCGGGGCACGGTGGACGGTCACCTCACCACCACCTGCTGGCAGGAGCGTGAGGCCCGTGTGGAGGCGCGCGCGGAGGCCGGGGAGTGGGTCGTGACCACCGACATGCCGCTCCGGCGCCACGCGTTCGTCACCCCGAGCCCGCTCAAGCACGTCGTGCTGCGCATCGCGAGCGCGGTCGCGGGCCGGCGTCTGATCCCGCTCCTCAAGCGCCAGCTCATCTTCCGGGGCGAACCGTGCGGGGTGCGCTTCCGACGCGAGGTGCGTCTGGGCGCCGAGGGTGCGGTCGTGCGCGACGCGTTCGAGGGCCGGGGCTTCAGTCACCGCGAGCGCGATGGCGCGTACTCGCTCCGCCACGTCAGCTCGGGCGGAGGTTTCGCGTTCGCGGAGTTGGCCCCGGCCCCTTCGAGTCCGCGCCTCGTGCGCGCGGAGTGAGGGCTCAGCGCGCGAGCCAGCCCTCGGTCTCGAGGATGTCGCGCATGGTGGTCCACTCGTAGCGCTCGAACAGGTGCTCGAGCTTGGCGACCACGCTCTCGAGGTTCGCGTAGGTGATGAAGCCGTTCACGGGGTCGAGCGGCATGCGGCGCGCCTCGGGGGTCACCTCGCGCGGGTGCAGGTAGAGCGCGAACGGACGCTGGCGCAGGATGCGGTCGAGCCCCCAGCGGAACATGCCGAACGGCAGGGCGCGCAGGTAGAAGCCGCCACCCACCGGCACGCGCAGGCCGGCGGTCTCGGCGATCGCGACCGGGAACTCCACCAGCCGTCCGGCCGGGTCGTGCCGCTGGGGCGCGCCCGCGGCAGGGCGGTAGATGCCGACCGGTGCTCCCGGCGTGCCGTACACCTTCACGCGCATCGGGAAGATGCTGCTGTCGTAGCGATAGCCCTCGTCGGCGAGCACGTCGAGGGCCCACGCGTTCGAGGGGTCGATGCTGAACGTCGGGGCGCGGAAGCCGCACACCGGGAACTCGCCCAGCACGGCCTCGACCGTGGCGCGGAACTCGCGCAGCTCGGCGCGGAACGACTCCGGCGTGGCGCGCCACACCGGACGGTGCGACATGCCGTGACAGGCCAGTTCGTGCCCCTCGCGCACCATGCGCCGGATGAGCTCCGGGTGGTCGCGCACCACGTCGCCGAGCACGAAGAACGTGCTCCGCCAGCCGTGACGGGCGAGCAGGTCGAGGATGGCGTTCGTGCCGCGGTCCACGATGCTCTCGTGCGGCTGCGGGTCGGAGATGACGTTGACCTCGCTGTGGTGCCAGTCCTCGATGTCGAAGGAGAACGCGGCACGATGGGGGAATCGGGGCATCAGGGTCTCCGCCGGTACACGATCCGCCCGGCCTGGTCGTACACGCGTTCGAACAAGGTGCCCTCCGCGTCGAGCGCGGCCCACGGGGTGGCCCCGTCGAAGTCCTCGGCACGATAGAGCACATACACCGGTGCGCCGATGGAGTCCAGCCCGGCCGCGGTGCCCGCGAGGTCGGCGCACGGGCCGTAGAGGTCGGCCATGAGCGCGCGCCGGCGCACGAGGCGGTCGGCGGGGAACGCCGCACGCTCGGGGCCGAACGGGGTGCCGGCGAGCAGGCGGCGGCGCCCCTCGACGAGCAGGACGTCGCGCGAACGATGGTCGAGGAACACGGCGTCGCGCGGGGTGGACGAGCGGATCCACGCGTAGCAAGCGGCGTCGCCGGGCGCGCGCGCGGTCTCGGGCGCGGTCTCGCCCGAGTGGTCGAGCAGGAACCCGCGCATGAGCATGAGCGACGGCAGCGCGAACAGCACGAACACGAGCACCCCGGTGACGATCGGGCCGAGCCGGCGACGGACGGCCGCGATCCGCTCGCCGACGCTGCCACCCGCGAACACCGCGAGCGGGGCGAACACCATCCACACGAACTTGAACTCGTTGTGCTCGGGCAGGTGGACGACGATCGCGAACACCGTCATGCCGAGCAGCCACGCTGCCAGCCACACCGGCGCCGCCGTGCGCGTCGCGAGTCGGCGCGCGATCGCGGGGGCGGCGAGCCACGCCACCACGCCGCAGGCGGTGAGCAGCGTCCACGGCATCCACAGGTCGAGGTGCAGGAAGCGGTGCTCCACGCCGCTCGCGCCCGCGTCCCAACCGCGCGAGATGGAGCGGAAGTAGGGCCACGCGGCTGCGAGCCCGGCCGCGTGCGCGCCGGCCAGTGCCAGCGCGCGTCCAGCGGGCAGCGTGGCGAGTCCGCGCTTCGCCACGATCGCGACCAGCAGCGACGCGCCGATCGCGACCGGGCCGGCCGACAGGCCGACGACGCTGTGGAACAGCATCATGCCGCTCGCTGCGGCTGCGACCACCAGCAGCCAGCGCCACGCCCCGGCGCGGGTCCCGTCGCCGAGCCAGCGGACCGAGGCCCACAGCGACAGCAGCATGAGCAGGTAGGCGTAGCCGAGCGCGGTGCCGACCATGAACTTGTCCCACGCGTTCACCATCCACGCGAACGGGGCCGAGAGCTGGTGCATGACGCCGACGCCGTTCCAGTCCGCGGCGGCGGCGATGCGCTCGACCTCGGCCCAGCCGCGCACCTCGCCGCGCGCCGCGCGCAGGAGCCAGAGCGGCCACAGCAGCAGTGCGCCCGCGTTGAGTCCGGTGAGCACGATCGGCAGCGCGCCCCGTGCGGCCTCGCGCGTGCGGTGCACCGACCACGCGAGCGCATGCGTCAACCAGATCAGGGTGCCGATCCACACCACGTTGGCCGTGACCATGTGCGTGAACGGGGTCGGCTCCGGGCGCAGTGCGCCGAGGAGCGCGAGGAACAGGTTGTAGAACCAGACGTAGTTGAGTCCGAGGCCGGAGAAGCGCGGGTCCTGCGGGGGCATGCCGCGCTCGACGATCTCCCACACGATGCCGGCGTGCACCCAGCCGTCGCTGCGCACGCGCGCCCACTCCGAGAGCAGCATGGGGAGGGCGACGAACGCGGCAGCCGCCAGCGCCCAGCCCCACGCGAACCGGTCGCCGCGCGCATCGTCGTCGTCCGTGGTGCGGCCCGCGAGTGCGCGCGCCTCCCCGCCCGCGAACAGCAGCCAACCGCCCAGCGCCACGACCCGGGCCGCGACCGTGAGCGTCTGGCCGCTCTGCACGAGCGCCCACGCCACGACCGTCGCGGCCAACGGCCCGAGGGCGGCCCCGAGCAGCCAGCGGGTGGCGCGCGAGGCGTCGGGCACGAGCAAGCGTCCAAGCGCGAGGCCCGGGAACAGGCCGATCCACACGAAGGCGGCCACGTCGCCGAGCGGGCCGGGCAACAGCAGTCCGACGGCCCCCAGTGCGACCGTCGCGAGGAGCGGCCACAGGGCCGAGAGTGCCCTCACGCGGAGGGGCGCTCCGACTCGGTGGGCAGGCCGGTGAGATGCCGCGCGAACCCGGGGAACGCGCGCGCGACCCCGATGGCCGCGAGGATGATGAGCAGGGGTTCGACCGGGATGCGATAGCGCGCCTGCGTGAAGAAGAACGCATAGAACGCCGCGGTCCCGAGCACGCCCAGCGTCAACAGGATGCGGTGGCGGGTCAGGCCCTCGCCGAAGCCGAGTCCCAGGAGCGACAGGATGAGCAGTGCGATGAAGTAGAGCCCGCCCACGTAGAGCACGATGGGCTGCGTGAAGCGGTTCTCGGTCTGCACGCGGTCGGGGACCGGCCGGAAGAAGTGCAGGAACTCGAAGACGTAGTCGTGGGTGTAGGCGACCGGGTAGCGCGCGAACAGGCTGCCCTCGCGCAGCAGGAAGCGTCCCGGGGAGAGCGCCTCGAACGAGGCGTCCTGCGGGAAGCGCAGCCAGCGTTCGCGTGACAACACCGGATCGGTGCGGGCCGAGTGCAGCACGGTCTGCGCCTTGCGCATGAAGATGTGGTCGCTCGACAAGCCACCCGACGGTGCGCGTGTCGCCAGCGAGTACGGGGTCAGGAGCGCGGTCGCGCACAGCGCGCCGACCGTCAGGGCGCGCGCCAGAGCGGCTCCGTGCGTGCGCAGGCGGGAAAGCAGCCAGAGGGCGATGGTGAGCGAGGGCGCGAGGAACACCTGGTCGGCGAGGAACCCGAGCGCGAACACGATGCCGAGGACCGCGCCGTGTCGCAGCGTGGGAGCCTCACCGAGACGCAGCACCAGATAGGTGAAGCCCACCAGCATGAGCATGTAGAGCGTGGTCGGGTAGAGCAGTCCCGACACGAACACGAGGGTCGGGGCGACCGCCATTCCGGCGGCGGTGAGGGTGGCCGCGGTGGGGCCGGCGATGCGGCCCGCGAGCCGCGCGGTCACGAACATGAGCGCGATCGCGACGAGGAGTTGCAGCCAGCGCGTCACCACCATGTTGCCTTCGCCGCCGATCGCGAACCCGGTGGCCATGAGCAGCGGGTAGAGCGGCGCGCGCGGGCTGGCCTGGTCGAGCCCGATGCCGTGCAGGATGCGGAGCGCGGCGGCCTGGTACTCGGAGGTGTCACCGAAGTAGTAGCGATTGCCGAGCATGAGGATGTGCGTGATCCGCAGAAGCGTCCCGAGCGCGATCCAGCCGAGCGGGGTGCGCATGGCGTCCTTGAGGGACCGGAGCAGCCGACTCATGCCGCCTCCCGCGCGCGGGCCGCGTCACGCAGCCACGGCGTGGCTCCCAGCAGCAGCCCGAGCACGCCGGGCACGAGCGTGCCGAGTCCGAAGTAGGCGAGCGAGTAGGCCGGGCCCACGGCCGGGTCGGTGCCCGCGGCGGTGAACAGCAGCGCGCTCACCTGCTCGCGCAGCCCCAGACCGCTGAAGGCGATCGGCAGGTTGCCGAGGAGCGGGATGATGGGGAAGCCCAGCACCAGCGCGGGCGACGCGTCGGGCGCGAGGTCGCGCACCATGAGGAACGCGGCCGCGAAGTTGAGCGCGTAGTAGAACACGCCGCCTGCGAGCCCGACGCGGAACGCGCCGCTCGTGAGCGTGCCTGCACTCGCCTCCTGCCAGCGGCCGAGCGTGCCTGCGAGCGGCGGTACGAGTCGTGCGCCCAGCGCCTGCAGGCGGCGGCTCTCGAGGACCGCCACGCCCACCACGGTGGCGGCGACGACCGCGAGGAACAGCCACATCACCGGTCCGCGCCACGCGGGCACGAGCAGGAAGGCGGGCAGCGCGAGCAGTTCGAGCAGCAGCACGTCGGTGACGCGGTCCCACAGCACGGACGCGAACGCCTGATGGCTCGGCACGCCGAGGTGCACGACGCGCGCGAATTCGCCGACCTTGCCCGGCGTGACGAGCCCGTAGCCGACCCCGAGCAGGGTGAGGCCCCACGCCGGCGCGAGCGCGAGCGTACGCCCCGAGCGCGCCAGCAGGCCCGCCCAGCGCTGCGCGCGACCGAGGTAGCTCACCAGCACGAGCGCGAGTGCGAGCGCGATCGTGCCGGGGCGCAGGCGAGCGAGCGCGCCACCGACGTCGGCGAGTGGCACCTGACGCAACAGCAGCGCCAGGAGCGCGACCGAGACGGTGACCTGCAGCGCCAGCGCGATGGGCTTCCTCATGGTGCGCTCGGGCCCTCCGGGCGGTCGCGGCGCGCATCGGCGATGCGGCTCAGCCGCGTGTTCACCACGATCTCCTCGAGCAGGCGGCGGTTCATGGCGGTCAGGTCGGAGAGCACGCCGAGGGCCACGAACAGCACGCCGATCACGGCGAGCGCGCCGGCCACGACCATGGACTGCACGTGCCCGGCGTCGAGCGGCTGCTGCAGGTAGATCCACACGAAGCGTGCGATGAGCGCGAACGACCCCGCCAGCGCGAGTCCCGCGAGCGTGAGGAAGAACCGCAGCGGACGGTAGAGCAGGTAGACGCGCAGCATGGTGCCGAGCGAGCGCGCGATGTACGAACCCATGCCGCGGAACAGTCGCGACTCGCGCAGCTTGCCGTTCACGCGGATCGGTACGTGCGCGATGGTGATGTTCTTCTGGCTCGCCTGGATGAGCGTCTCGAGCGTGTAGGTGAAGCCCGTCAGCACGGTGAGTCGCAGCGCCGCCTCGCGGCTGTAGGCGCGGAACCCCGAGGTGGCGTCCGGGACGTCGGTGTCGGAGAGGCCGCGCACGACCGCGCTTCCGAGGCGCTGCAGCGCCTTCTTGAGGGGCGAGAAGTGCTCGATCGCGTCGATGGGGCGCGCACCCAGCACCATGTCCGCGCGTCGCTCGAGGATGGGCTGGACGAGCTTGCCGATGTCGGCTCCGACGTACTGGTTGTCGGCGTCGGTGTTCACGATGATGTCGGCGCCCATCGCCAGCGCCTCGCGCAGGCCCGCGTCGAACGCGCGCGCGAGACCGCGGCGCGACGGGAAGCGGATCACGCGGTGCGCGCCGAGCTGGCGCGCAACCTCGCTCGTGCGGTCGCTGCTGCCGTCGTCGATGACGAGCAGCTCGATGCGGTCCACGCCCGGCAGCGACTGCGGCAGGTCGCGGATCGTGACGGGGAGGGTGGCCTCCTCGTTGAGGCACGGGATCTGGATGACGAGCTTCATGCGGCCCCCGCGGTGACGCGCGGCGGCGCCGACCAAACCTCGGGGCGCTCGCCGGCGCCGTCGATCCAGGTGCGATGCCACAACTCGAGGGTGAGCAGCGTCCACAGTTCGCGGGCACGGTCTCGGCGCCCGGAGAGGTGGTCGTCCACCACACCGCGGATCGCGGTGGGTTCGAACCAGCCGCGCTCGAGACAGCGCGGCGACAACAGGGTGTCGGTGAGCAGCGGGCGCAACTCGCCGCGGAACCACGGCGAGAGCGGGACCGTGAACCCGACCTTGGGGCGGTCCACGACCTCGACCGGCAGCAGGCGGCGGGCGAGGCGCTTGAGCAGCACCTTGCCCTCGAGCCCCCGCACCTTGTGCGAGTCGCCGACGCGCGTCGCCCACTCCACGAACGGCCGGTCGAGCAACGGCACGCGCGCCTCGACCGAGGCCGCCATGCTCATCTTATCCATCTTCATGAGCAGGTCGTCGGTGAGCCAGGTGCGCACGTCGGCGTCGAGCATGCGGTCGAGCGGGCGGTGCGCCGCACTGCTCGCCAGCGCATCGCGGAACGGCTGCGTGCCCGCCGCGGCGTGCGGAGCGAGCACGGGGCCGAGCAGGCGGCTGCGCTCGTCGCCCACGAACCCGGCGAACCAGGCGGCGAGCCGCTCGGCCTCGGAGCGGAAGCGGGCACTGCGGCCCACGACCTGCAGCTTGCGGAAGCGGAACGGCAGGTGGTCCACGCCCGCGAGCACGAGCGCGCGCAGCGGCCCCGGCAACGCCGCGAGGCGGCGCGCCACGGGTTCCACCGCGTACTTCGGATAGCCGCCGAACAACTCGTCGCCGCCCTCGCCGGTGAGCACCACCGTGACGGTCTCGCGCGCGAGGCGCGACACCATGGCGGTCGGGATCGCGGCCGGTTCGCTCATGGGTTCGTCCTGGTGCCAGACGAGCGCCGGCAGTTCGCGCAGGAGGTCGTGCGCGCCCACCATGATCTCGCGGTGCTCGGTGCGGCAGTGCTCCGCGACGCGACGGGCGAACGGCAGCTCGCTGTAGGGGCCGGGGGCGTCGAAGCCCACCGAGAACGTCTGCACGGGGCGGTCCGACAACCGGCTCATGGTGGCGACCACGAGGCTCGAGTCCACGCCGCCCGAGAGCAGCGCGCCGAGCGGGACGTCGCTCATGAGGTGGCTGCGCACGGACTCGGTGAGGCGGCGCTCGACCTCGGCCAGCGCGTCGTCGTCGGAGAGCGTCAGCTTGGGTTCCCACTCGGGGCGCCACCAGCGCGCCACGGTGGCGCGGCCGCCCTCGATCGTGAGCGTGTGCCCCGCGGGCAGCTTCTCGATGCCGGCGAACGTCGTGCGCGGCGCGGCCGCGTAGCGCAGCGTGAGGTGCTGCATCACGCCCTCGGGGTCGGCCTCGCGGCGTACGCCCGGGAACGCGAACAGGGCCTTGATCTCGGACGCGAACAGGTAAGCGCCGTCGGCGCGCGTCCAGTACAGGGGCTTGATCCCGACGTGGTCGCGGGCCACGAACAGGCGGCGGCGCGGACGGTCCCAGATCGCGAACGCGAACATGCCGTGCAGTCGCTGCACGAAGGCCGGGCCCCACTCCTCATAGGCGTGCACCAGCGTCTCGGTGTCGCTGTGCGTGCGGTAGCGGTGTCCGGCGCGCTCGAGTTCGGCGCGCAGCGCGGCGTGGTTGTAGATCTCGCCGTTGAACGCGATCCACACCGTGCCGTCCTCGTTCGAGAGCGGCTGGTGTCCCGCACCCACGTCCACGATCGCGAGCCGACGGAAGGCCAGACCCACGCCGGGCTCGAGGTGCACCCCGACGTCATCGGGACCGCGGTGGCGCAAGGCGGCGGCCGCGGTCGCGAGCCACGCCGGCTCCGGCGTGCGACCCTCGGGGTGATGGAACGCGGCGAACCCGCACATGACCCTGTCCCGTCCGTTGTGGGCCGCTCGTCAGAGCAGGCCGAAGCGCTTCCGGAACAGGAAGGTCAGGTTGAGCCAGCCGTCGCGCCACTTCTGCAGCTTCACCTCGCCGATGCGCGCGCCGTAGGCGATGTGCTCCTCGCCGAAGCGGTAGCCTCGCAGGATCGCCTCGAGCTTGATCTCCTGGCTGAACGGCATGCCGTCCGAGGTGATGCGCATGCGCTCGAGCGTCGAGCGCTTGAACACCCACATGCCGGACTGGCTGTCACGGATGGGCGTGAAGAACAGCACCATCGCGGTCGCGGTCAGCACCCAGTTGCCGATGCGGTTCGTGATGCCCATCGCCTTGGGGTCGGCGAGCGGGAAGCGGCTGGCCGAAAGGAAGTCGAGCTTGCGCTCGACCAGCTTGCCCACGAGCGCCGGGATGGACTCGGGCGGATAGGTGCCGTCGCCATCGAGCGTCACGATGAGGTCGCCGGTCGCGGCCTTGAGGCCGGCCTTGTAGGCGGCGCCATAGCCGGGCGTGCGTTCGCTGACCACCACCGCGCCGAGCGACCTCGCCACCTCAGCGGTGCGATCGGTGCAGTTGTTGTCCACCACGACGATCTCGTCCACGTCCTTCGGGGTGCGCTCGATGACCTCGCGGACGCCATCCTCCTCGTTGTAGCAGGGGATGACGAGACTGACCTTCAGGTTCTGGATCATGGGAGGGGGTCCAGGTGGGACGACGAGGAGGGAGGGGGTGTCGTCGAGGCAGGTCGTTCGATGCTATCAACCGGGTCGGAGCACCCGCAAGGAACCGTATGGCGCCCCTTGTCCGTTGGGGCGCTTGGGATTGCAGGCTGCAAGCCCGCCGGGTTCGGACTCCCATGGGAGGCCGTCGTCGGGAGCGGGCACGCGGTCATGGGCGGGCCTCGCCGAGCGGGCTGCGGCGGGGGCGCAGGTTGCGCATCCAGACGCGGGCGGGCTCCTCCACGAACCGGTACAGCAGGTGGGCCGAGCCCAGCAGGAGCACCCAGTACAGGGCGACCAGGCCCGCCCGGGCGGCGAGCGGGGCGCTCGCGAAGTGGGCGGCCGGCAGCCACCACTCGAGCAGGTGTTCGATCACCGCATGGGTCAGGTACAGGGCGTAAGAGATCCGGCCGAGCCACAGCATGGGGCGACTGCCGAGCCAGCGCGCGGCCCGCGTCCCGTCGGTGGTGAGCCCAAGCAGCAACAGGGGCAGGGCGATCATCATGAGGTCGGGCGCGCGCGCGAGGAACGCGGGCAGCACCAGCACCGATGCGAGGAACGCGAGCAGGAGCGCGGTGGCGTGGCGCTGGCACCAGGCGGCCACGCGCGGTGCCCGCTGCCAGACGCCGTAGAGCGAGACGCCCGCCCAGAACCCGCACAGGATGCGCAGGAGGGGGAACAGGTCGCGCGGC
>JBJTRI010000143.1:0-2321 GCA_046076045.1 bacterium
CGCTCTGCGCGCCCGGCTTGGAGCAACGGCAGTCCTTGTCGGGCCAGCCGCAGCCGGGGCAGACGCGCCCGACGCCGGTCGAGTACACGATGCGCGAGGTCATGACGACATGGAACGCGGCACGGGCAGGGTCGTCAAGCGGGGCGGGAACGCGCGCGGCACCGTCCGGAGTGACCGGACGGGGCCGCGGCGAGACGAGCGTCGGGATCAGCTCTTGCGCTGGCGCATGATCTCGGACTCGCGCTTGCGGGCCCAGTCGTCGAGCGCGCGCACCCAGCCCGGAGGGGCCTTGACCGCGAAGTCCTTGGCGGTGGCGACCCGCCCCTCGAGCAGGAGCTCCTTGGGCTGGTGGTACGTGCCGAAGCACCAGTCCGCGACGGGCAGGCCGAAGAAGCCCGAGATGGCCTCGTTGGCGCCCACGTTGGCGTGGTGGAAGTGGTGGAAGCCGTAGATGGCGGTCCACATGCGGCCGAACACCGGGTGCTCGACGGCGCCCTTCCACCACTCGAACGGCAGGTGCTCGATGGCGTGCAGGATCTCGTAGAGCATCATGGAGAACGTGATGGCCGCGTAGCCGGCGAGCATCACCGGCATGGTGGGCAGCAGCAGCTGCACGCCCACGAGCAGCGGCGTGAAGAACGCCCAGAAGCCCATGGTGGCGTACCACGGGAACGCGGAGTCCTCGTACTGGTCCGCGCCCATGATGGGATAGCGGTTGAGCACGAAGCGGTCGGAGCCCTGCGCGACCGGCTGCAGCTTGATGGGCGTGAGGCCGTGGTGGTTGCGGTGCGCGCGCACGAAGCGCACGAGGGCCGGGCTCACGAGACCGTGCAGCACGTAGCGGTGGAAGCCCCACTCGAAGAAGCACATGACCATGTGCATGCCGAGGAAGCAGGCGATGAACGCGCCGGGGCCGGCGGCGAGCTGCTGGTCCCACACCCTGGGCAGGCCGAAGCGGAACAGGGCGATGAGGCCGGCGACCTGCGCCACGACCTGCACGGTGAACCAGAAGATGGAGAACTTCTCGTGGGCCCCTCCCGGCGGAAGGGGCTCGACGCCGGCGGGGGTGTTGTCGGGGGCGTCCGCGGCGGAACCGGTGGCGGACGCGGCCGCGCCCGTGCGGTGGTCGGCGGCGGGCGGGTGCTCGATGAGGGTCACGTCGGGTGCTCCTTGGTCAGGACGGTGGCCACTCCGACCTGGGGGTGAGCTGCGAAACGCTAACGGCCGAGCGCCGAGTGGCGGCTTCGCCCGTTCCATCCCTTCGCGTGCAGCGAGCGGGGCTCCGGCCTGGAGCCCGCATCCCGGGGACCATACCCCGGGACGGGGCGGCACGGAAATGGGGAGCTGAGGCTGCAGCGGGGCCTCCCCGATCGCCGCGTGCACGGGCGTTGGGATGCGAGGCCACGGGGCGCGGTTCGGTGAATCATCCGTGTGGGCACGCGCACGTGCGCGCGGACTCAGTCGTCGTTGCTTTCCGCCTCGCCCGCGGGGTTCGCGAACGGTCGCGCGCCGTACATGCGCTCGAAGCGTGCCAGCAGGTCGTGCACGATGGCGTGCGGGTCTTGGTCGATGGCGCACGGACGCCACGCGACGACGAGTCGGCTCGACTCCGCGAGTTGCCACACGAACCGGCCGCCCCAATGCCCGACGACGCTGCCGTGCCCGAAGCGCAGGAACCGCTTGATGCGTTGCCGCAGGCGGTGGCGCACGCCCGAGCCCGGAGCGGCGGCCGCGTAGAGCAACTCGGTGCCCTCGACCCAGCGGGCCGAGAGATCCTCGACCGGGCGGGTGGGGTCCTGCCCGCGCCACGCCGGAGCCTGGCTGCGCGGCAGGATGCGGTGCGGCGCCTCGCCCCGGCGGAGCACGACGTACACCCCGCGCTCGTCGGGCACCTCGAAGCAGCCGCTGCGGTGCAGCTGGCCGACGGTGAGGAACCCGACGAACCCTTCGGTGGCGAGATCCTCGGCGCGGAACGTGACGGACATGGGGCCCCGGTGCGGAAGTGGAGATGGTGGCCCCGACTGGAGTCGAACCAGTGGCACGCGGTTTAGGAAACCGCTGCTCTATCCGTCTGAGCTACGGGGCCACGGGCGGGAACTCTAGTGCATCGCATCGGCTTACGCGAATCGCCTCTGGCACTTTCTAAGCTGCTCGCGTGTGTAGTGGCTACGGTCTTGGCTACGGTTTCGCGGACTGGGCTGGCACAGATCGGAATCCCGCCATCACCCACCTCGCGGTGAGAAGAACAGCGGCGGGGAGCAGCAGTGCAAGCCCCGCCCATGTCGCCCAGATGGACATGAGGTGCTTCCACGGGTGTTGGG
>JBJTRI010000144.1:0-22727 GCA_046076045.1 bacterium
GGATGGCGGGTCCCACCCCGAGCGTGGCGATGGCGTGGTAGTAGGTCACCTGCACCGCGGCCACACCGAGCGTGCCGAGCACGACGAGGTAACCGAGGTCGGCGCGGTCCACGCGCAGCGCGTTGCGTTGCCGGAATCCCATCCACGCCAGCAACAACGCCACGGCGGTGAGGAGCCGCAACTCGACCGCGACGACGGGCGACACGCCGTCATCGCGGAACATCGAACGCGCCAGCGTGGCGCTGGTGCCCCACGAGACGGTCGCGATGAAGACGAGCCACCGCCCGCGAGTCCGCTCATCGCGCGAGGATACGTGTGGGCTAGCTTCGGTCACGAGGCCCCGGGTGCAGCGGATGCGCGATCATCGCGGCCTCGACGAGGCGAACGACCGCGCGAAGGCGTGTGCCGAGGACGGGAACGCGGCGGGATCAACGACCACCGAAGTTGGTGCCGCCGATCTCCATGGACTCCGCACCGTTCTCGAGCATGGTGCAGCGACCGGTGAAGTGGACACCGGTCTCCATCTGCACGTTCATCGCACTCAGGTCGCCCTCGACGCGCGCACCGGTGCGCATCTCGATGGTCCCGAGCGCGCGGATGTTGCCGTACACGCGGCCCATGATGAGCGCCTCGCGCACCTCGACGTCGGCGCGCAGGACGCCGTGCTCGCCCACCTCGATGCGTTCGCAGTTGAGGATGTCGCCCTCGAACTCGCCCTCGACGCGCAGCGTGCCCGTCACCATGATGGTGCCGCGGAACGACGAGTTCACACCGATGATGGTGTTCGCCTGCGGCGTCTCCTCGGGCTGCTGCTGCGACCGGAACTTCAGCATGTGCTCACCTCCATGTGAGAACGATCAGAGGACGCCCCAGGCCTCGAGCAACCGCTCGAGGTCCTCCTGACTGTAGAACTCGAACTCCACCTTACCGCCCTTCCGACCCGGGATGATGCGCGCCTGGGTGGAGAAGTGCTGCTGGAGCTTGGTCTCCCACTCACCGAGACCCTCGAGCTTGTTGGTGCGCGGACGGGAGCCCGTGGTGCGCTGCTTGCGCTTCACGTAGGCCTCGGTGCGGCGCACCGAGAACCCTTTCGAAGTCACATAACGCGCTGCTATCAAACGCTCTCCGCTTCCTTCAAGCGAGAGAAGTGCGCGCGCGTGACCGGCCGACAGGGTTCCACGTGAAACCATGTCCATGACCTCGGGCGGCAGCGCGAGCAGGCGCAGCGAGTTGCTGATCGTCGCGCGCTGCTTGCCCACGCGCTCGGAGAGCTGCTCGTGCGTGAGGCCGACCTTCTCGATGAGCGCCTGATAGGCCTTCGCCTCGTCGATGGGGTTCAGGTCCTCGCGCTGGATGTTCTCGATCAGCGCCAGCTCCATCATGGAGCGGTCGTCGTACTCCTTCACCAACACGGGGACCTTGGTAAGGCCCGCCATCTGGGATGCACGCAGTCGGCGCTCGCCGGCCACCAGCTGATAGTCGGCCGGGCCGACGCGGCGCACGAGCAGTGGCTGGATGACGCCGCTCACCTTGATGGAGTCGGAGAGCTCCTGCAGCGCCGTCTCGTCGAAGCGAGTGCGCGGCTGGAAGGGGTTGGGCCCAATCTTGTCGATCTCGAGCTCGATCGCCCCGGCCTGCGGAGGCACACGGCCATCGACATCGGTCGGCGTCGCCGTCGAGATGAGCGCGCCGAGGCCGCGCCCGAGCACATTCCTAGTCATGTTCGAGGAACTCCCTCGCCAGGTCACGGTAGCTGTCCGCGCCGGCGCAGTGGGGGTCATAGAGGACGATGGGCTTGCCGTGCGAGGGGGCCTCGCTCAACTTCACGTTCCGGGGGATGACCGTCTTGTAGACCCGGTCCGAGAACATCTTCCGCGCGTCGTCGGCGACGCTCTTGGACAGCGTGACGCGCGAATCGTACATGGTGAGGAGCACCCCTTCGAGCCGAAGCTGCGGGTTGAGGTGCTCCTGGACGAGCAGGATGGCCTTCCAGATCTGCGACAGGCCCTCGAGCGCGAGATACTCGCACTGGAGCGGGATGATCACCGAGTCGGCCGCGGTCAGCGAGTTGAGCGTCAGCAGGCCGAGCGACGGCGGACTGTCCACGAGGATGTAGTCGTACTCGTCCCGAACGGCCGCGAGCGCGCTCCGTAGCCGGGTCTCGCGGGCCATCAGTCCGACGAGCTCCACTTCGGCGCCCGAGAGGCGCTGCCCGGTAGGCAGCACATCCAATGTGGCCAGTGCGGTCGGGAGGATGGCGCTCTTGGCGTCGGAGTGTCCGATCAGCACCTCGTAGCTCGTCAGGCGCTGGTCGTTGCCATTGATCCCGAGCCCGCTGCTCATATTGCCCTGCGGGTCCATGTCCACCAACAGCACGCGACGGTTCTCCTGCGCGATGCAGGCACCGAGGTTGATGACCGTAGTGGTCTTGCCAACGCCGCCCTTCTGGCTGGCGACCGCGATGATGCGTCCCATTCCTGGACTCATTCGGCCCGCGCGATGGGGGCCGCTCCTTGAGGGGTCGGCGTGCGTGCGCCGGACCGATGATGGCAGGGGCGGGTCGGTTGGAGTCGACGACTTACCGCCAAGCTCGGGCCGGAAACTAACAAGTCGGCCCGCGTGACACAAGCCCCGACGTTCCACGTGGAACAGGGCCAATCATAATCTACTATCTACTTCATTTCCTTTTGAATACAAGGATTGAGTTGGGCCCATTCCCGATCGGATGCACGACGGGCTCGGTCCACGCGTCGCGCCAGGCGCCGTCGGCGGCCAACTCATCGCTGGCCCCGCTGCCCTTCCACAGGATCGCGTGCCCACCGTGCTCGACGATGGCGGCTGCGAGCGCCAGCGTGGGCGCGGCCTTCATCGTGGCGCGCGAGGTGAAGCCATCGCAGCGCAGGGCATCGGCCGACTCGGGGATCAGCATCTCGAGCCGCCCCGTGAGCACCTCGACGTTGCCGGTACCGAGCTCCTGCACCGCCTTCCGCAGGAAGAGCGTCTTGTTACGACGGGACTCGACGAGCGTCCAGTGCTCCCCGACGCCCACCGCAGCGAGCGGCATGGCGGGGAACCCACCGCCCGTTCCGAAATCCACCAATCGCTTGCAGCCCAATGTTTTGATGATTCCTATCCCAGCCAAGGACTCGGCGATGTGGCGGTCCACCAGACGGAGCTCGTCGTCGTGCGAGACGAGGTTCGAGACCCCCTGGTTCCAGCGCAGCAACTCGAGCCCGAAGCGCCGCAGCCGGTCGATCGCCATCTCGACCCCGACCGGCGCCTCGGCGAGCAGCGGCCGCAGCGACGCCCAGTCCATGCGCTCCAACATGCGCTCCGACGGGGGATGGTGCGCCACGGGCCGCTCGGGCGACCGTCGCGGTGCTGCCGCGGACCGCTCACCGCGCCCTCGATCGTCGCGCCGCGGACCGGGCGCCGAACGCCCGCCCGCCCGCGCACCCGCACCTCGCGCCCCTCGATTCCCGTCCGGTCTGGCCATGACCGCACCATACCCGCTCGGGAAGGAGTGCGCGACCTCGCGCGCGCGATGCCGTCTCCCGCTGGCCACTCCACCGAAGAACGAGTGGCGAGTGCGGCACTGCGTCGCGACCGCCTCCCTCGGCGGTCCCGCCGTCACTCCGCGACGGCAGCCTCACCCGCAGGCGTGCGCTCACCGCGCACCCGGCGCGCGTGCACGAGCAGCACCGCGACGTCGGACGGCGACACGCCGGCGATGCGCGATGCCATGCCCACCGTGGCGGGGCGCCAACGCAGCAACTTCTCGCGGGCCTCGTTCGAGAGTGCCGTCCACTCGCGATCCCAGAAGCCCTCGGGCAGGAGCACCTGCTCGAGTGCGCGCGCCGCGGCCGCGTGTCGCGCCTGTCGCTCGATGTAACCGCGATAGCGCACGCGCACCTCGAGCGGCGCCCACAGCTCGCGCGGCAGCGTGGTCTCCACGCCCAGACCCGCCAGGTCCTCGTAACGTCCCTCGGGCCGCGCGAGCCACTCCACCGCGCGCACGCTGCGCGTGCCCGTGGGCTGTGCCGGCACCGTCACGCTCACGCGCGCGAGCCGGCGCTCCTCGGCCTCGACCGCGGCCCACCGCTCGCGCGTGCGCTCCAACTGCGCGTCGTCGAGCAGCCCCAGCGCATGCCCGGTCCCGACCAGGCGTTCGTCGGCGTTGTCCGCACGCAACAACAGCCGGTGCTCGGCGGCCGAGGTGAACATGCGATACGGCTCGCGATGCTCGCGCGTCACGAGGTCGTCCACCAACACGCCGATGTACGCCTGGTCGCGACCCAACACGAACGCCGACTCGCCGCGCACGGCACGCGCCGCGTTCACGCCCGCGACGAAGCCCTGCGCCGCGGCCTCCTCGTAGCCCGACGTGCCGCAGATCTGCCCCGCCAACCACAGCCCCGGCGTGACCCGGCTCTGCAACGTGGCGTCGAGCTGGTGCGGCAGCACGAAGTCGTACTCCACCGCATAGCCGGGGCGCAGGAACTCGGCGCGCTCCAGCCCGGCGATGGTGCGGATGAACTCGACCTGCACCTCCTCGGGCATGCTGGTCGAGACCCCGTTCACGTAGATCTCGTCCACGTCGCGGCCCTCGGGTTCGAGGAGCACGAGGTGCTGCGCGCGCTCGGGGAAACGGTTCACCTTGTCCTCGAGCGACGGGCAGTAGCGCGGACCGCTGCCGGTGATCGCCCCCGAGTAGAGCGGCGAACGCGCGGTGTTGCGACGGATCACCTCGTGCGTGCGCTCGTTCGTCTGCGTGGTCCAGCACGACACCTGCTCGACGGCGAGCGGCCCGCTCCAGTGCGAGAACGGCTCGGGCGGGTCGTCGCCGGGCGCGATCCGCAGCGCGGCGAAGTCCACGCTGGCGCGGTGCAGACGCGGGGGCGTACCGGTCTTGAGCCGCCCGCGCTCGAAACCCAACTCGCCCAGACAGTCGCTGAGCGCCTGCGCGGCGTGCTCGCCCAACCGTCCACCGGCCAAGCGCCGCTCGCCGATGTGCAGCACGCCGTTGAGGAACGTGCCGGGCGTGATCACGACCGCACGCGACTCCAACACGCGTCCGTCGGTCAGCTCCACGCCCGCCGCTCGCCCCGCCACGACGCGCACGCGACGCACCACACCCTCGACGAACGCCAGTTCGGGACGCGCCCCGAGCAGGCCCAGCATGACGCTCGAGTAGCGCGCCTTGTCGCACTGCGCGCGCGGCGACCACACCGCGGGGCCGCGCCCGCGATTGAGCATCTTGAACTGGATCCCCGCGCGGTCGGTGACCATCCCCATCACGCCACCCAACGCATCGAGCTCGCGCACCATGTGGCCCTTGGCGACCCCACCGATGGCGGGGTTGCACGACATCTTCGCGGTGTCGGTGACGCGCACCGTGACGAGCGCCGTGGCAAGGCCCATGCGCGCGCAGGCGTGCGCGGCCTCGCAGCCGGCATGTCCGGCACCCACCACGACCACGTCGAAGCGCCCGGCGCGCGTCGCGGCCCCGAGCGCCGAGGCGGGCAGGGCGCCCTCGGGGGCTCCGGGCGAGGGCGCGTAGTGCGCCGCGGACTCCTCGGGAGGGCGCGTCACTTACCGATGCAGAAGCGCGAGAACACGCGCTCCAGCAGGTCCTCGCTCGCGTCGCGCCCGGTGACCTCCCCGAGTGCGGCCAGGGCCTCGCGCAACTCCAACGCCACGATCTCGCCCGGCGCACCCTCGGCTGCCACCACCGCCGCGCGACCCAGCGCGGCCCGGGCGCGTTCGAGCGCATCGGTGTGACGCGGGTTCGAGACCGCGCCCGCCAACCCGCCCACGCGCTCCGCACCGAGCACGTTCGCGAGCGCGTAGCGCAGGGCGTCGAGCCCCTCGCCCGTCGTGCTCGAGACGCGCACCACCGGAGCGTTCGCCCCCAACACCGGCACGAACGACTCGGGTGTGACCACGGCGGCGAGATCGCACTTCGACAACGCCACCACGACGCGCCGCCCGCTCAGCCCCGAGGCGAGCAGTCCACCGTCGTCGGCGAGCGGACGCGAACCGTCCACGACCCACAGCACCACGGCCGCGTCCTCGAGTGCGGCCAACGCGCGCGCCACACCCATGGCCTCGACGGGATTCGTCGCCAGACGAACGCCCGCGGTGTCCGACAAGGTCACCGGCACGCCGGCCACCTCGATGCGCTCGCTCACGCGATCGCGCGTCGTGCCCGGTTCGTCGGTCACGATGGCGCGGTCCTCGCCGAGCAGCGCGTTGAACAACGACGACTTGCCCGCATTGGGCTGGCCCACCAAGGGTACGCGCACGCCCTCGCGCACCGCCCGCGCCCACGGTGCGCCCGCGAGCATCGCGTCGAGTTCGCGTGCGACCTCGGCGACCGCCTCGCGCACGTGCGGGGGCGTCTCGACCCCGCCCACGTCCTCGGCGAAGTCCACGCGCGCCTCGACCTCGGCTGCCGCGTCGGCGACGCGGGTCTCGAGCGCGCCGACGCGCCGCGACAGCGCACCGGCCAACTGCGCCAGCGCCAGGTCGCTCGCGCTCTCGGTCTCGGCGCGCACCAGGTCGGCCACGGCCTCGGCCTGCGCCAGGTCCAAGCGACCGGCGAGGAACGCCCGCAGGGTGAACTCGCCCGGACCCGCGAGCCGCGCACCGGCGGCGAGCATTGCGGCGAGCACGCGACGCGCGGGCACCGGCCCGCCGTGACACGAGAACTCGACCACGTCCTCGCCCGTGTACGAGCGCGGGGCGCGGAACACGCCCGCGACCACCTCGTCCACGCGCAGGCCGTCGCGCGCCTCGTCCACCGCCCAGCCGTGGTGCAGCGTGTGACCGGCCACGCCGACGAGCGGGTGCGAACCGCGGAAGACGTGATCGGCCACACCCAGCGCGGCGGGACCGCTCACGCGCACGACCGCCAACCCGGCGGGGCCGGGGGCGGTGGCGATGGCGGCGATGGTGTCGTCGAGTGCCTGCACGCGAACCTCTGCGAGGGGCCGGGACTGCACGACCGGGCGGACGGCGGGAAACGACACGCCCGGCTCACATGAACGCGAGCCGGGCGTGGAGGGTGCGGGGAGCGCTCAGCTCGCGGAGCCGTCTTCCGTGCGTTCGGGGAAGTCGGCCGGTGCCACGGCCACGCGTTTCTGCGCGCCGTCGCCGAGCGAGAACGTGCGCACGCGCGCGTCCTCACGCAGCGTCACGTGCACGATGCGACGCTCCTGCGAGTTCATGAGGTCGGTGACGACCTCGACGCGCTCGGCCACTGCCCGGTCCGCCAGCTGACGGGCCATGGCCGCGAGCTCGTCCTCGCGCTGCTGCCAGCTGTCGTTCACCTCGAGCTGCAGGTGGTAGCGCGAACCGTCGCCACGGTTGAGGAAGCGGTTGAGCAGGTGCTGCAGGGCGAGACGCGTCTCGCCACCACGAACGATGAGCAGGTCGTCGTCACGCTCGGCGTCCACGGTCACCTCGACGCGGTGGCCCTCGGCGCGCGCCGTGACCTTGGCCTCGAAGCCCATCTTGCGCAGCAGCTCCTCGGTGATCGCGCGGCTCGCCGCGGCCAGTTCGTCGCTGCTCATCGCCGGGGTGGCCGACTCGCCACCCGAACGCGGCTCGCGCTCACGACGCTCACGCCGACCACGACGCTCACGACGATCGCCGCGGTCCTCGCTCGACCACTCGGCCGCAGGCTCGTCGGCGACCGCGTCCGTCACGGTCTCCTCGGCCATCACCGGCGCGGGGGCCGCGGGCTCCGCCGCGACGACCGGAGCCGGCGTCGGGGCCGCCGGGGCGACCGGCGCGGGCGCGGGTGCTGCCGCCGCCACCATGTCGGTCGCGTCGTCGTCGTCCATCATGTCCATGTCGTCATCGCCCTCGAGCGGCGCGGGGTTGCCGGTCGAGGCCTCGCCCGGCGCACCGGCACGACGACGACCACGGCCACCACGACGACCCCGACGACGACGCTTGCGCGGCTCGTCACCGCCCTCCGCCGTCACCTCGGGCGGGGCGACCGGCGCGGGGACCGAGACGGGTGCAGGTGCGGAGGCGACGACCGGCGCCGGCGCCGCGGTCTCCTGCGGGCGACGCTCCTCGCGCGGCCCGCGCTCACCGCGGCCACCACGCCCCTCCTTGCGCTCACCGCGACCGCCACGCTCCTCGCGACCGCCGCGCTCGTCACGACCGCCACGCTCCTCACGGCCGCCACGCGCTTCCTTCTTGTCCTTCTCCTTGTCCTTCTCGTCGCGGCTGCCGCGTTCGTCGCGACCACCACGTCCGCCGCGCTCGTCACGACCACCACGACCGCCACGGCCACCGCGCTCGTCACGACCCCCGCGGCCACCGCGCGCACCACGGTCCTCGCGCTCCTGCGGCTCGCGGATGACGCCGCCCGGACGCTTGATCACGCTCACCCGGAAGGGGCGCGCACCGATCCCGAGGAAACCGCCCTTGCCCTCCTCGATCACCGTGATCATCGCGGCGTCGCGCGTGATCTTGAGGTGGTCCAGACCCTTCTTGACCGCCTCGTCCATCGTCTTGCCTTCGAATACCGTTCCAGACATCTGCATGTACCCCTGCCGGACGCGCGCTCATCGCGCAGACCGGTCCACCGTGGTGGCCGGGTGCGCGCCGGGAGCGCTGCCTCCCGTGCGGGTTGGAGTGAGAGCCCCGTGGCGCACGTCGCGCGCGGCGCGAGGCGGCCCGAAGGGCGCACACGCGGCCGGCGCGCGGGGAACCCAACGGAACCCGTGCGCACCGAGGTGCGTCACCGGGACCGTGGGCCGTGCGGCCCGCGAAGCCGTTTCGATGACGGGGTGAACCCTACCCCGGCGCGGCTCCCGTCCGCCACGCCGAACGTCGTACCGGACCCGCGCCATCGCCCGTGGGCGACCGTCGCGGATCCCGCGTTGCGCTTACTTCGCGCGCACCGCGCCGGCGCGCACGACCACGCCGCCGTCGCTCCCACGGTTCACCAGCCACTGCTGGAGCACCGTGTAGAGGTTCATGAGCGTCCAGTAGAACACCAGACCGGACGGCAGGTTGTAGAAGATGAACAGCATCACGAAGTTCATCATGTACATCATGGACTGCTGCTGCGAAGGGGTCGGCGTGAGGCGCTGCTGCAGGAAGCCCGAGGCCGCCATGATGATCGGCAGCAGACGGATGGGGAACCCCGCGACCTCGAACCACAGGTCCGGCGCGGCGAGGTCGTGGATCCAGCCCACGAACGGCGCCTGGCGCAGCTGGATCGAGTTGCTGAGCACGGCGTAGAGCGCGAAGAACAACGGCATCTGCAGCAGCATGGGCAGACAGCCGCCGGCCGGGTTGACCTTGTTCTCCTTGTACAGCGCCATCACCGCGGTGTTCATGGTCTGCGGGTCGTTCTTGTACTTCTCGCGCAGCCGCTCGATCTCGGGCTGCAGCTTGGTCATCGCCTTCATGCTGCGCATGCTGCTCATGTTGAGCGGGTGCAGCAGCAGGCGGACGACGGTGGCGAGCAGGAAGATCGCGAACCCGTAGTTGCGCACCCACGACTCGAGCAGGCGCAGCAACTGCAGCAGCGGGTAGCTGAACGGCAGCAGCCACGAGAAGCCCATGTCCACGGCCTTGTCGATCTGCAGGCTGCCCTTGCGACCCGCACCGCCGGCCTCGGCCATGCCGAAGTAGTCGGCCGGCCCGAAGTAGGCGGCGAACCGCTGCGAGCCGTTGGCCGGCGTGCCCATGACGAGCGTGCCGATCGCGATCGGGTGCCGCTCCGGCTTGCCCGCCGGCGGCAGGAGCTTGCGCTCGGCGTCGCTCGGCACGTAGCCCTCGCCCGAGGTCGTGAACCGCCGACCCTCGGTGCCGCTCGGCGTGAGCACGCCGAGGAAGTAGTGCGACTGCACGCCACCCCACACGACCACACCCTCGCGCACCTTGGGGTTCTTGTTGATGAGCCCCTGGGCGCCGTCGCGGTGCACGTCCTTGCCCACCAGCGAGACGCCGCGCACCATGCGCGCGTCCTGCTCGGGATCGACCTCGGTGAGCAGCGGCCACGAGCGCGTCACGAGCGACCACTCGTTGGTGGCGAGCGAGGCCCCGTTGACCGCGATGTCGAGGTCGAGCAGGTAGGTGCCGGCGCGCGGACGCCAGGTCTGGCGGATGGTGCCACCGGCGGAGTCCGCGGCCACGAACGTCAGCGCCGCGATGCGACCGTCGGTGCCGAGGCTCTCCTCGATCGCGAACGGCGTGGTCGCGAGCGAGCGACGCGCGGCGTCGGAGCCGAGGTCGAACGCGAACAGCGGCGCACCGCGCATCTCCACGCGATCCCCCTCGGGCACCTCCTTGCCGGGGCCCGGGCGACCGTGCGGGTTGCGGCCGAAGCGCGACGCGCCCCACGCGGCCGAGTAGTGCTTGAGCTCGAACGACTCGAGGCGCGCGCCGAGGCTGTTGAACGTCGCACGGTACAGCTCGGTCTCGAGCGTGACGCGGCGCGTCTCGACCGCGGGCACGGCCGGCACCGCGGGCGCGGGCGTGGCCGGCGCGATCGCGCTGCCGGTCGCAGGCGGCAGCCCGGCGACGGGCGGCGCGGCCACCGGCGCGGCCGCGCTGTCGGCGGTCGCGGCCGTGGGACGCGGCACGGGCTTGGGCAGGTACTTGGTCTGCATCGCGGTGAACAGCGCGAACACCAGCATGCAGAGGACGAGGGCGGTGATGGTTCGACGATCCATGGTCAGGGCACCGGGTCCACACCCGCGCTTCCGAGCGGGTGGCATCGTCCGAGTCGGCGCGCCGTGAGCCACAGGCCACGCCACACGCCGTGGCGCGTGAACGCCTCGTGCGCGTACTCGGAACAGGAGGGGAAGTGACGGCAAGCCCCGCGCACATAGGGCGGCGCGAGCCGCTGGTAGGCGCGAATGGCGAGGAGGATCAGCGAGCGCACGCTATTCCGGGAGGGGTGCGAGGGCACCGGCGTGGGCGAGCAGCGTCTCCACGTCGGTGGCCAGGTCCTGGTGCGGCGCGTCGAGGGTGCGGCGCGAGGCGATGAACACGAGTAGGTATCCGTCCTGGGGCACGCGGGTCCAGCGGCGCCGGACGATCTCCCGCAGGCGGCGCCGCGCACGATTGCGCTGCACCGCTCCGCCCACACCGCGCTTGCTGGCGATGAACCCCACGCGGCTCACCTCGCCGGCTGCCGAGAGCACCAGCAGCAGACAGGTCCGCCCGCGGTAGGCCACCCCGCCACCGCGGACGCGAGCGTAGTCGCTGCCACGGGTGAGGCGATGTGCCGAGTGGAGCCGTTCCGAGGGCAGGTTGCTCATCGAGACGGTGGATACGGGCGGCCGCACCGGCGTGTGGTTCGCGCGATCGTGAGCGATCGCACGGTGGCGTCCTCGTGAGCGATGTCCGAACGAGTCGGTGTCACCGCGGGGGCGAGGGCGCTACGGGAAGTCGCTCCAGGACCGCTCAGCGGTCCGACGACACGGTGAGGCGCTTGCGACCCTGCTTGCGACGGGCAGCGAGCACCTTCCGACCGCCCTTGGTGGCCATGCGGGAGCGGAAGCCGTGCGTCTTCTTCTTGTGTCGGTTGTTCGGCTGGTACGTGCGCTTCATGGCAGCGAAACCTCTGTAGGGACAAGGAACTACGACATGCGAACGAGGCAGGTTAAGGGAGCCGTGAACCGACCGTCAAGGCGCACCCCGCCCCGGCGATGGATGACGGATGCCCGTCGTGTCGGGGAGCCCGAGCGATCGGTACGGGAGGACCGGTCCACGAGAATCGGTCGCCGATTCTTCGGCAAACATACAAATTGCATTTTCACAACACCTTACACGCTTCTGAGTGGTTCGTGGAACGGGGGGGTGCGGTCCAGCCGACTCCGCATCCCTTATATAGAGGGATACCCGCCGGCATCGGGACCGCTCGCGGCTGAGCCCGCCAAGTCCCCGGCCACTACCGCCCCCTCCCGTCCCTGCCCCCGGCTGGGCTCGGACCCCGAAACACCGAACGGGTCCGATCCGATCGCCCTTGGCCGCCAGGTGACTCGGCCATCCGGACCGACGCCGACTGTCGGCCGGGTACCGACACCCCCTCGGACCCTCCTCAAGCCCGGACCGGTCCGAACGCCATGGTGGGCTCGCAACATCGAACCGTCCCTCCCGGTCCGAACACGCGACGGCGGCCCACCTGTCGAGGGTGGGCCGCCGTCCTCTGCGAACCGTTGCCGATCAGGCCGCGGCGCGGACCTCGTCCAGCGTAGCGTGCTCCTCGGGGGCGAGCGGCAGGCGGACCCAGAACGTCGAACCCTCGCCGGGACGGCTGTTCACCCCGACATGGCCACCGTGCAGCTCGGTGATGCGCTTCACGAGGTGCAGACCGATCCCCAGTCCGCCGCGCGACTCGGCGTCCTCGGGCACCGCCTGCCCGAACAACTCGAAGATGTGCGTCGCCACGTCGGGCGAGATGCCGGGGCCGGCGTCGTGCACCTCGACCCGCACGAACGGCCCGTCCTGCACCGTGCGCACCGACACCACGCCGTCGCGCGGACTGAACTTGGCGGCGTTCACGATCAGGTTCACCACGACCTGCCGCATCTTGACCTCGTCCACCGAGAGCTGAGGCAACCCGTGGGCGAGCGTCATGTCCAACTGCACGCCGAGCTTCTTGGCGAGCGGGCGCGTGGTCTCGACCGCGCCCCGCACCACCTCGGCGAAGTCGAGCGCGCGCGGCTTGAGCGCCAGCTTGCCGCTCTCGAGTCGCGACAGGTCGAGGATGTCCTCGATGAGACCGAGCAGGCGCTGCGCCTCACCGCGCAACCGACCCACGAACTCGCGCGACTGCTCGCGCGACAGCTTGCCCTCGTGGTCGTCGAGCAGCTCCGCGTAGGCGATCACGCTGGTGAGCGGCGTCTTGAGCTCGTGGCTCGCCGTGCCCAGGAACACGTCCTTCATGCGGTTGAGGTCCGACAGCTTCTCGTTGTCGGCCTCGAGCTCGCGGGCGCGCTGGCCCATGCGCTCCATCACCTCGGCACGGTCGATCACCGCGGCGATGTGCTCGGAGAACACGCGCAGCACCTCGAGATGGTGCTCGCCGAACGGCTCCGAGTGGTTGATGCGGTTCACGTTGAGCACGCCCACCACGCGCTCGCCGATCGCGAGCGGAAGCGAGAGCGCCGAGGTGATGCGGCGGTTCTCCTTGTAGTGGCGGCCCAACTCGGCCGACGGCGCGCGCTCGCCCAGCTTCACGGCCTCGCGCCGCAGCGCCACCCAACCGGCGATGCCCTCGCCGATGCGCTTGCGCGCGCCGCGCGAGAACTCGGCCTCGAGGCCGTACGACGCACGCGTCACGAGGTCGCCGGTCTCGGGCTCGAGGATCATGATGCTGGCCTGCTGCGCCTTGAGCGTGCTCACCACGCGGCGCACGATGATCTCCAGGATGACGTCGCTGCGCAGCTGGAGCTGTAGCGTGGTGCTGACCTGGAACAGCGCGCTCAGCTCGGACAGGCGCACGCCGGCGTCGGCGCGGTCCTGCTCCTCGCGGTCGAGCGCCGCCGTGGCGCGGTGCAGCTCGCGCTGCTGCAGCACGGTGTAGAGGCAGAACAGCAGCACCAGTCCGGCGAGCGCGATGGTCACCATGTAGGGGTCGTCGAGCCCCAGCACGAGGCCTTCCGAGCCCGCGAGCGTCACGACGCGCGCGTAGAGCGTGGGCACCACGCCGGCGAGGACGATCAGGAGGGCGAAGGCAGCGGCCCACAGCATCCAGCCGGCGCGCTGCAGTTGTCGGGTGCGGATCTCGGTGCGCGAGCTCATGGCACTCCATGTCGCCCCGCGAACGGGGGACGTCGAGACGTGGTGGGGGATCGTGCGGTACCCCGGGGTTATCGGCCGGGACCGGGGGGCCATTGAGGCGCTTCGGGGTGCCCGTCATCGCACTGCGGCCCTTCACGATGCACTGGCCGCACCGGGGCGGCCACGGCCCGGCCCCGCACCGCGGGTCGGGGTCGCGAGCCCGCGCCGTGCCGTGCGCGCCGCGGTTCCGGGCCGCACCCCCGCGCCGTGCCCATCGGCACGCGCTCCATTAGATTCCGGCGCATGAACCTGCGCTCCCCCCACCCGTGGCACGCCCCCGGCCTGCTCGTCGCGGGCCTCGCCGCCCTGTACGCCAGCGCACTCGGCACGGGCTTCATCAACGACGACTACCTGTTCCTCGAACAGGTGCGCCGCCACGGGTTCGTGGATGCGCTCCTCCACCCGGGCGGACTGGGCAACTACTTCCGACCACTCGCACGCGAGGTGTGGTTCGGGGTGCTGGCAGCGTTCTCGGGCGGCGACGCGCTCGTCTTCCACCTCGCGCAGTTCGCACTCTTCGCGGGCGCACTCGCACTGCTGGCCGACCTGCTCGCGGTCCTCGCGCCCCCGCGCACGCGCGTGATCGCGCCTGCGGCCATGGCGGGTGTGCTGTTCTTCGCGGTGCTGCCGCTCCAGCGCGTGAACCTGGCGTGGGTGTCGTGCTCGCAGGACCTCGTCGCGCTCGCCGGCTCGCTCGCCGCGCTGGCCGCGTTCCGGCGCGGGCGCACCGGAGTGGCGTTGCTGTGCTGGGCGGCCGCGTTGCTCGGCAAGGAGTCGGCGCTGCCCCTGCCCGCGGCGCTGTTCCTGTGGGCGTGGTGGATCGAGGGTGCGACCCCGCGCGCCGCACTCGCGCGCATCGGGCCGTTCGTGCTCGGGCTACTGCCGTGGCTCGCGGGCACGCTGTGGTTGCGCGAGCACTCCACCAGCGCGGCCCGGCTGGTGTTCGCGCCCGACCATCTCGCGGCCGCGTTCGTGCACCTCGCGCAGACGCTCGCAGGGGTCGAGCATGCGGCCGGTTGGTGGCACTCGTGGGCCGACGCGCGCCCGTCGGTGCTCGCGTTCGCGCTCGTCGCCGCGGTGGCCCTGTTCCTGCCCGACCGCGCCGAACCCGCGCCCGCCGACGACCCACCCACCCCGGGCCGTGCGGTCCTCGTGCGGTTCGCGATCGCATGGCTGGTGCTGTTCACGCTCCCCATCGCACCGGTGGCCTACTACTGGAGCAGTTACTGGTACACGCTCGCCGCGGTCGGTGGCGCACTGCTGGTCACGCTCGCCGCCACGCGCATCGCGCGCTGGTCGTGGGTCATGCTCTCGGGCGCGTTGCTGTGGTGGCACGCGGCCGGGGTGTCGGCGCCCGCATTCGCGGTGACCGAGGACCCGTGGGTGGGCACCTCGCACCTCACGCCGTTCTACCTCGAGCGCGCCGCCCGGTTGTCGCGCGACCTGCGCGCGGGCCTCGTGCGCGAGTTGCCCAAGGTCGGCGAGGGCACCCGACTGTTCTTCATCCAGTTGCCACCGTGGGCCGGGTTCCAGATGGGCAACGGCCCCTCGGTGCGGCACCTCTACCGCGACGACTCACTGGAGTCGCACTTCTACTCGGCGTTCTCCGAGAGCACCGCGAGCGACCGACCGAGCCGATTCCTGTTCTGGGACGGGCGCGCGTTCACGCAGCCCTACGCGAACAGCCCCGACCCGTTCTTCCAGGTCGGCACCGACCTGTTGCTGCTCGACCGCCCGGCGGGCGCGCGCTGGGCGTTCCGGCGCGGACTCGAAGCCGGTGGCGAGCGCCTCGACCACTGGTACTGGCTCGGCTGGGCGGCATTGTGGGAGGGCGACCGCGCGCTCGCCGAACGCGCGTGGCGCGAGTGGGGCGCGCGCGACGACAGCACGCAGCGCATCGTGTGGTTGCGCAAGGCCAAGGGTTCGCTCGAGGACGGCGACACGCTACAGGCCCGCCGCCAGCTGCTCGAGGCGGTGCGCGCCGGGATCGGCCAGCCCGAGGCGCACGCAGTGCTCGGTGAACTGCTGCAGCCCGTCAACGCCAAGTACGCGCTGCTCGAACGGCTCGTCGCCGCGCGCCTCAAGCCCGACGACTGGCTGGCGCGGCGCGACCTCGTGAGCGGTCTGGTCGAGGTGCGTCTCGACGAACCGGCCGCACGCGAGCTCGCAGCCCTGCAGCGCCTGCTGCCGCGCTGGCACAACGACGACGTGGTGGTGCGCCTCGACTCGCTGCTCGCGGCGCGCCGCGCGCCGCGCGAGGGCGTGGTGACGTTCGGGGCCGGGGGGACGCGATGACGCGCGGACGGGTGTGGAACCTGGAGTTCGACAGCGCGGTGCTGCGCGGCAACGCGGCCGGCGACCCGCACGTGCGGCGCATCCCGGTCTGGCTGCCGCCGTCGTACGACTCCGAGCCGACGCGGCGCTACCCGGTGCTCGTGGCACTCACCGGTTTCGGTAGCCGCGGGCGGGCATTGCTCAACGACAACCCGTGGAGCCCGTCGCTCGACGACCGGCTCGACGCCCTCGTCGCCGCCGGCCACCCCGAGTGCATCGTGGTGATGCCCGACGGCTACACGCGCTACGGCGGCGCGCAGTACATGGACTCACCCGTGACGGGCGCCTACGAGACGCACCTCGTGCACGAACTGCTGCCGTGGCTCGACGCCCACCTGCGCACGCTGCCCGCCCCCGCGCACCGCGCGCTCGCGGGCAAGTCGTCGGGCGGGTTCGCGGCACTCCGGTTGGGCATGCGCCACCCCGACGTGTTCGGTGCGATCGCCAGCCACAGCGGCGACCTCATGTTCGAGTGGTGCTACGCGCCCGACTTCCCGCGCGCGTGCAGCGTGCTGCAGGAGGCGGGCGGCGTGCGCCGGTTCCTCGAGGCGTGGGACCGCAAGCCGCAGAAGGGCAAGGACGACTTCCTCGCGTTCAACATCGTGGGCATGGCGGCGTGCTACTCGCCCGACGCGGACGCCGAACTCGGGATCGCGCTGCCGTTCGACCTCGCCACCGGCACCCCGCGCCCCGAGGTGTTCGAACGCTGGCTCGCGCACGACCCGCTGCGCATGTTGCCCGCGCACGCCGACGCACTCCGCGGCATGCGGCTGGTGTACCTCGACTGCGGCACGCGCGACGAGTACCACCTGCACCACGGGGCCCGCGCGTTCGCGCGCGCGCTCACCGCGGCGGGCATCGCGCACGTGCACGAGGAGTTCGCCGACGGTCACATGAACCTCGGCTACCGCTGGGACCACAGCCTGCCGCGCCTGCTCGGAGCGATCGCACCATGAGCAGCGCACCGCTGCGGGTCGAGGGATTGGTGCGCCGCTTCGGGACGCGCACCGTGCTCGACGGGGTCTCGCTCGAGGTGCCCGCGGGCACCATCGTGGGCTTCCTCGGCGCGAACGGTGCGGGCAAGACCACCGCGCTCCGCTGCATCACCGGCCTGCTCGGCCTGCACGGCGGTCACGTCACGGTGGCGGGGGCCGACCTGCTGCGCGAGCCCACGGCGGCGCGCGCGCGCTACGGGTTCGTGCCCGACCGTCCGTTCCTGTACGAGCGCCTGAGCGCGCGTGAGTTCCTGGACTTCGTGGGCGCGCTGCACGGCCTCGACCCCGCCGCGGCTCGCATGCGCGCCGACCTCCTGCTCGCACGGCTGGGGCTCGCGGAGCACGCCGACCGCACGCTCGACGGCTACTCGCTCGGCATGCGCCAGAAGACCGCGATCGCGGCCGCGCTGCTGCACGCGCCCACGTTGCTGCTGCTCGACGAACCGCTCAACGGCCTCGACCCGCCCTCCACGCGCGTGCTCAAGGAACTACTGCGTGAGCACGCCGAGTCCGGCGGCGGGGTGCTCGTGAGCACGCACCTGCTCGACGTGGCCGAGCACCTGTGCGACCGCGTCGTGCTGCTGCGCTCGGGGCGCGTCGTCGCCGCCGGAACGCTGGACGAGTTGCGTCAGGGCGACCCCACGCGCTCGCTCGAGGACGTCTTCCTGAGGCTCACCGCGTCGTGAGGTGGGCGGGCGTGGTGCGCGCCGGGCTGCGGCTCGGCACGCGCGCGGTCGTGAACGGCCACCGCCCGGGACGCGAGGCGATCTCGGCCGTGTTGCTCGTGCTGCTCGCCACCGCACTGTTCCTGACGCTCTCGAGCCTGCTCGAGGGCGTCGCGAACCGACCCGACGCCGCGCTCCTCACCCGGCTCGTGCTCGGCTGGGCGTTCACGATCGCGGGCCTGCTCACGCTGGCGAGCGCACTGCAGGAGACCGTGGGCCAGCTCGTGACCGCACCCGACCTGCCCCTGCTGCGCACCACGCCCATCGGCACCACGCACCTGCTCGCGATCAAGGTCGCGGCCGTGCTGCCGCGCACCCTGTTCAGCGTGCTCGGCATCGCGCTGCCCGCCGCGCTCGCGTGGTCGGCCCTGCACCCGGGGACGTCGCTGATCGGCATCGTGCTGGCACTCGTCACGCTGTGGGCGGTCGCGACCGGGGCCGGTGTGGCGCTGGCGTTGCCGCTGCTGCGCCTCGTCCCGACGACGGTCGTGACCCCGGCCCTTCACCTGCTCTCGACCACGGGCTTCGTGGTCGGTTGGCTCGCGCAGGCGCTCATCGCCCCGCGCGTGGTCACGACCGTGCTCGAGGGCCGCTTCGACGCCGCGCTCATCGCGCCACCGCCCGCGTGGTCGCCGGCCACGCGCGCCGCGCACCTGTTGACCGACGGCGCGCGGGGAGCCGACCTGCTCGTCTGCGTGGCGTGGTCGGGACTCGCACTCGTGCTCGCCGCGGTGGTCGCGAACCGCCTGCTCGACCCGCTCCACGAGCGCGCCACGCTCGCTCCGATGCGCAGCGTGACGGCCCGCGAGCCCCGACGCGGGCTCGTGCGCGCGTTCCTCGCACGCGACGCCGCGCTGGTGCTGCGCGACTGGACGATCACGCTCGAGGCGCTGGCTCAGTTCGCGGTCTGGATGCTGCTCCCGCTCGCCGCGCTGCCGCTCGTGCCGCTCGAGCCCACGGTGCTCGCCCGCATCATGATGGTCTCGCTCGCGCTGAGCCTCGGGCTCGACCTCGCCGCGCGCGCGCTGCCGCTCGAGCACGCCGCACTCGCATGGTCGCGCCTCACGCGCGTCTCGCCGGTGCGCTGGGTCGTGCTGCGCGCGGTGGGCGTGGCGGTGGCGGGCACGGTGGTGCTGCTCGTGGGTTGGGGCGTGGTGGCGATCGCGCTGCGCCTCCCGCTGCGCGCCGCGGCCGACGTGCTCGCGTTCGCGGCGGGTGCGGCGGCGGCGGCCATCGGCGTCGGGTTCGCGCTCGGGGCCTGGTTCGGCGACCTCGAGTGGCGCGATCCGCGCCTCATGCTGGGTCACAGCGGCCGCATGGTCGGTGCGCTCGGCATGCTGCTGCTGTCCACCGGTTGGGTGCTGTGGGCGCACCGGCTCGGACCGGAGCCCGCGCCGCTCGCACTCAGCGGCGTCGGGTTGGTGATGGGCGGCGCGATCGGGGCCGTCGGCATGGTGCTCGCGGCACGCGGGATCGAGCGACAAGAGTTCACCTCCCGCTGACCTTTGGTTCGGGCCCGCGGTTGACGCGGCCGGGACCGCGGCGCACAGTCGCGTTTCGCAGTCCTGCGCACATCGCACCCCCGACGCCGACGCGGTCCCCCGCCCCCCGAGCCGCCCGGCCACGCACTGGAGCGCACCCTTGAGTCCTCTCGCCGGTCGCCGCGTCATCGCGGTGGTCCCCGACCTGTTCTTCGCCACCCGGATCGCCGCCACCGCCAAGCTGAGCGGCGTCGAACTGGAGCTGGTGCCCGTCCCGCGCGCCGCGGCCCGCATCGCGCAGGCCCCGCCCGCGCTGGTCCTCCTCGACCTGCACGCCAAGGACGCGCTCGCGCTCGTGGCCGAGGTCAAGCGCAACACCCCCGCGGTCCAGGTGGTGGGCTTCCTGTCGCACGTCGAGGTCTCGCTGCGGCGCGACGCGCTCGCGGCGGGTGCCGACGCCGCCATGCCACGCTCGCAGTTCACGCTCAAACTGGCGGCGTTGCTGTCGCGCGGGCTCGAGGCCGTGAACGAGCCCACGCCCGGCGGTCTGCCGTCGTGAGCCCCGGCGCGCGGGTCGAGGACGACGCGACGCTCCACGACATCGTGCGCGCCATGCGCACCGTGGCCGTGCTCGGCATCAAGGACGGCCGCGACCCCGACGCCCCGGCGTTCACCATCCCCAGCCTGCTCGTCGAGGACGGGGTGCGCGTGATCGGCGTGAACCCGGTCGTGAAGGAGGCGCTCGGCGCGCCCACGCTGGCCTCGCTCGCCGAACTGCCCGCGGGCGTGGACGTGCTCGACGTGTTCCGCCGCTCCGACGCCATCCCGGGCATCGCCGACGAGTTGCTGGCGCTGCCCGCCGCGCAGCGTCCGGCCGTGGTCTGGCTGCAGACCGGCATCCGCCACGACGAGGCCGCGGACCGGCTGGTCGCGGGCGGCTACCGCGTGGTGCAGGACCGCTGCCTCGGCGTCTACGCGCGCCGCGCCCGCCGCGCGCACTGAGGTCGGTCGCCGCGGACTGACGCGCACCGACGCGCTCGCTATACTGCGCCCCGCACTCGCACCGGGGCGCGCGCGCCCCACGGAGGAGACGGACATGAGCACGACGGACAAGGGCGCGGCCGCGGGCCGCGAGCGCATCTCGTGCCCGGGTTGCGGCCGCCACGACTGGGTCGTGTGGCCGAAGGACCAAGACACCTACCATTGGAAGTGCTTCAACTGCGACAAGACGTTCGACCTGCATCGCGGCGGCCGGCACTGACCTCGGACGCCGCCACGGCGGTGACGCTGCGCGTCGCCGAGACGTTCCGGTCGCTGCAGGGTGAGGGACCGTCGGTCGGCACGCCCGCGCACTTCCTGCGCCTGCAGGGCTGCGACGTGGGCTGTCGCTGGTGCGACACCAAGTACACGTGGGACGCCGAGGGCGGGCAGGCCCGCACGATCGCCGAGGCGTTCGACGACCTGCGCGCACTCGGCGACGCTCCGCTACTCGTCGTGACGGGCGGCGAACCGCTCGCGCACCCCGGCGTGGACCGCCTGCTCGCCGCCGCCGTGGGCCGCTGGCCGCGCGTCGAGGTGGAGACCAGCGGCATCGTGCCGCCGCCGCTCGCGCACGAGCGCCTGCACTGGATGTGGTCGCCCAAGCTGCCGCGCGCCACCGAGGGTTGGGAGCGCACGTGGGCGCACGCCGCCGCGTTCCTCGCCGACCCGCGCACCACGGTGAAGCTGGTGGTGGGCGAGGGCGACGAGGACGACGCCCTGCGGTTGCTCGCGGCGCACGCGATCCCGCATGCCCGCGTCATGCTGATGCCCGAGGGCATGACCGACGCCGCGCTCGCCGAGCGGGCGCGCGTCCTCGCCCCGTTCGCGCTGCGCGAAGGGTTGCGCCTGTCCCCGCGCCTGCACGTCTGGTTGTGGGGCGCCAAGCGAGGGGTATGAGCATGGGTCCCGCGCGCCACGCCATCGTGCTGCTCTCGGGCGGCCTCGACTCCACCACCGCGCTCGCATGGGCGCAGGGCGAGGGCATGACCTGCCACACGCTCGCGATCGACTACGGCCAGCGCCACCGCGTCGAACTGGACTCGGCCGCGCGCGTCGCGGCGGCACGCGGCGTCACCGACCACCGCCTCGTGCGCGTGGACCTGCGCGCGATCGGCGGCTCGGCGCTCACGGCCGACGTCGCGGTGCCGAAGGGGCGCGACGAGGCCGCCATGGCCACCGGCGTACCGGTCACCTACGTGCCCGCGCGCAACGCCACGTTCCTCAGCATCGCGCTGGGCTTCGCCGAGACCGTGGGCGCGACCGACCTCATCGCCGGCATGAACGTGCTCGACTACTCGGGCTACCCCGACTGCCGACCCGAGTTCGTGCGCGCGTTCGAGGCCATGGCCGCGCTCGCCACCCAGGCCGGGGTCGAGGGTGCGCGCTTCACGGTGCACACCCCGCTCATGCGACTCGACAAGGCCGGTATCATCCGGCTCGGCGTCTCGCTGGGGGTGGACTACGCGATCACCCACTCGTGCTACGACCCCACGCCCGACGGCCTCGCCTGCGGCGCGTGCGACAGTTGCACCCTGCGTGCGAAGGGCTTCCGCGAGGCCGGCGTCGCCGACCCCACGCGCTACGCCACCGCGCGCGATCGTTAGAGAGAGAGGACCGTCCCGTGCGTGTCGAGCTGGTGAAGGAGTTCCGATTCGAGTCGGCGCACCGTCTGCCCATGGTGCCGCCCGAGCACAAGTGCCATCGCATGCACGGTCACTCGTACCGCGTCGAGGTGTGCGCCGCGGGCGAGGTGGATCCGCGCATGGGTTGGCTCGTGGACTTCGGTGAGGTCTCCGCGCGCGTCGAACCCGTGATCAAGCAGGAGCTCGACCACCGCGTGCTCAACGACATCCCGGGACTCGAGAACCCGACCGCCGAGCACCTCGCGCACTGGCTGTGGAACCGCCTGTGCCCCCTCGTGCCGCACCTGGTCGCGATCACCGTGCACGAGACCACGACCTCGCGCGTGACCTACCGCGGCGAGTGACCGCGCCCGCCCGTCCCGGCGGTGCGCCGGGCGGGCCGGACGTGCGCGGTCGCGAACGGGCAACCCACTGCCCCGGAACGCGCTGGGCGGCGAACCCTTCAAGCGGCCCCTGCCTTCGCCCGGCAGGCGGTAGCCCCTTTCGTGCCCCCACTCCCGTGGTGCCGCTCAAGCCCGGCCACTCGCAGCCGAAATTGAGGTCAGGCCCATGGGCCGGAAGGAGAAGTCATGAAGCCGCAACGCATCCTCGTCACCGGGGCGACGGGCTACATCGGTAGCGCCGTCGCCGAACGACTCGTCCGTCGGGGCCATCAGGTCTTCGGCCTCACGCGCGAGCAGGACAGCA
>JBJTRI010000145.1:0-7254 GCA_046076045.1 bacterium
CCGTGGAGAAAGCAAGACCGGACGCGTGGACCGTGAACCCCGCCCAGCGACGTCATGTCGCCTTCGAGGATCCGCGGCCCACGAACGCCCGGTCCCGGAAGGCTAGACCCGCGCGAGCGCGAGCGGCAAGGGGAATGTGACCGGGGCGCTTGGCCGCCTGGCGCCACGCCGTATGTGCCCCGGGCCACGCCACGCACCGGCGCAAGGCCCTGCGCGATGCGGGCCCGCGCGCACAGCCACCCCAGTCCCCCGCTCGCGAAGCGGCCCCGCACGCCCGAGCCACGCCAGCCCCCCGCTCGCGAAGCGGCCCCGCACCCCCGTGCCACCCCGCCCCCCCCGCGCGCGAAGCGGCCACACACCCGCGCCACTTCTGCCACCCTCGCGCGAGGCGGTCCCGCGCTTGAAGCGGTCCCGCCCGCTCGGGCTCGGGACGCCGTTCCGAACCGGACCACGTCCGCGACCGGTCCGTGATTCCTGAAGGCCCTACCGTGGTGCCCCTCTTGCCGACGGGGGAACGCCCGAGGCTATCCCCCGTCCCACTCGATGCCCGCCCCGCGACTCGGGAACGGCGCCGCGGGGACCTCCGCGGCGGTCCCTCGGCCCCTCAAGGGCCGACGACCGGGTGCCCTCCTGACCGTTCGTTCAGGGGACGAGCGGATGCGGTCGCCGGTGTGCGAGCCGGTGGCCGGTGCTGAGAGGGGAAGCAAGGGGCCCCGGGACGGCGACGTCCCGGGGTCCTCGTCTGCCGCCCCCACGCGAATCGCCCCCCGCCGGGCGCGAGCCTCACCGGGGGCGTCAACGATCCCCGCCTCACGACCGACGGGATGTGGCGGCGCCGGGCCTAGAGCCGCTCGAGCTTCTGCCCGTCCTTGGAGTCCACCGGGTTCGCCCCGAGCGCCCTGAGGCGGTCGCGCAACTCGTCGGAGCGCTTCCAGTCCTTCGCCGCACGCGCCGCCGCGCGCTGCTCGGCGAGCGCGAGCACCTCGGGCGACCACGACTCGGCCTTGGGCGCGAGCCAGAACAACCCGAGGATCGAGCCCAGCCGGTACAGCGCCTTCGCGCCCTGCACCGCTTCGGCGCCACCGCCCTCGTCGAGCGCGCGGTTCACCGCGGTCGCCAGGTTGAACAGGTGACCCAGCGCACCGGCCGAGTTGAAGTCGTCCTCCATCTCCTCGCGGAACCGTCGCTCGGCCTCGGCCACGGCCTCTCCGAGCGCACCTCCCGGTGCCGGACCGTCGGGCGCGTTCCAGACCTGCGCGCGCTCGAGCGGACCGCGCAGGCGCGCATAGGCGCGCGAGGCCTCCTCGAGTCGCTCGGTGCCGAACTCGATCGGGCTGCGGTAGTGCGTGCTCATGAGGTAGAAGCGCACCACCTCGGGGTCCCAGTCGCGCGCGATGTCCTCGATGAAGAAGAAGTTGCCGACGCTCTTCGACATCTTGGCGCCGCCCAGGTTCACGAGGCCGTTCTCGCACCAGTAGTTCGCGAACGGCTTGCCGCAGTACGCCTCGCTCTGCGCGATCTCGTTCTCGTGGTGCGGGAAGATGAGGTCCTGCCCGCCGCCGTGGATGTCGAACGTCTCGCCGAGGTACTTCATCGCCATGGCCGAGCACTCGATGTGCCACCCCGGTCGCCCCGGGCCCCACGGGCTGTCCCACGCGGGCTCGCCCTCCTTGGCGCCCTTCCACAACGCGAAGTCGAGCGCATCGCGCTTGGCCTCGCCGGGCTCGATGCGATAGCCCTCGCGCAGCTCGTCCACGCGACGGCCCGACAGCTTGCCGTAGTCCGACTTCTTGCGGACGTCGTAGTACACGTCGCCGCCCGCCGCGTAGGCGAAGCCCTTCTCGATGAGCGTGGCGATCATGTGGTGCATCTCGGCGATGTGCCGCGTCGCGCGCGGGTAGTGGGTCGCGCGCTTGATGTTGTGGTGGTCGGCGAAGCGCAGGTACGCGTCGATGTTGCGCTCGCTCACGCTGGCGTAGTCCACGCCCTCGGCGTTCGCGCGCTCGATGATCTTGTCGTCCACGTCGGTGAAGTTGTAGACGTACGTGACCTCGTAGCCGCAGTGCTCGAACCACCGGCGCATGACCTCGGCCGAGAGCGAGGCCCGGATGTGCCCGACGTGCGGCTTGTTCTGCACGGTCATGCCGCACACGTACATGCCCACCTTGCCGGGCGTGACGGGAACGAACTCGCGCTTGTCGCGCGTCAGGGTGTCGTAGATGCGCATGGCCATGGGTGTCCTCGGCGGGCGGTCAGGCGGCGGGGGGCAGCGGTGGTGGTGCGGATGCGGAGAGTGAGGAGTCGGGCGTCTGCAGTGGTGGAGCGGGTGCAGGGGATCGGACGTCGGGGTCAGCGGCGGTGCTGCGGATGCGGGGAGTCAGGCGTCGGGGGTCAGCGACGGCGGCGCGGGTTCGGTGGCGGTCGCGGAACGCGCCCCGGCCTCGCCCGGCGTTTGGATGCCCTCGTCCTTCCAGCGTTGCAGCAGACGCAGCCGGGCCTCGCGCGACAGGCGGGCAGCGTCGCCACCCGGACGCGCGCGCGCGACCACCCGCAGCAGGGCGCCGTCGTTGCCCACGCGCTCGAACCCGATCACGCTGAACGGCTCCACGAGCAGGTCCCGCCACGCCGGGTCGGCGTTGAGCTCGCGCACCACGCCCTCGGTGGCGCGCAGCACGTGCGCGACGTCCTGCCCCGGGGCCACCGGCAGGTCCACGACCGCGCGGTTCCAGCCGCGGCTGTGGTTGATGACGATCTTCATCTCGCCGTTGGGAACGTGCAGCTCGCGCCCCTGGAAGTCGCGCAGACGCGTGCTGCGCAACGTCACGGCCTCCACCGTGGCGGCGAGTCCGTTGACCTCGATGGTGTCGCCCACCACGAACTGGTCCTCGATGAAGATGAACGTGCCCGCGATGACGTCGCGCACCAGGAACTGCGCGCCGAAGCCCAACGCCGCGCCCAGGATGGAGGCGCCGACGAGCAACGGCTTCACGTCCCAGCCGAAGATCGAGAGCGAGTGCACCAGCGCGTACGCCGTGACCACGAACGTGACCGCGTTGCGCAGGATCTGCCCCACGGTACGCGCGCGCTGCACGCCGTGCCCGGTGTCGCGCGCGGCGGCGACGAGCCAGTGCTCGCCGCGCTTGACCAGCAGGAACAGGACGCGCTGCACCACCCACGCGGTGATGAGCGTGAGCAGCACGCGCGCCAGCGTGACCGCGAGGTCCTCGGGGTCGGGCTGGAGCCACGGCGGCAGCTTCCAGTGGTTCTTGGACGGAGCCGCGAGCAGGAACGCGATCATGCGGACACCTCGGGGGCGCGCGAACGCCGGCGGCGACCGCGCGCCCCGCGGATCAGACCAACCCCTCGACGGTGCGGCGGTCGAGGCGCTTCACGACCGCGACGAGCAGCTTCACCGTGGCCTCGTAGTCGCGCCGGTCGATGATGCTGATGTGGCTGTGGATGTAGCGAGCCGCCACACCCATGGAGAGCGTGGGCACGCCCTCGCCCGACAGGTGGATGCGGCCCGCGTCGGTGCCGCCGCGCTCGATGGCCTCGAACTGGAGCGGGATCTTGAGCGACTTCGCGGTGTCCATGACGAGGTCGCGCAGACGGCGGTTCGGGATGCTGGTCGCGTCGTAGATCACCAGCAGCGGCCCACCGCCGAGGCGCTCGTCGCCCTCGGTGCCCGGCGTGTCGTGCGCGATGCCCACGTCGAGCGCGATGCCCACGTCGGGGCGCACCTTGCTCGAGACGGTCTTGGCTCCGCGCAGGCCGACCTCCTCCTGCACCGTGGCGACCGCGAACAGCGTGTTCGGGTGCTTCTGCCCCACCAGACGGCGCGCGGTCTCGGCGGCCATGGCGCAACCGATGCGGTTGTCCCACGCCTTCGCGAGCAGCAGGTTGGGGTTCGCCATCACCGCGAACGACGAATCGGGCACGATCGGGTCACCGGGGCGGATGTCGAGCTTCTTGCGTACGTCCCAGTCGCTCGTCGCGCCGACGTCGAGGTACATGTCCTTGATCTCGAGCACCTTCTTGCGGTCCTCGTCGCGCAATTCGTGCGGCGGCTTGCTGCCGACCACACCCAGCACGTCGCCGCGTCGCGTCTTGATGATGAGGCGCTGCCCCAGCACGACGTGCCCCCACCAGCCGCCGAGCGGCAGGAAGCGGACGAAGCCCTCCTTGCTCACGTTGCGCACCATGAAGCCGACCTCGTCGAGGTGACCGGCCAGCATGACGCGCGGCCCCTTGGGGTCGCCGACCTTCTCGCACACGAAGCTGCCGAGACGGTCCTTCGAGAACGGCCCCACGTCGGCGAGGTGGCGGCGCAGGACCTTCGCGACCTCCTCCTCGTGGCCGGGAACGCCGTGCGCGTCGGTCAGCTCCTTCAGGAACTCCAGGGTGCGGTCCATGGTCGGGTCCTCTCCTCGGGTTCGGCCGCGGGGCCGGTTCAGTGGGTGACGCCGTGACTGCCGGCGTCGGCGCGCGCCATGTCGAGCATGCGCGCGACCAACTGCTCGTAGGTGAGCTTCTTGGCGGCAGCCGCCATGGGCACGAGGCTCGTCGGCGTCATGCCGGGGACGGTGTTGACCTCGAGCACGAACGCCTCGTCGTCGTCGTTGAGGCGGAAGTCCACACGCACGACGCCGCGACAACCCAGCACGTTGGCGCACTCGACCGCGAGTTCGCGCAAGTGGCGCGCCACTTCCTTGTCCAGGTCGGCCGGGCAGGTGTACTCGGTCATGCCCTTCGTGTACTTGGCCTTGTAGTCGTAGAACCCGCTCTTCGGCTCGATCTCGACGATCGGGAAGGCCTCCTCGCCCACCACCGCCACCGTGAGCTCGCGCCCCTCGATGTACTGCTCGAGCAACACCTGCGAGTCGTGGCGACCCGCGAGCGCGATGGCGGCGTCGAGTTCGGACGGTCCCTTCACGATGGTGAGGCCCATGGTGGAGCCCTCGGAGTTCGGCTTCACCACGATGGGGTAGCCGCCGAGTTGGCGCACGTCCACGGTGCTGCCCGGCACGCCGGCCTCGAGCACGATCCAGTGCGGCGTCGGGATGGCCTCGCGCTCGAACACGCGCTTGGACATGGCCTTGTCCATGGCGAGCGCGCTCGCGAGCACGCCGGAGCCCGTGTAGACCTTGCCGAGCAACTCGAGCGCGCCCTGCACCAGGCCGTCCTCGCCGTACTTGCCGTGCAGCGCGATGAACACCACGTCGGCCGCGAGCACCGCGGGCGTCTGCAGCCCGACGAGCATGGCCGACACGGGCAGCGCCTGGACCGCGGCGAGCGGACGCGCCGACGACTCCTCCTGCCCGGGCGTCAGCACCGCGCCATCGGCGGCATCCACCGAGGTCGTGTCGTGCCCGAGGTTGCGCAGCGCCTGCGCCACACCCTGCCCCGTGCGCAGCGAGATCTCGCGCTCGCTCGAGCGCCCACCCATGAGCACCGCGACCTTCATCACGACTCCTTCGTTGTCGGGGACACTGCCGTGCTGCCGAGGAGGTGCCGCGCGACCGCGATCACACCGGTGATCGGCCCGCGCGGGTGAGCCGCTCGACGCAGCGCTCGCGACCGAGCAACTCGGCGACGAGCGGCAGTTCGGGGCCGTGCGTGCGCCCGGTGAGGGCCGCACGGACGGGCTGGAACAGGTCCCGCCCCTTCACACCGAGGTCGGCACCCACCTTGCGAATGGCGGATTGAACACCGTCCGCGCGCCAGTCCGCAAGCGCGCCCAGCGCGGCCGCAGCCGCGTCGCACACCTCGCCCGCCCGGGGCGCGGCGAGCGCGGTCCGGGCGTCGGGTTCGGGCGCGGGGGCGTCGTCGAGGAAGGGCGCGAGTTCGGGCCCGAGGTCGGCGAGCGTGGCGAGGTTGCCGCGCACCGCCGTGAGCACGCGCGCGCGCACCTCGGGGGTCCACCGCGCGGCGGCGGCGGGCAGGAACGCGGGCGCGTCGGGTCCGGACGCGGCGAGCCAACCCTCGATCGCCGCGGGCTCGGCGTGGTGCAGGACGTGCGCGTTGGTCCACGCCAACTTGGCGGCGTCGAACACCGATCCACTGCGGCCGACGCGCTCGAGCGTGAACGCCTCGAGCATCTCGGCGCGCGACAGCAGGTCGCGCTCGTCCCCGGGATGGAACCCGAGCAGACCGAGGTACGCGAGCAGCGCCTCGGGCACGTAGCCCGCGCGCCGCCAATCGCCCACCGCGACCGCGGCCTCGCCGGAACGCTTGCTCATCTTGGTGCGATCGGGATTGAGGATGAGCGCGACGTGCGCGTACACCGGTGGCGCCCACCCGAAGGCGTCCCACAGCATGAGCTGGCGCGGCGTGTTCGCGAGGTGCTCCTCGGCGCGCAGCACGTGCGTGATCGCCATGAGCCGGTCGTCCACCACGCACGCGAAGTTGTAGGTCGGCAGTCCCGACGAGCGCAGCAGCACGAAGTCGCCCACCATGCCGGCGGGGAACGTCACGGGGCCGCGCACGGCGTCGTCGAGCGTCCAGTCGCGGTCGTGCACCACGAACCGCACGCTGTGCGCCTCACCCGCGGCGGCCCGCGCGTCGGATTCGGCGGCCGGGAGCCGGCGGCAGCGCCCGTCGTAGTGCGGCGGACGGCCTGCGGCCTGTGCGGCGGCGCGACGCTCGGCGAGCGCGTCGTCGGTGCAGAAGCAGCGGTACGCGAGCCCGAGTCCGCGCAGGCGGTCGGCGTGCTCGCGATAGAGGGCGAGCCGCTCGCTCTGCCGGTAGGGCCCGAACGGGCCGCCCACATCGGGACCCTCGTCCCACGCGAGGCCGAGCCAGCGCAGGTCCTCGAGCACGCCGCGCTCGCTCTCGACACTCGAGCGCTCGGCGTCGGTGTCCTCGATCCGCAGCACGAACGCGCCGCCATGGCGGCGGGCGAACAACCAGTTGAAGTACGCGGTCCGGGCCCCGCCGACGTGCAGCCAGCCGGTCGGGCTGGGTGCGAAGCGGACGCGGACGGGTCGGGCGGGGTCGAGGGCCATGGCGCGGGCAGGCTACCAGACCGTGCCCCTCTATATAGGGAGGGGCCGGCGCCCCCGTGCAAGCTGCAACGGACCGGTCCCTGCGGACCCGCCGAACGGCGGGCGAGGCAAGGGTCCGGGGCGATTGGGGTGGCGGTCGGGGGCGGCGGCTCGCTACCGTTGAGGGGTGGCCACCCCACAGCCGCGCCCCCCTCCCCGCTACCCCCGGCACTCCCGCCTCGGTCCCCCCCTCTCTCTCCCAGAACCCCTC
>JBJTRI010000146.1:0-4006 GCA_046076045.1 bacterium
CCGAGGACCGCGTCCTCGCGGCGGCCGAGGCGGCCGGCGTGATGCGGTTCGTGAACGACCTGCCGCAGGGGCTCGACACCGTGCTCGGCGAGCGCGGCGCCCAGCTCTCGGGCGGGCAGCGGCAGCGCGTGGCGTTGGCGCGCGCGGCGCTTCGGAACGCCCCCATCCTGATCCTCGACGAGCCGTTCTCGCACCTCGACGAGACGAGTCGCGACCACGTGCTGGCCGCGCTCCACAACGTCTCGGCGGGACGCACCGTGTTGTTGGTGACGCATCAGGACCACCCGGGCTTCACCGCCGACGTCGAGGTCATGCTCGCGGGCGGCAAGGTGGTCTCGAGCCGCGGTGGCCGAGCGGTCGCACTGGAGCCGCAGGCGGGACGGACCGCGTGAACGACACCAGGACCACCCGGTTGCCCGTGCTGGGCGACCTCCTCGACCCCGCGCGCCTCATGGCGCGGCTCGCGCCGATCCGCGACGACCGCGGCACGCTCGAGTCGGCCGCGCCGTTCTACCTGCGCTGGAAGCCGGGTACGAGCGCGCTGCTCGGCGTGCGCCTGCAGTGGCGCACCGACGAGGGGCCGGTCGAGACGCTGGCCTCGCTCTACCTCGGCGACGGTCTGCACGAGGCCGCCGACAAGGCCGAGACGCTGCGCCTGCTGGAGCCGCGACTCGGTCCGGCGTTGCTGCGATTGGACGACGCGCTCTATCTGGCGTTCCCGAACGACCGCCTGCTCAAGGGGCTCTCGGCGGTGGCCGACGAGCGCCGCGTGGGCAACCGTCTGGGCGCGCCCGACACGCCGTTCGGGCAGCGCGGTCTGCGCGTGAAGGCGCGCGGTTCGCGCGTGCACGCGGTGCGCTGGAAGCCGGGCCGCCGTGCCGTGCTCGAACTCGACCTGCGGCTCGTCAACGACGCCACCGGCGAGAAGGAGTCGTGGCGCGCCTATGCGCGCGTCATGCCGGCCGCCGAACTGGCCGACCGGCTCGCGCCGTGGCATGCGGCCGCAGAGCGTCGCGCCCTGCGTGCGCCCGCGGTGGTGTTCGAGGACCTCGAGCGCGGCTGGTTCGCGACCGCGGTCGCCCCCGGTCGTTCGCTCGCGGCCACGCCGACCGATGCCCAGCGCGCCGCGCTGCGTGCCGCCTTCGCCGAACTGCATGCCGCACCCGCCCCGGCGCTCGGACGGCGCACCGACCAGGACGAACTCGTCGCCGGTCAGCGCGCGCTCGATGCGCTCGCGGCGGTCGCCCCCGAACTCGAGCCGCGCGTACGCGTGCTCCGCACCCGGCTCGCGACCGCGCTCGCGGTGCTGGCCCCCGCGACCGCGGTGTTCAACCACGGCGACCTCGGCACCGACCAGTTGCTGGTCGAGGGTGACGGTGTCGCGGTGATCGACTGGGACGAGGGTGTGAACGGCGACCCGCACTTCGACTTCGCGTCGCTCGTCGCAGACCTGCGCGGGCGCGGACTCGATCCGTCGTGGGTCGCGCCGCTCGCCCGCGAGGTGTTGGCCGACCGGTTCGACGCCGCGCGCCTGACCTGGCAGGTCGCCGCCCACGAGGCCCGACGCGCGATCGAGGGCCTGCAGCGCGGCCGCGCCGACTGGCGTGCGCGCGCACTCGATACGTTGACCGCCTCCGAGGCCGCGCTCGACGCGGTCCCCGTGCCCGTCGCCTCGGACGCGCCCGCGGGCGCGGTGGGCGCGTGGCTCGCGGCGCTCAACGACCCGCAGCGTCGATTCGACGTGCCCGGCGTGGACGCGCACGCGTCGCGCGTGGCCGCGGTGTGGCCCGAGGGCGACGACGGCGCCATGGTGCGACTCGAGTCCGTGGACGCCCCCGGCAAGGTGGTGCGCTGGTTGCGGCTCGGGGACACCGTGGAGGCCTGCGACTTCCCGCTTGACCCCGCGCTGCCCGCGCTCGCCACGCTGCTCGCGAGCGGGCGCTTCGCCTCGGCGGGTCACCGCCTCGGCAAGCGCGCGGCACTGCGCGAGGTGGGGGGCACTCGCTTCCTGTTCCTGCGTCCCGCGGGTGCGGTCGCCAAGGCGTGGACGCGCATCACCACCTCCTACGAGCGGCTCGCCGCGGCCGGCATCCCGGCGTCGCGCCCGCTCGCCCTGGCCGAGGAGGCCCCGGGTTGGTGGGCCGAGGCGGTGCCGGGTCGCGCGATCGACCCTGCGCACGAGGGTGCTGCGGTGTGGGAGTCGCTCGGCGCGCAGATGGCGCGCGCGCACGCCACCGCGGGCGATGCGGTGACCCCGGTGAACGGGCTCGCGGGTGCGGTCGCCTCGGGCCGCAAGCAGGTCGCACTCGTGCGGCGGGCCGAACCGGCGTTCGCCGACGAACTCGACCGCGACCTCGATGCCGCGGGCGCGATGTCGAGCGCCACGGGACGGGCCGCGTGGATCCACGGCGACCTGCACCCGTTGCAGATCGTGGTCGGCGAGGACCAGGTGACCGTGCTCGATTGGGAGCGCGGTCGGCTGGGGGAGGCCGAGGAGGATCTCGGCAACTTCCTCGCGCACCTCGCGTGGGAAGCGCCCGATGCGGCCCCGGCCGCGTGGCAGGCGTTCCTGCGGGGTTACGGACAGAGGGGCGGCGCGTTCGACGCGGCGCTCCTGCGGGCGCACGCCTGCGCGTCGTTGGCGCGGGTGCGTGCCGTTCATGGATGGCGGGACGGTTCGCGCGAACGCGCGCGCGACACGGCCCGATGGGACCGGTGGCGGGAGGGACTCGCGTGATGATCCGGCGTGCGATGACGATGCTGTTGCTCATGGTGTGTGCCGCTCCCGCCCTGGCGAAGGGTTGGGAGGTGCCCGAGTACACCGTGCGGCTGGAGGGCTTCGCGACCCCGAACGCGTTCCCGGGCTCCACGATCACCGGATCGGACCAGGGTCTGGACCCCGCCGTCGAGATCGCGACCGCCAACCGCTTCCTCAAGGTCTACAAGGTCGGCGTGACCGCGAGCGCGGGTGGCCACCTGATGCGCGACTTCACCACCGCCAACTACGGCTGGTTCGCCGTGGGCACGAGCGTGCGTCGTGGTAAGACCACCGTGACGCTGGACGGGGAGTACATCCCGCAGCGCAACAAGTTCCCGACCGACCCCGAGGAGGGTGGCGAGTTCCGCCGCCTGCAGGGAGTGCTCGGCGTGCGTCAGGTGATCGACAACCGCATGCGCGTGCGACTCGAGGGCCTCATGGACCACGAGGTGTTCGCCGACTCGGTGAACCGCCTGCGCGACGGCCGTCTGCACGAGCTCTCGGGCCAGTTCGTGGTCACCCCCGTGAAGGGCACCGACCTGCGGCTCGAGGCCGTGGTGGGCCGTGACCGCACCCAGTCGCGCAAGTACGTGAAGTCCAGCCGCACGATCGGTGGCGGCGTCCTCCGCACCGTGGGCCCGTGGAAGGCCGACCTGTCGTTCGAGTCGGGCACCCAGCGCTACACCGACGCCATCCTCGGCGACTCCAACTACCGCCGTCGCGACCAGTGGATCGAGATGGGCCTGCGCCTCTCCCGCACGCTCCGTCCCGGTCTGGTGGGGTCGCTCGGTGGCGGCTTCACCAACCAGACCTCGTCCCGCATCGACCGCAACTACGACACCCACAGCGTCACCCTCGGTCTCGCATGGACCGGCGGCGGCGAGTGATCCCCCGGAAGACCAACATGTGCGCTCTCCCTCTCGCACTGCTCTCCACGCTCTCGCTCCTCCTTGCGACCACACCGGTCGGGGCGGCCGTCCTGAACGGCCGGCTCACCCGCGCCGATGGCACCGGCGTGTACCCGGTCGATCTCGACGTGTTCGATCGCAATGGCGTGATGGTGTTCCTCACCAACGACACCACCGACGTGAACGGCAACTACTCGGTCACGGTGCCCGCGGGGCGCTACGACATCGAGTTCAACCCGCACCCGTCGCTGCGGTTGTTCAACGACCTGCGTCGCGGCATCACGCTCTCGACCGCGTCGTCGGTCGTGACCACCAACCGCGTGCTGCCCGCCGGCTGGTA
>JBJTRI010000147.1:0-9504 GCA_046076045.1 bacterium
GGTCCTCGGCGACGATCGGCAGGCCGCCGAGCGCGCGCTCGAGCGCGCGGAACAGCGGCTCGCCGGGGCCGGGACACCATGCGCCGGGGCGGGCGTCGGGCGCATCGGGCGGCACCGACCAGTAGCGCACGAACCCGATGAAGTGGTCGAGCCGCACGCGGTCCACGCACGCCGTGAGCGCGCGCAGTCGCTCGCACCACCACGCGTAGCCGTCGGCGGCGTGCGCCTCCCAGCGGTACAGCGGGTTGCCCCACAGCTGGCCGGTCTCGCTGAAGTAGTCGGGCGGCACGCCCGCGACCGCGGTCGGGCGGCCCTGCTCGTCGAGTTGGAAGAGGTGCGGCGCGGCCCACACGTCGGTGCTGTCGTATGCCACGAAGATGGGCGCGTCCCCGATCAACGACACGCCGCGCGCGTAGGCGTGGGCGCGCAACGCACGCCACTGGCGCGCGAACGCCCACTGCATGGCCTCGTGCGCGCGCACGCGCGTCTCGAGCGTGCGGCGCGCCTCGGCGAGGGCGGCGGGCTCGCGCAGGCGGAGGGGCTCGGGCCACTCCGACCACGGCTGGCCGCCGTGCACCTCGCGGATCGCCATGAACAGCGCGTGGTCGGCGAGCCACGGCGTCGCGCAACGGAACGCCTCGAACTCGGGCTCGAGCGCGTGCCCGGGCAGGCGTTCGGCGAGCGCGCCCGCCACGCGCGCCGCGGACTCGACCGCCGCCCCGAAGTCGGTGGAGGCGTCGAGGTGCGGGCGCTGCGGCAGGCGCGCGATCTCGCGCTCGCTCAACAGCCCGTCGCGCGCCAGACCCTCGGGCGAGACCAGCAGCGGCTGGCCCGCGAACGCCGAGAAGCACTGGTAGGGCGAGTCGCCGTAACCCGTGGGTCCGAGCGGGAGCACCTGCCACAACGACTGCCCGGCGTCGGCGAGGAAGTCCACGAACGCGTGCGCCGAGGGGCCCAGGTCGCCGCACGCGAACGGACCCGACAGCGAGGTGGGGTGGAGCAGGAGACCACTGGAGCGACGCACGGACACGGGGACCTCACGGAGGTGGGATGGAGGGTGCGCATGATGGAAGAGCCCCGCGGCGCACGCAACGCACCGCGGGGCTCACGCCGGGGGGAGGGTCGCGATCAGGCCGACTTCGCCCACTCCTGTACGCGGCGCGCCACCGCCTCGCCCGTGAGTCCGAAGTGCTCGGCGAGCACCTCGGCCGGTGCGGACTCGCCGAAGCGATCCACGCCGATCGCGAGTCCGCGGTCCCCGAGCCACTCCCACCATCCGCCGGTGACGCCCGCCTCGACGCTCACGCGGCGGCCGCCGGGCGGCAGCACGCGGTCGCGGAACGCCGCGTCCTGCGTCCGCAGGATCTGCGGGGCCAGCATGCTCACGACACGCGTCGCCACGCCGACCTTCGCGAGACGCTCGGCGGCATCGAGCGCCACCGCCACCTCGGAGCCGGTCGCGATGAGCGTGATCGCGTCACGCGCGTCGCTGTCGCGCAGCACGGTCGCACCACGCCGCAGGTCGGACGGGGTGAAGTCGGCGGGGCGCGCGAGCACGGGCACGTTCTGGCGCGTGAGGGCGAGCAACGTGGGGCCGTCGCGACGCTCGAGCGCGAGACCCCATGCGGCGGCGGTCTCGAGCCCGTCGGCCGGGCGCAGCACGAGCAGGTCGGGGATGAGCCGCAGCGACGCGACGTGCTCGACGGCCTGGTGCGTAGGACCGTCCTCGCCCAGGAACAGGCTGTCGTGCGTGTACACGTAGACCTGTCGCAGCTTCATGAGCGCCGCGAGCCGGATCGAGGGGCGCGCGTAGTCGGTGAAGGTGAGGAAAGATGCGGTGTAGGGGATGAACCCCGACAACGCGAGCCCGTTCGCGACCGCCGACATGCCGTGCTCGCGCACGCCGAAGTGCAGGTTGCGACCGGAGAAGTCGTGCGCGGTCACGCTCGGCGAGCCCTCGATGCGCGTCTTCGTGCTGCCGTCGAGGTCGGCGCTGCCGCCGACGAGCGACGGCATGAGGGCGGCGGCGCGCTGCAACACCGCGCCGCCATGCACGCGCGTCGCCGCCGCCTTGGGCGCGACCTCCGCGCACAGCCGCTCGACGAGGTCCACAGGCGCGTCGCCAGCGACGAACGCGTCCCAGTGCTTCGCGCGCTCGGGGTCGGCCGCGCGCCAAGCGGCGAAACGCGCGTCCCACGCGGCGCGCTCGCGTGCGCGCTCCGCGGCGAGTGCGGCGAAGCGCTCGCGCACCTCGGCCGGCACGTGGAACGCGGGCGACTCGGGCCAGCCGAGCGCGCGCTTGGTGGCCGCGGTCTCCTCGGCGCCCAGCGGTTCGCCGTGCGCGTGCTTGGTGTCCTGCCGGTGCGGCGAGCCGTAGCCGATGTGGCTGCGACAGACGACGAGGCTCGGGCGTGCCGTCTCGGCGACCGCGGCCGCGACCGCCGCGGCGAGCGCGTCGTGGTCGTAGGGGTCGGCCTTGACGACGTGCCAGCCGTAGGCCTCGAACCGCTGCACGGTGTCGTCGCTGAACGTGATCGCGGTGTCGCCGTCGATCGTGATGTGGTTGTCGTCGTAGAGCATCACGAGGTTGCCGAGCCCGAGGTGGCCGGCGAGCGAGGCGGCCTCGTGCGAGACGCCCTCCATGAGGCAGCCGTCCCCGGCGATCCCGAACACGCGGTAGCCCGCGGGCGTGAAGCCGTCGCCCGCGAAGCGCGCATCGAGCATGCGTGATGCGAGCGCCATGCCGACCGCGTTGCCGAGGCCCTGACCGAGCGGGCCCGTGGTGGTCTCGACGCCCGGCGTCATGCCGTACTCGGGATGGCCCGGCGTGCGACTGCCGAGCTGACGGAAGCGCTGCAACTCCTCCATGGGCAGGTCGTGGCCCGTCAGGTGGAGCAGGCCGTAGAGCAGCATGGAGCCGTGCCCGGCGGAGAGCACGAACCGGTCGCGGCCCGACCACGCGGGGTCGCGCGGGTCGAAGCGCATGAAGCGCGTCCACAGCACGTAGCCGGCGTCGGCCATGCCCATGGGCATGCCCGGATGTCCGGAGCGGGCCTTGTCCACCGCATCCACCGCGAGGAAGCGCAGGGTATGGGCGGCGAGGCGATCGAGGTCGGGCGCGACGGTGGGCGTGGTGGGGCTCACGGGAGTCCTCCGGAGTCCGGTGCACGACGGTCGGGTGGGGGCGCGGGCGTGGACCGCGCGCGGGCAATCTAAAGGAGGACTCCGTCCGCGGCCAGCCACGACCACCGGAGGCCGCCCGTCGGACACTTGCCCGGCGGGGAGGGGCTCACTACCGTCGTGGACGAGCGGGCACGACATGCGCCCGAACCCCCAACGGAGGCCCCGATGGACCCCATGAGCACCCGCGGCCGGATCACCGCGCGCGAGCTGTCGCAGCGCCTCCAGCAGGGCGACGACCTGTTGTTGGTGGACGTGCGCGAGGCCGACGAGCTCGCGATCGCGCGCTTCCCCCACGCGCTCCACATCCCGCTCGCCACCGTCCCCCTGCGGCTGGCCGAACTGCCGACCGATCGCACGATCGTGCTCGCCTGCCATCACGGCGGGCGCAGCATGCAGGCGCTGCAGTTCCTCAAGGCGCGCGGCTACACGGCGCTGCTCAACCTCGAGGGCGGCATCGACGCCTGGTCGCGCGACGTGGACCGCGCCGTCGCCCGCTACTGATCGTCCGCCCGGCCCCGCCGCGGGCCGCGCACTCCACGGAGCCCGCCATGACCCTGCCCCGCCCGCGCCGTGCGCGAACGACCCTGATCGTCGCCGTGCTGCTCGCCGCCGCCCTGACCGCGGTCGTGGGCTGCGCGGTCAACCCGGCCACCGGTCGCCGCGAGCTGTCGCTGCTCACGCCCGAGCAGGAGGCCGACATCGGGCGCGAGGGCTATGCCGCGGTCGTGGCGGAGTACGGCGCGTACGACGACGCCGCGCTCACCGCCTACGTGGACAGCGTGGGGCAGCGCGTGGCGCGCGCCTCGGACCTGCCCGGCCTGAAGTGGCGCTTCACCGTGCTCGACGACCCGGCGGTGAACGCGTTCGCCATGCCGGGCGGCTACATCTACGTGACGCGCGGGCTGCTCGCACACATGGGGAGCGAGGCCCAGTTGGCGGGCGTGCTCGGGCACGAGATCGCGCACGTCACCGCGCGCCACTCCGCGCGGCAGCTCACGCAGCAGACGCTCGCCGGTCTGGGTCTGCGCATCGCCTCGGCGATCTCGCCCGAGTTCGAGCCGTACAGCGGCCTCGCCGCACAGGGGCTCGGGCTGCTCATGCTCAAGTACTCGCGCGACGACGAGACCGAGGCCGACCGGCTCGGGGTGCGCTACTCGGCGGTGGCCGGCTACGACGCGCGCGAGTTGCCGGGCACCTACCGCACGCTGCAGCGCATCGCCGCGCGCGGCGGGCAGTCGCTGCCGTCGTGGCTCTCGACGCATCCCGATCCGGGCGACCGCGCCGAGCGCACCACCCGACTGGCGGCCGAGGCCATGGCGCAGCGCAAGGACGCGCGCGTGGGGGAGCGTCCGCACCTCGAGCGCATGCGCGGGCTCGTGTACGGCGAGGACCCGCGCTACGGCTGGTTCGAGGGCGACGGCTCGTTCGTGCATCCCGTGCTGCGGTTCCGCATGCGGTTCCCGTCGGGCTGGCGCACCGAGCACACGCACACCGCCGTGACCGCCGAGGGCGCGGGCGGCACCGGCATCATGCAACTCACGCTCGCGCGCGAGTCGGCCGGGCGCTCGCCGTCCGAGCAGGTGGTGGCGATGAGCGCGGCGGGTCGGCTCGTGGGTTCGCAGGGCGCGAGCGAGCGCCTGGGGGAGTGGCCCGCGTGGATCGGTCGCGTGAGCGTGCCCGACGGTCAGGGCGGTCAGAGCCCGATGGTCGCCGGTTGGGTGCGCGTCTCGTCGGCGGCGATGCTCCAGGTGCTCGGGCGCGGCCAGTCGCCCGGGGACGCGGCCGAGCGTCAGGTCGAGGCCGGCATCCGCTCCATCGCCCCGCTCACCGACGCGGCCGCGCTCGCGGTGCGCCCGAACCGCATCCGGGTGGTGCCCGCCGCACGCGAGGGGAGCTTCCGCACGGTGTGGTCGGGGATGGGCGAGGGGCTGCTGCCACTCGAGGAGGGCGCGGTGTTGAACGGGGTGGAGGCGGACGACCGCGTCCGCAAGGGGCAGTGGCTCAAGGTGGTGGACCGCCCACGGCTTCCCTAGAGTGAGTGCGGCGAAGATTGTTGAGGAGTGGCACGGGCCTCGATCCGCGTCCGTAACCCGTTGCGAATCCGTCACCGGGTCGCGGCCTCGAAGTCGCTAACCCGTTGTCCCGGGGCGCTCAACAATTTCCGCCTCACAAGGGGGGCGGCACGGATGGCGCTTTGGTGCTTGGCGTGCTCCGGTCGGATAGCGGCTTGTTCACGGTCGCCTATCCCACCCCACCTAGCACGCCCTCCGCTGCGGAGTCCTACACCATCCTCCACGACCCCGCGAGTCGAGTCTCCGCACTCATCGTCATCGTCTCGCCGGACGTGTCCCGACGATGTTCAATCGCCTGTCCGTGCACTCGTTGCGCCGAGGTTCGTGAATCCATTCACAAGTCGGTTGACATTGTGGTGAAGTGCCTCTAGCGTGCGCGCCGCCATGACCAAGATCATCGCTCCCGCTCTGATCGTGTGCGCGCTCGTCACCGCGAGCGTCGCCCTGTCCCAGTCCTTCGGCGTGAAGTTGGGCGCCACGAAGGGCCCCCAGCAGCCCATCGAGTTCAGCCACCGCATCCATGCGGGCGTGAATCAGATGGACTGCCTCTATTGCCACTCCAGCGCCGCCAACTCACCTTGGGCGAACATCCCGGCCGTCAGCCAGTGCATGGGATGTCACACGGTCGTCGCGACCGACAAGCCCGAGATCGTGAAGTTGACCGACTACTGGACGCGTGGTGAGCAGGTGCCGTGGGTCAAGGTGCACAAGGTGCCCGACCACGTGAGGTTCAACCACAAGCGGCACGTCCGCGCCGGCATCGAGTGCCAGACGTGCCACGGACCCGTCGAGACGATGGACCGCGTGTACCAGTACAGCTCGCTCAAGATGGGCTGGTGCGTGACCTGTCATCGCCAGAACCTCGACAACCCCACCCACCCGGCCAGCATGGACTGCCTGGTCTGTCACCACTAGGGGCGCCATGTCCGACTCGGTGGTCTTCGAACGTCGCGAATTCCTGAAGCTGGTGGGTGTCGGTGTCGCCGGCACCGCCGCGGGCTGTGCGGCCCCCGAGGCCGAGAAGCTCATCCCTTACCTCGTCGCGCCGACCGGCATCATGCCGGGCGTGCCGTACTTCCACGCCACGACCTGCCGGGAGTGTCCGGCCGGGTGCGGTGCGGTCGTGCGCACCCGCGAGGGGCGGGCGATCAAGCTCGAGGGCAACCCGAACCACCCGCTCGGCCAGGGCGGTCTGTGCGCGCGCGGTCAGGCGGGCCTGCAGGGCCTGTACGACCCCGACCGCGTCAAGACCCCGCTGCAGAAGGACGGCGCGGGCTGGAAGGCGATCTCGTGGGACGAGGCGCTCGCGCTCGTCGCGACCAAGCTGGGTGAGGCCAAGGGCCGCAGCCTGCTGCTGACCGGTCACGAGACCGGCACGGTGCGCGCGTTCGCGGGCGAGTTCGCCACGGCCGTGGGTGCGCGTCACGTCATGTGGGAGCCGTTCGGCTATGAGGTGCTGCGTGCGGCCAACCGCGCCACCTACGGCCTCGACGCCGTCCCGCACCTCGACCTCGCCGCCGCGCGCTGCGTGATCGCGTTCGGTGCCGACTTTCTCGAGACGTTCGGCTCCCCGGTCGCGCAGGCTCGTGGTTTCGCCGCGATGCGCGCCAAGCGCGACGATGGCGCCGGTCACTTCGTCGCCGTCGAGCCGCGCCTGTCCACCACCGCGGCGAGCGCCGACGAGTGGGTCGCGCCCAAGCCGGGCACCGAGTACGCGCTCGCGCTCGGCCTCGCGCACGTCATCTGCAACGAGAACCTCGGCAGCGCGGCCGCCGAGCGCGCCGCGGTCAAGGCCGCCGTCGCCGCCTACACGCCCGACGCGGTCGCGCAGCAGACCGAGGTGCCGGCCGACACGATCGTGCGCCTCGCGCGCCTGTTCGCGAAGTCGGGTCCGAGCCTCGCGATCGCCGGTGGCGTCGCCACGCAGGGCACGCAGGGCACCGCCCTCGCCGCCGCGGTCAACCTGCTCAACCACGCGGCCGGCAACACGAACCGCACGGTGCGCTTCGACCGCACGCTCGACCTCTCGGGGCTGGCCTCGTTCGCACAGTTGGTGCGCGAGTTCGAGGGCATGGCCGCGGGGCAGGTGGACGTGCTGCTCGTGAGCGGCACCAACCCCGTGTACGCCACGCCGGCGTGGTCCGGTGCGGCCGAGGCCATGGCCAAGGTGCCGTTCAAGGTCGCGCTCGCGACCGCCAAGGACGAGACCGCCGAGGCCTGCGACCTCATCCTGCCGTTGTCGCACGCGCTCGAGAGCTTCGGTGACGCGTGGTCGGCGCGCGGCGTGTACTCGCTGCAGCAGCCCGCCATGAAGCGCCTGCCGATGTTCGACTCGCGTTCGTTCGGCGATGCGCTCATGGCGATCGGCAAGCAGGCCGGCGTCGGTGCGAACTGGCCGGAGTCGTTCCACGACGTGCTGCGCGCCCGCTGGCAGACGCTGCACGCGCGCTTCGGAAAGGGCCGCGACTTCGACACGTTCTGGATGGAGTCGCTGCGCGATGGTGGCGTGTTCGAGGACGTGGCCGCCGCACCCGTGCGGTTCACCGCCTCGTTCCCGTTCGCCGCGTCCGAGCGTCAGGGCGACGGTCCGTTGGCGCTGCTCGTGACCGCGTCGAACAACTTCTACGATGGTCGTGGCGCGAACCGCCCGTGGTTGCAGGAGCTGCCCGACATGACCAGCAAGACGGTCTGGGGCTCGTGGGTCGAGATCCACCCCGAGACCGCCGCCACGCTGGGCGTGAAGCAGGGCGACCCCGTCAAGCTCGAGACCGCGGCGGGCACCGTCGAGGCGCCGGCCTACCTTTACGCCGGCATCCGCAAGGACACGGTCGCGATCGCGCTCGGTCAGGGCCACACCTCGTACGGCCGTTACGCGAAGGGCCGTGGCGTGAACGCGCTGGCGCTGCTGCCGCAGGCCACCGATGCGGCCGCGGGTGCGCTGGCGTACCAGGGCGCCAACGTGAAGGCGTCGCGCGGTGCGAAGGCGATGGACCTCTACGAGCAGCAGGCCGAGAAGAACCAGCACGGGCGCAAGATCGCGCAGATCGTGCCGGTCGCGGCACTGCTCGGTGGCGCGGTCGCCGGTCACGGTGAGGCGGCGGCGCACGGCGAGGCCGTCGGTCACGGTGAGGCGAAGGGCCACGGCGAGGCCGCGGCTCACGGCTCGTCGGGCGGTCACGACGCGCACTACCCCGGGCACTACCCGGCGGGCGAGCACGTCCACGACCAGCACCCCAGCATGTCGCGTCCCGGTCAGTACACCGAGCCGCTCGCGCGGCCCGAGGGCTGGCAGCCGCCGGCGCACGCGGTCACCGCGTTCGAGCCCGAGCTCAAGGTCCGCCATCCCAAGCACGAGCCGGTCCGCGAGGGTTCGTACAAGAACGCCAAGCACCGCTGGGCGATGGCGATCGACCTCAACGCCTGCACGGGCTGCGGCTCGTGCGTGGTGGCGTGCTACGCCGAGAACAACATCCCGGTCGTCGGTCCCGAGCTCATGCGCCGTGGGCGCGAGATGGCGTGGATCCGCATCGACCGCTTCGAGGAGAAGGTGGCGCCGGGGGCGAGCGACGTCCGCTTCGTGCCCATGATGTGCCAGCACTGCGGTGACGCGCCGTGCGAGATGGTGTGCCCCGTGTACGCCACCTACCACAATCCCGAGGGCCTCAACGCGCAAGTGTACAACCGCTGCGTGGGTACGCGCTACTGCTCGAACAACTGCCCGTACAAGGTGCGGCGCTTCAACTTCTTCCCGTACTCGGACTTCGAGACGGAGGCCCTGAAGCCGGCGCGCAACCCGGATGTGACCGTGCGCTCGCGCGGCGTGATGGAGAAGTGCACCTACTGCGTGCAGCGCATCAGCGCCGCGCGCATCGAGGCCAAGAAGGACGGTCGCATGATCCGCGAGGGCGAGGTCGTGACCGCATGCCAGTCGGTCTGCCCGACCCAGGCGATCGCCTTCGGCGACATCAACGACCAGAAGAGCGCGATCGCCGCGCTGCGCGCCGAGCCGCACCACTACGGCCTGCTCGCCGAGCTCGGCACGCGCCCGCGCACGACCTACCTGGGCCGTCTCGTCAACCCCGACCCGGAGCTAGGCGGCGCATGAGCCAGGCCCCGAAGACGGCCGGCGAGAAGCCCGAGTTCATCGCCCCGGGACACACGCTCTCCACGGTCTCGGACAAGATCACGAAGATCGTCCTGTCGCGCGCGACGCCGAAGGGCTGGTACCTCGGCTTCGGGATCGCCTTCC
>JBJTRI010000148.1:0-10113 GCA_046076045.1 bacterium
CGGTCTGGAGTACGACCGTGAACGTGGCGGTGCCACCGGCCTCGGTGGTGACGAGACCCGCGACCGGCGTCACGGAGATGCCGGCCTGGTCGTCGTCGGTGTTGCTCACCGCGACGTCGGCGGCGTCCACGCCCGAGTAGTTCGGGTCGGCGCTGACGGCCGCACCCGTGAGGATGCTGTACGCGATGTCGCCGTCGTCCACGGCGTCGTCCACACCCGTCACGGTGACGGTCTGGGCGACGTTCCAGTTCACGGCGGTGAACGTGAGGCTCGCGGGCGAGACGGTGCCCTCGGCGGAAGCGCTCGAGGAGACCGGGATCGTCACGTCGGCGACCGGCTCGGAGTCGAGCGCGACCGTGAACGTGGCGGTGCCACCGGCCTCGGTGGTCACGAGACCCGCGACCGGCGTCACGGTGATGCCCGCCTGGTCGTCGTCGGTGTTGCCGATCGTGACGTCGGTCGCATCCAGCCCGGCGTAGTTCGGGTCGGTGCTCGTCGCCGCGCCGAGCGTCGCGTCGTAGGCGATGTCGCCGTCATCCACAGCGTCGTCCACGCCCGTCAGCGTGACGGTCTGGGCGACGTTCCAGTTCACGGCGGTGAACGTGAGGCTCGCGGGCGACACGGTGCCCTCGGTCAGGTCCGAGCTCGAGACGGGCACGGTGACGTCGGCCACCGGCTCGCTCGTGAGCACGACCGTGAAGGTGACCGTCCCCCCCGCCTCGGTGGTCGCCGGCACGGACGGCGCCGAGACCGTGAAGCCCGCGACGTCGTCGTCCTGGTTGAGCACCGGCACGTCGGTCGGGTCGAGGGTGTCGTAGTTGGGATCGAGGCTCGAGGCCGCGTTCAGGACGACCGTGTACGACTGGTCGGCGTCCATGACGAAGTCGTCCGCGCCCGTGACGCGCACGGTCTGCGGGACGTTCCAGTCGGCCGCGGTGAAGGTGAGGCTCGCGACGGCCGCGACACCCTCGGTGGCGTCATCCGACGCGAGCGAGAACGTCACGTCGGCGGTCGGCTCGGAGTCGAGGACGACCGTGAACGAGTCGGCGGCCGCGGGCTCACCCGTGGTGAGGCCCGCGCCGAAGGCGACGGTGATCCCCGCCTGGTCGTCGTCGGTGTTCGACGCCGACACGTCCGCGGGGTCCACGCCATCGAAGTTCACGTCCGCGCTCGACATCGCGCCCAGCACGACGTTGAACGCGATGTCACCGTCGTCCACGTCGTCGTTGGCACCCGTGACGGTGACCGTCTGCGGGACGTTCCAGTTCGCACCCGTGAACGTGAGGCTCGCGGGCGAGACCGTACCCTCGGTGGTGTCGTCGCTCGAGACCGGGAAGGTCACCGGCGCCGACGGCATGCTGGTGAGCACCACCGTGAAGGTCGCTGGCGTGCCGTCCTCGATCGTCACGAGACCCGCCGACGGGGTCGCCGTCGCGTCCGCGACGTCGTTGTCGGCGTTGTCCACCGTCAGGTCGTCCACCGCGACGGTGTCGAAGATCGGGTCGCTGCTGACGAGGTCACCCGTGACCACCGTCCACGACTGGATGCCGTCCACGATGACGTCGTTCGCGCCGGTCAGCGTCACGACCTGGTCCACGTTCCAGTTCGCAGCCGTGAACGTGAGGCTGCTCGGCGAGACGGTGCCCTCGGTGGTGTCCGAGGAGGCCAGCGAGAAGCTGACCGCCGCCGCCGGCATGGCCGTGAGGCGCACGTTCACCGTGGAGGTGCCGCCGTTCTCGTCGGTGGTGAGCCCGAGCGCGGGGTCGAACGCCACGCCCGCCACGTCGTCGTCGGCGTTGGTGACGAAGACGTCGGCCGGGTCCATGGTGTCGTAGTTCGGGTCGGTGCTGGTCGCAGCCGCGAGGACGATCGAGAACGGCGTGTCGCCGTCCACGACGAAGTCGTTCACGCCCGAGACCGTGACGGTCTGCGGGATGTTCCAGTTCGAGGCGGTGAACGTGAGCGTGTCCACGTCCGTCACGCCCTCGGTCGCGGTGTCGGTCGCGAGCGTGATGACCACGTCAGCGACCGGCTCGGTGTCGAGCTGGACCGTGAAGACGTCGCTGCCACCGGCCTCGGTGGTCGCGAGCCCGCCGGTCGGGGCGACCGTGATGCCCGCCACGTCCTCGTCGGTGTTCGAGACCGCCACGTCGTCGGCGTCGCGCCCGTTGTACTTGGGATCGGCGCTGACCGCAGGCTGCAACTCGAGCGTCCACGCCTGGTCGCCGTCCATGACGAAGTCGTTGACGCCCTTCACCCACACGGTCTGGGGGATGTTCCAGTTGGTCGAGGTGAAGGTGATGCTCGGGACGGCCGGCTGGCCCTCGGTCGGGTCGAGGCTCACGAGCCCGATCGTGACCGGCGACGACGGACGGTACTCGAGCACCACCGTGAACGAGGCGCTGTCGCCCGGCTCGCTGGTGACGAGGCCCGCGGTCGGCGACACGATGATGCCGTAGGCGTCGGTCGACGTGAACGCCTCGGAGAACTCCGAGGTGTTGTTGAAGTCGAGCGAGGTCGCGGTCATAGAGACGGACTCGCCCAGGTTGACGACGCCGGTGAGCAGCGTGTCGATGGCGAGCTGGCCGAGGGCGTCGGTGCTGCCGTTGAACGCCGCGACGAAGCGCGCGCCCTCGCCATTCCCCGAGGGGTCGGCGAGCGGGCTGGCGAACAGCTCGAAGCGGAACGGCGTGTTCGCCGTGCTCTCGAACGTGCCCTGGAGCCGAACGTCCTGCTCCGAGGTGCGCGCCAGCGTCACCGCCGGGAAGTTCTGCAGACCGGTATCGGTGTCACCGGGGTCGTTCGGGTTGACGAGGCCGTCGGCCAGCAGGTCGATGCCGAGCAGGGCGTTGTCGTCGATCGCATTGCGCAGCAGCGAGACGCCGTCGCCCACGTTGAGCATGGTGGCGATACCGCTGCCGCCGTTGTTCCGGATCTCGTTGCCGGTGCCGGCGACGACGCCGCCGATCTGCAGGTTCTGACCGCCGAACAGGTCGGACACGAAGAGACCGTGACCGCCGTTGCCGAGCGGGGAGCCGTTGACGTCGGAGCCGATCCGGTTGCCGCGGACGACGTTGGCGAAGCCCGAGACCTCGATGCCCGCGCCGGTGTTGGCCGAGACGATGTTGCGGGCGGCGGTCGAGGCCCCACCCACCGTGGTGTTGTCGCCGTTCACGAGGATCGCGGCGAAGGTCCCGGCGAGATCGCCGTTGGGGACCGCCGCGGTGCCGGTGGCGTCGGTGCCCACCCAGTTGCCGCGGACGACCGACTGCGACGACAGGAACTCGACGCGGATGCCGTGGTTGCCGTTGCCCGAGACGACGTTGCGCTGGCTGGCCGAGGTGCCGCCCACCGTGGCGCGGTCCGTCCAGACCTCGATACCGTCGGTCCCGTTCGCGAGCGCCGCGGCGCCGGTGGCGTCGAGACCGATCCAGTTGCCCTGGATCACGGCGTCGACGTCGTTGACCGAGATGCCGGAGGCGCCGAAGCCGCCGACGATGAGTCCGCGGATGACGCAGTTCGGCGACTGCACGAGCAGGCCGTTGGCGCCGAACGTGGCGCTACCGTCGAGCAGGACGATCGGGTCCTGCGACCACCCGGGCTGGTTCTGGGCGTCGAGCACCACCGTGGCGTCGAGCGGCGGCAGCGCGCTCTGCAGCGCGATGCTGGCCACGCCGCCGACGAAGTAGTCGTTCGAGGCGCGCAGGCCGGGAGCCGCGGTGCCGTTCGAGATCATGAACACGGCGTTGTCCACCCCGGGCGTGAGGCCGTCCTGGGCCAGACCGGTGTGGTCGAGGCCCGAGGCGTTCACGAGGAACTGCCGGAACGAGCCCATGCCGTCGTCGTTGGTGTTGCTCACGACGTTGAAGCTGAAGCCGAAGTCGATCCCCGTGAGGATGCTGTTCGAGGTGGGGACGTTCACCACCACCGCGGTCTGCGCGTAGCCGACCGGGCCGGACACGAACTGGAACGTGACGGGATCGATGTAGTCGTTGTTGCCCGCGTCGGGAGCGTCGAGTTCGGCCGGAAGGTGGCCGCCCACGAGGTTCGTCACGGGAACGTTGGCGAGCGCGGGGCGCTCGGTCGCGAACGTGGGCACGGCGAGGTGCAGGCCCGGCGAGTAACCCAGCCGGCTGCTCGTGACCGAGGCGCACACGACGCGCACGATATAGGAGCCTGCGTTCAGACCGTTGAGGCTGTACGACCCCAACGTGTCGATGTAGGTGGCCTTAACGAACTCACCGGGGGTGCGGCCGAAGGCCTCGATGCTAGCATTGAGGACCCCGATGCCGGCCGAGGCGGCCAGACTGCGCCCCGCCCCACCGCCGTAGTTCACGTCCTCGAACACGGTGCCCTGGATCTTCGCGGCTGCATGCGCGTCCACCGGAGCGAACACGGCGGCGAGCACGGTCAGCAGACCGAGACATCCGAGCAGCACACCGCGCCGCAGGTGGTGGGATCCGAGCTCGACGATTGCGGTCATCCCGGTATCCTTACCGAGACCCTTCCGACCGACCGTCCGGGAGTTGAGAAGCGCTCGCATATCCGTCCTTTCGAGGCCTGGTGTCCGTCACCGGCCTGTTGGGGCGTGACTCGCGCAGCAGGGTGCGTACGCGTCCGACATTCCGACCGATCGCTCACCCACACGTGGGGGTCTCTCGACTGTGTGCACGACGAGCGGATCGCATGGGGGCGCTCCTTGAGGGAGGAACGCGCACACCTCTGGCGTTATGCACACCTTCGGTGCCCACCCCTACATCGGCCACTCCCGCGGGCGGCTTGAGTGCCACTCGGTCAACGGCCCCGATCACGGAACCGGGAGGCCGGGGCGGTGAGCGCCCCACGGAAGTCGCATGAGGCGCATTCTCCGGCGAGCGCATGCGTGGGTGGCTGGTCGTGGAGAAGCGAAGCGCCCGCTCCCGGTACTCGGGGAGCGGGCGCTTCGGCTGGGCGAGGGCGGGTTCAGCCCTCCTATGTCAGTGAGGCGTCCAGTTCGGATGGGCCGAGAACAACCCGTCCACCCACCCGATCCGCCACGCCAGCCACAGGCCGAACGCCACGGAGAGCGCTCCCGTCGCCCACCGGGCGGCCCCGAACCATCGGCCCGACGCGCGCGAGGCGAGGACGACCGGGGCGGCGAAGGTGGTCGTGACGATGCCCATCCCGATCATGGTGCCGAGCGCGAACACGACCAGGTAGCCGCAGGCCAACCACGGGTCGCGCACGGTGGCGAGCACGAGCAGGGCCACCGCCGCGCTACCCGCGAGGCCGTGCAGGACGCCGACGGCGAAGGCGCGGCGCGCGAGTGGCCGGGGCGACGAGTCCTCGAGTCCCGAGCGCTCCGGCCCCTTCCGCCGCAGGTTGAGCAGTCCGACCACGATGAGCGCCAGCGCCACGATGAACTCGAACGCGAGTCCCAACCGCGGGGGCACGACCCACCCGAACAGGATGATGCAGGCCCCCACCGCCCACAGGCTGAGGGAGTGACCGAGCCCCCATACGAGCCCGAGCCGGGCGGCTGGCCCGAGGCGTCCGGTGCGGGTGGTGATGGCGGTGATGGCGATGACGTGGTCGGGGTCGGTCGCGTGTCGGAGCCCGAGGAGGAACCCGAGGCCGAGGACGGGCCATAGGCCGAGGTCGAGAAGGTCCATGAGGTGAACCTTCTAACCCATTGTCCCGGTGTCCGCAAGGTTGTGCGGCGAAGAATGTTGATGGCCCCGGGACAAGGGGTTACGGGCCCTTCCCCGGGGCGATTCGGCCCCCGGGACAACGACTTGGGGGATCGGTCAGGAGGCATCAACATTCTTCGCCGCACAACCTACTTCGAGACATGCTGCTCCAGACCGCGCCCGGGCGGTCAGGCGCGCGTGCGGACCTCGGCGAGTAGGGCGTCCACCCGGGCCAGCAGTTCGTCGGGCGTGAACGGCTTCTTGAGTAGCGGCAACCGCCCCTCGCGCACGAGCTCCTGCAGGCGGGCCGAGCCCAGATAACCCGAGCACACCAGCACGGGGCGATCCGGGTGGCACTCGCGGAAGCGCTCGAGCACGGTCATGGAGGACGCCCCCGGGATGATGCCGTCGAGGCACATCATCCCGAACCCGGCACCGTCCTCGAGGATGCGCTCGACTGCGACGTCGCCGTTCGGGGCCGCGACGACCTCGTGCTGGCGCGTGAGCAGCGTCGTGACGATGAGCTCGCGTGCGGCATCGTCGTCCTCGACCACGAGGATGCGCGTCGGCCCTCCGGGGGCGACCGGCGCAGCGGTGCGCGGGGCGTTGCGCGTCCCGGGGGCCGAAGGCAGGAACACGTCGAACGCCCCTTGGGTGTCGGAGGCGAATCGCGAGGTCATGGTGCCGCTCAAGCGCTCGACGATGGCACGAGGGCCGGCCAGTGCGGTGGCCAGCGCCCCATCGTTGTGGGGTGCGAGGGCCTCTCGTGCGGCTTCGAACCGCACGCCGAGCGCGACCTCGTCACCCGTCCCGGAGTCGGCGGCATCGGCGACGGAGATGAGGATGCGTCCACCGCTCGGCATGAGGTCGCGGGCGGCGAGTACGAGGTTGAACACGACCTGCTGCAGTTCACCCGGGTCGGCGTTCACGGCGGCCGCCTCCCCCACCTCGGACTCGACGCGCACGTCGTCGGGGAGCAGCCGCGCGAGCATGCGCGAGGCGTCGGCCACGATGGGCTGCAGGCGGGTCACCCGCGCCGAATCCGCACGCTCGCGATGGATCGCGACCAGTCGCTTCGACAACTCGGCGGCGTTGCGGGCCGCGTCGTGGATGGCGGCATGCGCCTGTCGGCGCTGGTCGGGGCTGACGTCGTCGCGGATGAGGAAGTCGTTCCATCCGAGGATCACGAACAGCGCGTTGTTGAAGTCGTGCGCGATCCCGCCCGCCAGACGACCGAGCGTGCCGTGACGCTGCGCCTCGATGAGCGCGGTCTCCGACGCGGTGCGCAGCGAGTCGCTCTCGGCGCGGCGGCGCGACTCGGTGGCGACCTCCGCGAGGGCGCGGTTCTGCGCATCCAGCGCGTCCTCGAAGCGGCGCACCAGCCACGCGGTCACGAACACGACCCCACTCGTGCAGCCGAACCAGATGAGCGTGAGGCGCACCCAGCGCATGAGCGGGGTCGGGTCGATGTCGTCGCTGTGCAGGGACGTCGCGCCGTGGAGGTGCAGCCAACCTCCGACGAGCACCGAGAGCAGGGACATCGCCACGAACAGCGGTGCGCTGCCGGGGCCGATGAGCAGGACGGCGAGGATGCAGACGCTGAGCAGCGGCACGTAGCCGGCCGCCGACGCCCCGTAGGCCGCGAACACGAACGGCACGGCCGTGAGGAGCGAGAACAGCACCACGAGCGCGCTCGCCTTCGGCGTACGCACGAGGGCGAGGGTCCCCAGCACCACCATGACGATGGCGAGCGGCAGGCCCGCCGTGGGCGGCACGGACTCCCGCCAGTAGGTTGCGACCAGCAGGGCGACCGAGACCGTGGTGATGGCGACGAACGTCCGCACCGTGTGGGCGGTGAGCGCGGCACGCCAGTCGGCCAGCGTGGGGCCGCTGTCGGGGGTCGGCCAGAGTCGGTGCCACCAGGGTCCGGATGGGGACATGCGCGGCAGTCTACACGCGCGCCCGGGAGGCGGCCACGGCTGGACACCGGCGGCGGGATGCGATAATCCCGACACCTCCGCATCGCGTCCCGGCGCCCCCGGGGTCCCTGCCCTCGAAGGTACGAGTCCATGTCCGAGCCGAACACGCCTGCCCCCGCCCCCGAACGCGAGGACTTCATCCGCGAGATCGTGAAGGCCGACGTCGCCGCGGGCCGGGTGGGGCAGGTCGTGACGCGGTTCCCGCCTGAGCCGAACGGCTACCTGCACATCGGGCACGCCAAGGCGATCTGCCTCAACTTCGGCATCGCGCGCGAGTTCGGGGGGCGCTGCAACCTCCGCATGGACGACACGAACCCGACCAAGGAGGACGTCGAGTACGAGCAGTCGATCGCCGCCGACGTGCGTTGGTTGGTGGCGGGCTGGGCCGACCACTGTCTCGTGTACAAGCCGCGCGGCGCGCGCGCCGAGGCCGTGGGCGAGGACTTCCACCTCGCGGGTGCGAAGCTCGCCGAGGGCGACGAGGCCGGCCTCGAGCCGTTCCGCGCCTCGGACTACTTCGACGCGCTGCATGCCTTCGCGGTCCGTCTCATCGAGCGGGGGCACGCGTTCGTCTGCGACCACAATGCCGAGGAGGTGGACCGCATGCGCGGTGCGCCGGGCGAGCAGGCGCAGCCGAGCCGGTGGCGCGATCGCCCCGTCGCCGAGAGCCTCGACCTGTTCGCGCGCATGCGCGCGGGCGAGTTCCCCGACGGCAGCCGCACCCTGCGTGCGCGCATCGACCTCGAGTCCCCGAACGTCTGGATGCGCGACCCCGTGCTGTACCGCATCCGTCACGCACGCCACCACAACACCGGCGACGCGTGGTGCATCTATCCCATGTACGACTTCGCGCACGGGCTCTCGGACTACATCGAGGGCGTCACGCACAGTCTGTGCACGCTGGAGTTCATCCCGCACCGCGAACTGTACGACTGGCTGCTCGAATCACTCGACCTGCCGCGCCCCCTGCCCCACCAGTACGAGATGGCGCGCCTCAACCTCACCCACACGGTGATGAGCAAGCGCAAATTGCTGCGCCTCGTGCAGGACGGGCACGTGACGGGGTGGGACGATCCGCGCATGCCCACGGTGAGCGGGATGCGGCGGCGCGGCTACACCGCGGCCGCATTGCGCGACTTCACCGACCGCATCGGTGTGGCGCGGCGCGAGAACCGCGTCGAGCTGGCGCTCCTCGAGCACTGCGTGCGCGAGGACCTCAACCGGGTGGCGCTGCGCCGCATGGCCGTGCTGCGTCCGCTCAAGGTCGTGATCGAGAACTACCCCGAGGGTGAGACCGAGTGGTTCGAGGTCGGCAACAACCCCGAGGACCCCGCGGCCGGGCAGCGCCGGGTCGCGTTCTCGCGCACGCTCTGGATCGAGCAGGACGACTTCCGCGAGGTGCCGCCACCCAAGTACTTCCGGCTCTCGCCCGGGGTCGAGGTGCGACTGCGCGGCGCCTACTTCATCCGCTGCACGAGCGTCACGAAGGACCCCGCGACGGGTGAGGTCGTCGAGGTGCGGGCGACCTACGACCCGGCGACGCGCGGTGGCAACGCCCCCGACCAGCGCAAGGTGAAGGCCACGATCCACTGGGTCTCGGCTGCGCACGCGTTCGAGGCCGAGGTACGGCTGTACGGTCCGCTGTTCACGAGCGAGGTCCCCGACGACCTGCCCGAGGGCGCGGACTTCGCGGACGGGCTGGCGCCCGACTCGCTCGAGGTGCTGCGCGGATGCCGACTCGAGGCCTCACTGGCCGAGGCGGTGCCCGGTCAGCCGATCCAGTTCGAGCGCGTGGGCTACTTCGTGGCCGACGGTCGCGACTCGCGTCCGGGCAGCCCCGTGTTCCTGCGCACCGTGACGCTCAAGGACGCGTGGGCCCGGGCGGAGAAGCGCTCGGGCTGAGGCGCCCTCACTCCCCGCCGAACAGGCCCTGCAGTGCCCGGCCCGCGTCCACCACCACACCGGCGCGGCCCGCGAGCAGGTCCGGCCCCTCGGAGCCGTCGGTGTCCACCTGGACGTCGAGGAACAGGTGCACGGGGGCTCCCGCGGCGGGCGCTGCGCCCTTCCCCGTCCGTGGTGCGCGCGGCGCACCGATCGCTCCCTCGAGATGCAGGGTCGCGGCCCAGCGACCGCTGCCGTACTCGCGCCCGGCCGCCTCGTTCGTCCCGTAGGCCATCTCGAGCGAGGTGTTCTCGAAGAACCCGCGCGTGCGCTCGAAGCCGAAGAACACATGCTTGACGTGCGGGAAGTCGTTGCGGCCCCCGTGCGCGAGCAGCAGGCCGCCGCGGTAGCCGACGCGGAACGCGGTGCCGGCATCAGCCGCGACCATGGACATGGGGAGCGTGAGGTGCACGCCCGCGATGACCTCGATCACGCGCTGCTCCTCGACCGGTGGGCCGGTGTAGCCCGGGCCCGCGAACTCCCCGATCGGGAGCGCGCGCTGCGCGAGGTTGGTCTCACCCGTG
>JBJTRI010000149.1:0-28707 GCA_046076045.1 bacterium
CACGTCGTCGCTGCGCTGCAGCCCGCACTCGCCCTCGTAGATCCCACGCAGGGCGGCGGCGTCCTTGAACGTGCCGTCCTCGGGGTTCGCGGCCCGCGCCCACGGCACGCTGCGCGCGCCGGGGATGTGGCCACCGCGCAGCACGCCCTCCTGCGGGTACTCGGCCATGTGCGTGCGCTCAACCGAGAACTCCTGCGGGCTGCGCACGTCCACCAGCTTGCCGCCGGCGCGCACGTGCGCGAGCACCTGGTCGCGGAACGCGCGCTGCGTCACGTCGTCGCGCTCGGGCGCGGTGTACGCGGTGGCCGCGTACGACGGCTTCTCGCGCGTGAGCGTGCGCTTCTCCTGCTCCCACTTGAGACGCCCGCCGTCCATGACCTTCGCGTTCGTGTGCCGGAACAACTGGAACACCCAGAACGCGTAGCACGCCCACCAGTTGTTCTTGTCGCCGTAGAACACCACGGTGGTCTCGCACGTGACGCCGATGCGCGACATGAGGGATTCGAAGGCGGCGCGGTCGAGGTAGTCGCGACGCACGGGATCGTTGAGGTCGGCGGCCCAGTCCACCTGCACCGCACCGGGGATGTGGCCCGACGGGTAGAGGAGCTGATCCTCGTTGGACTCGACGATTCGGACGGAGGGGTCGTTCAGATGGGCGGCGACCCACTCGGTGCTCACGAGGGCGTCGGGGCGCGCGTAACCGCGCGCGGCGATGTCGGACATGGCGGGGATCCCGTGGGAAGGGTCAAGAGGTCGCCCGGTCAGGCACCGGGCGGAGGGGCGAGGATACAGGAAACGCCGCTCCCCTACCCCTCCTCGCCCCACTGGGCGGGGGCGATGGCGGGGCCGCGCTCGCGGCGGGCGAGCAGCATGCGGGGGCGGCCCGAGAGGTCGTCGCGCAACTCCACGCTCTGCCAGTCGTGCGCGCCCTCGAGCCACGCGGCCACGGCCTCGGCGCGCATCTCGGCCAACTCCAGCGCCAGCAGGCCGCCCGCCAGCAGGTGGCGAGGGGCCTCGTCCACGATCGTGCGCAGGTCGGCGAGGCCGTCGTCGTCGGCGAAAAGCGCCGCGTGCGGTTCGTGCTCGCGCACGTCGGCCGGCAGTTCGGCGGCCTCCGACCACGAGATGTAGGGCGGGTTCGAGACGATGACGTCGAACCGGTCGTCGGGTGCGACGGCGGCGAACCAGTCGCCGTGCGCGAACGTCACGCGGTCCGCCACGCGCACCGCGACGGCGTTGGCGGTCGCCACGGCGAGCGCGTCGGCGCTGGCGTCCACGGCCAGCACGCGCGCGTCGGGCCGCTCGCTCGCCACCGCCAGCGCGATGCAACCCGACCCGGTACCGAGGTCGAGCACGCGTGGCGGGCGACGCGACCAGTCGCCGCGCCCGAGATGCTCGAGCACCGCCTCGACCAACCACTCGGTCTCGGGTCGCGGGATGAGCACGCGCGGGTCCACCGCCAGGTCGAGGTGGCGGAACGCGGCCCGCCCGGTCACGTACTGCACCGGCTCGCCCGCCAACCGACGCGCGAGGTGGCGCTCGAGCGTGGCGAGCGTCCCGGGTGCGAGCGGGTCGCCGGCACGCGTCCGCAGGTCGCCGCGCCCCACACCGAGGAGTCGCGACAGCAACTCCTCGGCGTCGGACGCGGGTAGACCCGCGGTCGCGAGTCGTTCGATCGCCGCGCGGAGCGCCCCCCCCACCGTGCTCGTCATGGCCCGAGCATAGGGCGGGCCGCCCCGCGCAGCGAACCGCACGGCGCGCGGTGCCGTGGCGCACCGCGCGCCGCACGCGACGGGACCGCTCGCTAAGGCTTGGGGGCCGCGTTCGGGTCCGGGCGTGGAGCGGGCCGCGGTGCGGGCGTGGGATCGTCGGCGTGATCGGGCTCGAGCGCGGCGTCGAGCAGCCCCATGCCGCAGCTCGCGATCGCCACACCCGCCCACGGCACGGGGGCGCCGAGCGCGACCTTGAGCGACAGGCCGCACACCACCATGAGCACCACGCCGATGCGCGACTCGGCCACGGGCGAGGCCACGGACGAGGCCACGACCGTAGCGCGGCCGGCCGCGAGCGGGACGAGCGACAGTACGAGCGCGGCAAGCACGACGGCGCGGCGGGCGGCCCTCACTGTCCACCCCCGTCGGCGGGAGGCGCGGGACTCTCGGCGAGGAACGTGCGCCCGCAGTCGAGCAGGGCCGACGTCCAGTCGGTGGGCGTGAGCGCACGGAACACCTGGAACGCGCAGCGCGAGTACGCCAGCACCTTGCGCCACCCGTCGGCGGTCTCGGAGGGCACGTCGGGGTCGGCCGCGCGCGCGGCGGAGGGTGCGAGGACGACGGTCGCGAACGCGAGTGCGACCAGCACCGCGCGAGTGCGCGGGGCGAGCGTGGGACGGGACTCCATGGTTCGACCTCCCGGGGGCGTGAGCGGGAGCGCAGCCGGGGGCGTGAGCGGCAGCTCAGCCGGGGGGCGTGAACGGCAGCACAGCCAGGGGCGTGAGTGGGACGCAGGGGCCCGGGGTGTGAGGGTCGAGTGCATGGGCCGCGGCCGCGACCGAGTCGTACGGCCACGGGACGCGAGCGCGTGACTACAAGCGGACGCCGGGGCGATCCGGTACGGCGCCGGCGGGCGAACGACCGAGCAGCTTGCCTGCCGCGTCGAAGCGATAGGTCTCGCCGTACGCGCGCCGGCCCCACGCGGTGCGCCAGACGGCGTCGCGATCCCACCACACCCCCGCGGGCAGCGGCACGCCGAGGTCCACGAGCACCGGGCGCGCGGGCTCGTCCACGAGCAGCACACCGAGCGCAGGTGGCGAGGGCCGCGTGGCGAGGTGCGTGGCGAGCGCGCGCAGGTGCGCCTGGCAGTGACCGCACCCGAGGTTCACGGCCACCACCCAACGCTCGGGCGACTCCACGCGCGGGTCGGGCGGCAGCAGGCACTGGAATCGCGCCGCCTCGAACGCGGGCTCCTCCCAACGCTGCGCGCGATCCCACCACCACGCCGCACCGAGTGCCGCCAACAGCAGCACGGCGACGACGAGCGCGATGCGGTTGAGGATGCCCACCCCGTCACGGGTCACGCGGTTCACCTCCATGGCGCGGGGCCGCCCCCGAGCACGAGGTCCGAAGTCCACCACAACACGAGCCGGGAGGCGAGCCAGAGCCCCGCCACCACCCCGAGCCCGCGCGCGAACGACGCGCCCGCCAAGGCGGCCTGCGCCTGGGCCGACACCAGCACGCGCAGCGCGGTGAGCAGCCCCACGCTGGCGGTGGCGGTCGCCCAACCATCGGCGGGCAGCACGTCCGGGCCCGCACGCGGCCCGGCCAGCGCGATCGCCCACGCCGCCGGTAACACCACCGAGCCCGTCACCACCGCCAGCGCGCCGGCCTCGCACACCGACACGGTGACGATGCGCGTGACGAGCGCGGCCCACGCCAGGCGCACCCCCTGCGCGCGCCACACCGCGCGTGCGAGCACGGCCTCGAGCGCGCAGGCGAGGCACTGCGTGCCGAGCCCCACCACGACGACCGCGAACGGAGTGAGTCGCGGCACCGGATGCCGCCGTACCGCCTGCCCCAGCACCTCGGCCCACACCGCGAGCGCCAACAGCGCACCCACGAGCGTGTGGCGGTTGAGAGCGCGACTCGTCTCGGGACCACGCCGGCGACCGTGAGTGTGGTGATCGGCGACGCGCGGTGCGCCGCGGAGTAGTGAGCGATCCGACATGGGAACCCGTGTGGGAGCGGATGGCGCGCGGGGCAGGTGTCCACCACCCACTGCATGCCGCGTGCCGAGGGCATCCACCCGCCAATCACCCGGCGGCCGTGCCACACCCCGACCATCCGGGTGGCGGACCGTGCGCGAGGTTCACAGTTCCGGGGGCGCGTTCCGCAGGGGGCTTGCTCATCGGCCCTCGGGGCACAGCACTCGCCCCTACCTGGTGTTGCGACCCTAGTGCGGCGAAGATTGTTGAGGACTGGCACGGACCGCCCTCTACGCCCGTAACCCGTTGCGATCGCGTGGCCGGGACCTTCGCGACCGGCCGCTAAGTCGTTGCCCCGGGGGTCTCAACAATCTTCGCCGCACAACCTTCGAGTCGCCTTTGAATAGGATTTCCAGCTTGCAGTCGAATCCCCCGCGAACTCGTACGATCGCGCCATCACCCGTCCCAGCTCTCGAAATCCGTTGCCGAATCGCGCACTCGAACGCCTCCGTGCCTCCGAGCGACACGACGAGCTGAGAACGGCAAACCATTCACAACCCATTCAATAGTTGTACCCGCAACCCTAGAATGGGATTCTAACGATTCATCGACGAGCGGGGCTGGACGGGCACGCACCGGGAGCGGAGCACATCGCCACGGTCGCCCATCCCGCCCCGGGGCCGCCCCCCAACTCGTCACGACCGCACGAAGGACAGCGCGCGACGCACCCTCTGCCCCGAACCGTTCTGGAGGACCCGCCATGCCTCTCCGTCGCCTCCTCGTCGTCGCGGTCGCGATGCTCGCGACCGTCGCGACCGCCCTCGCCCAGGTCCCGTTCCAGACGTTGACCGACCGCGGTCTCGGGGGCCAGCCCTCCGACGTGAACGCGGAGGGACGGATCGTCGGTGCGGTGCGCGTGAACGACGCGCCCGGCCCCTACATCCCGGTCATCTGGGAGACCACCACTTCGGCGCCCGTCGAACTCCCCAACGACTTCGGCGGTTACGCGGTGGCCATCAACTCCGTCGGCGACATCGTCGGCACCGAGTTCCAGCAGTTCGGCGTCTACGGCACGCCCGTGCTGTGGACGAACGGCGAGCGCGTCGCGCTGCCCGACCTCGGCGAGGGCGGTTACGCGTACGACATCAACGAGTCGGGCGTGATCCTCGGCGCGGTGATCGAGAACGACGAGTACCGCGCGGCACGTTGGGTGAACCGTCAGCTCGAGTTGCTGCCGCTGCCCACCTTCTCGGTGCCCGGCGGAGTGGTGTGGAGCTTCGCGAACAGCATCAACTCGGCGGGCACCATCGTCGGCACCGTGCAGCATCCCTCGGGCACGCCCTCGGCTGCGGTGCGCTGGGATGCGAACGGCGTGTCGCTGGTGCCCAGCGAGGGGATCGAGACCAAGGGCCTCGCGATCGACAACAGCGACAACGTGCTGATCAACGGCTACTTCGACGGTGGGTACAGCCGCGGTCCGGCCTACGTCCGCCCGGATGGCACGGTGGACGTGCTCGCGATCCCGGCCAACGTGTACAGCGGTGCGCCGGCCATCACCTCGAGCCGCAACGGCATCGCGGCGGGCTACTTCTACACGAGCGGTCCCGATGGCCTTCCGAGCATCCAGGCGGTCGCGTGGCCGAACGGCGTGTTCACGCCGCTCGCCATGCCCGCGGGCCAGCGCTACGCGTTCCCGACCGGCGTGGGCAACAACGGCATCGTGTTCGGCTCCGCGACCGACGGCGTGACGGGACGTTCGGTGCCCGGGTTCTGGGCGCTCGAGCTGCCGGCCGCGACACTCACGGCCAGCAACGCCACCGGCACGCGCGGTCAGTCGGTGACGCTGCAGGCCACGAGCAAGCGCGGCACGCGCAACAACGTGGGCCACAGCGTCGCGCTCAAGGTGAACGGTGCGCTGGTCGGGCGCGCGATCACCGACGCGAGCGGCGTCGCGCGTCTGCCCTACACCGTCCCGGCCAACACGGTGGGCTCGTCCATCGCGGTGTCGTTCACCGACGAGGACGGCGCCACGGTCGCGCGCAGCATCGCCGTGGACGGCGCCACGTTAGTGGTCGACCCGCCCGCGGTGTCGGAGGGCGTCACGTTCTCGGCTCCGATCCCCAACCCGGTCCGCGAGCGCACCTCGCTGCGCTTCTCGCTGGCGCAGGCGAGCGACGTGGAGCTCGCGGTGTTCGACGTGACGGGCCGCGCGGTGGCGACGCTCGCGAGCGGCCGCTACGCACCGGGCGCCCACACGGTGGACTGGTCGGCGGACGGCATGCCGGCCGGGCTGTACCTGGTGCGCCTGCGCACCGAGCGCGGCACGCTCACGCAGCGGGTGCAGCTGGCGCAGTGACCCTCGCGTCGGGAGCGCATCGGGCCGGTCGGGTCTCCCCGACCGGCCCGATCCGTTGGGGCACGCGCCGCTCGCGTCAGGCCGGTCCGCCCCCGCTCGCCATCTCGGCCAGACGCTCCGTGGTCTCGGCGACCAGCAACGCCTCGGTCATCACGCCGATGTCGCCCTCCATGAAGTCGGTGAGCGAGTGCACGGTGAGGTTGATGCGGTGGTCGGTGACGCGGCTCTGCGGGTAGTTGTAGGTGCGGATCTTGGCGCTGCGATCCCCCGTCGAGACCTGCGATCTCCGCTGTGCGGCGTACTTGGCCTGCGACTCCGCCAGCTTCGCGTCGTAGAGCCGCGCGCGCAGCACCTTCATGGCGCGCGCGCGATTCTTGATCTGCGAGCGCTCGTCCTGGCACGTCACCACCAGACCGCTCGGCAGGTGGGTGATGCGCACGGCCGAGTCGGTGGTGTTCACGCCCTGGCCCCCGCGACCGCCCGAGCGGTACACGTCCACGCGCAGGTCCTCCTCGCGGATCTCCACGTCCACGTCCTCCACCTCGGGCAGCACCGCCACCGTGGCGGCCGAGGTGTGGATGCGGCCCGAAGCCTCGGTCGCGGGCACGCGCTGCACGCGATGCACCCCCGACTCGTACTTCATCTCGCGGTACACGCCGTCGCCCTCGAGTTGGAAGATGATCTCCTTGTAGCCACCGGCCTCGGCCTCGGCCATCGAGATCACCTCGTGCTTCCAACCGCGCGACTCCGCGTACTTGCTGTACATGCGGTACAGGTCGGCCGCGAACAGCGCCGCCTCCTCGCCGCCCACGCCGCCACGGATCTCCACGATGACGTTCTTGTCGTCGTCGGGGTCACGCGGCAGCAGCAACTGGCGCAACTCGGTCGCGAGCGCGATGGCACGCGCCTCCAACTCGGGCAGTTCGGCCTGCGCCAGTTCGGCCAGCTCGGGGTCGCCCGAGGCCACCGCCTCGCGGTCCTCGGCCACGGTGCGCTCCAGGCGCCGCCACTCGCCCGCGACCTCGACCGTGCGCTGCAGGCGCGCGCGCTCGCGCGAGAGGTCGCGCAGCCGGCGCGGGTCGCGCGCCACGTCGGGCTCGGCGAGCAGGCGGTCGAGCTCGGCGAAGCGCTCCTCGACGCGTGCGAGCGCGGGCAGCAGATGGGAGTCGAGCATCAGCGAGCCCCCCGGCGGCGCGGCGCGCTCACTGCACGAACCCCACCTCGCGCACGCCACCGGCGGCGCGCGCCTCGGCCAACGCGGGGTCGTCGAGCACGCGCTCGAGCGAGGCGATCGCGACCGCGCACATCTCGAGGTCGGGCTCGCGCGTGGTGAGGCGCTGGAACTGCATCCCCGGCCACGCGATGGCGCGCACGAACGGACGGTCGAAGTGCCGCCCCGAGAGCCGGATGAACTCGAACGCCACACCGGCGATGAGCGGCATGCACGCGATGCGCAGCAGGTGGTCGGCCAGCCCCTTGGGCTTCCCGATGAACGTGAACACCACGATGCTCACCACCACCACGAGGAACAGGAACGTCGTGCCACAGCGCGGGTGCAGGCGCGGGAAGCGCTGCACGCTCTCGGGCGTGAGCGGCGCGCCCGCCTCGAGCGCGTGGATGGCCTTGTGCTCGGCGCCGTGGTAGCCGAGCACGCGCGCCATGTCCTTCCACTGGCTGATGAGCACCAGGTAGAGCACGAAGGCGGTGAGGCGGAACGCGCCGTCCACCAACCCGAACCCGACGCGGTCGTGGAACCCGAGCCACTCGGTGGCGCGCGCGGGCAGCACCACGAACAGCAGCACGCCGAGCGACATGGAGAACGCCACGGTCGCGAACTGCGCCACGACCATGCCGGGGCTGGTGGGTGCGGACGCGCCCTCGCCCGGCGCCTCGCGTGCGGACTCGTCGGCGCTGAAGTTGAGCGCGGTCACGCCGAGCGCGAGCGTCTCGAACAGCGACACCGCGCCGCGCAGCACGGGCAGCCCGAGCAGGCGGTGACGGCGCGTCACCGAGGTGTACGACTGCTCGTGGAACGCGAGCGCGCCGCTGGGGCGTCGCACCGCGACCGCGACGCGGTTCGGGGAGCGCATCATGACGCCCTCGATCACCGCCTGGCCGCCGAGCGGAAGGAACGGCATGCATCCTCCGGGCCCCGTGGGGCCGGGTCACCGTGGGGGAAACGCACGACGGCCCCCGGGACGGGTGCATGCACCCGCGCCGGAGGCCGTCGGAGAACCGCTACTTGTCGGAGCCGTCGGACTTGGCGACGTTGGCGTACCGCTTGCGGAAGCGGTCCACGCGGCCGGCCTTGTCGATCAGCTTCTGCTTGCCCGTGAAGAACGGGTGGCACTGCGAGCAGATGTCGAGGTGGATACGGCCATCGGCCGACGCCGGCTTGAGCGTCGTGCGGGTCGTCCACTCCGTGCCACAGCCGTAGCAGTGGAACGCGCGGGTCTCGTAAACCGGGTGGATTCCGGACTTCATGGGTGCATCTCCGCTACGGCGGCGTTCCCCTGCGTCCGGGCCCGGGCCGCGATGCGGTCCCACGGGACGACGGATGATGCCGAGCGCTCCGCCTGAGTGAATGTTGGGCGAGGAGTATGCCCGACGCGGCCCGTGGTTGTCCACGCCGCGCCCCCAGCACGGCCACGCCACGCCCGCGCCGCGCCTGCGCCGCGCCCACGTCGCACCCGAGCCGATCCCTGAAGGAGCCCGCAACGCGTTGCGGCGGAGCGGACTAGCGGCTCACGCCCTCACGCGCGCGGGACCTCCACCCAGGCCACGCTCGACGGCGCCGGACGACGGCGCCCCTCGCTCCGCAGCCCCTCGAGGTGCAGGGCGATCGCCTTGGCCATGGCCTTGATGACCGCGGGCCGCGACCGCGCCGCCGCCACGCACCCGTCCAGATCCGGCGACCACGCCGAGAAACCGGTGCGCGTCCGTTCGATCACGATGCCGTACCTCATCGTATCCACCCCGCTTGCCGAGCGATGCTCTTGAGGGTTCCAGGGGCGAGGTCGAGTGTGCCCGGTCCGGCGACCGTCACGGTGCCGGGCCGCTCGGGATGTCGGTACTGACGATGACTGCCGCGTTGTCGAACGAGCACCCATCCTTCACTCCGTAGGCGCTTGAGGACATCCCTCACCTTCCCAGCGGGTCCCCCGACGGGGGCGGGACCTCATCAGCCTATCACGGCCGCAGGGTCGGCGGCATGGCCTCCGGCCCGCTGCAGCGGCGGAGGATCGCCACGCCGGCCTCGGACTCGCGCAGGTCCTCGACCGAGGGATCGCGATGGGCCGCTGACACCCCGAGGCAAGAACGCGCCCGCGCAACGGGGCGCGGGCGCGTCAGGAAACCTCGGCGGTGGGCGACGTCAGTGGTTCATCGTCTCGAGGAACTTGCGATTCGTCTTGGAGTCGCTCATGCGGTTGGTGAGGAACTCCATCGCCTCGATGGGGTTCAGCTCGGTGAGGAACTTGCGCAGCACCCAGACGCGCGACAGCACGTCGCCGGGCAGCAGCAACTCCTCCTTGCGCGTGCCGGAGCGATTGATGTCGATCGCCGGGAAGATGCGCTTGTCGGCGATCTTGCGGTCGAGCACGATCTCGGAGTTCCCCGTGCCCTTGAACTCCTCGAAGATCACCTCGTCCATGCGCGACCCGGTCTCGACCAGCGCGGTGGCGATGATGGTGAGCGACCCCCCGCCGTCGATGTTGCGCGCGCTGCCGAAGAACCGCTTGGGGCGCTGCAGCGCGTTGGCGTCCACGCCGCCCGACAGGATCTTGCCGGAGTGCGGCACGACCGTGTTGTGCGCGCGCGCCAGACGGGTGATGGAGTCGAGCAGGATGACCACGTCGCGGCCGTGCTCGACCAAGCGCTTGGCCTTCTCGATCACCATGTCGGCCACCTGCACGTGGCGCTCGGCAGGCTCGTCGAACGTGCTCGAGACCACCTCGCCCTTCACGTGGCGCGCCATGTCGGTGACCTCCTCGGGCCGCTCGTCGATGAGCAGCATGATGAGGATGACCTCGGGGTGGTTCTCGGCGATGGCGTTGGCGAGCTTCGCCATCATGACCGTCTTGCCGGCCTTGGGCGGCGCGGTGATGAGCGCGCGCTGGCCCTTCCCGATGGGCGCGACGAGGTCGATGATGCGCGTCTCCATGCAGCGGTCGCGCGTCTCCAGGTTGAGCTTCTCGACCGGGTAGAACGGCGTGAGGTTGTCGAACAGGATCTTGCCCTTCGCGGCCTCGGGGCTCTCGAGGTTGATGGCCTCGACGCGCAACAGCGCGAAGTAGCGCTCCCCCTCCTTGGGACGGCGCACCTGGCCGCTCACCGTATCGCCCGTGGCGAGGTCGAAGCGCTTGATCTGCGACGGCGACACGTAGATGTCGTCGGGCCCCGGCAGGTAGTTGTAGATGGGCGAGCGCAGGAACCCGTAACCCTCGGGCAGCACCTCGAGCACGCCCTCGGCGAAGATGAGCCCGTCGCGCTCGGCCTGCGCCTCGAGCAGCTTGAAGATGAGCTCCTGCTTGCGCAGTCCGCTCGTGCCCTGCACCTCGAGCGTGCCGGCGATGCCGAGCAGCTCGGCCATCGTCTTGACCTTGAGGTGCTGCAGGTCGAGCGGTTCGGCGGTCGGCGACTCGGTGACCGCGGTCTCGGTGGGCTCGGGGGTCTTGTCCATGGGGGCTGGGCCTCGCGGCGGCGGCCGAGGGGCGCTCGCGTCCGCGCGAACGACGAGCGGGGACGGACGAGCGGGGCCGACGCATGGGACGTGGCGTCCCGAGGGTGCTGAAGGGGTGGGAAGGTGCGGTCCGGTGGCCCGGAGCACGCGGTCGCGTGGAGCCTCGGGTGCGGGGCGCGCCGGGAGGGCTCCCGGCGAACCGTTCAAGGATGTCGTGGGATCGGGGCGCCCGGGCAGGTCGGCAGGCCGGGCGAGAGGCGCCGGAGCGAGCACGGCCCAGGCGGGCACGCGCACGTCGGCAGGGGGAAATTTAGGAGCCGCGCCGCGCGAGTGTCAAGACTTCGAAAGACGGGCGCGGTCGAAAATGCCGTATCCCCTGCGCCCGGCGGGCGGGTGCGTTGCCCCGAACCGAGGGAAGGTCGTGCAGAACCACCGCCGCCCCCTTGCCTTTCGCGATGCGCGGCGCGCACCGTTCGCCGGGCCGCCCGCGCAAACCGTTGTGGGCACGCGCATCGGGTGCCCCTTCGGGACTGGCACCGCGGTTGCAACGACAGTGCGATGCGGACGGCGAGGATCGCGCTAGCATCCAAGCCCGTCATCACGCGCGCGGCTCTCCGCTCCGTGATTCGCACCGGCGCCTCGGCCTCGTTGCCGGGGCGCCGGACCCTTTTCGCGACGCACCCAGCTGCTATGCTGGTCCCCTCGCTCGGTCCGCGCTCGGACCGCACCCCCTCCCCCCACCGTGGCTCCCCCATGACCGCGCACGACGTCCCCACCGGTGTCCCCGCCCCCGAGTCGTTCATCCACTCGGCGCGCGCCGCGCTCCGTGACACGCCCGAGGGTGTGGACCCGTGGTTCCACCGCTACTTGGGCGACCTGCTCGACGACCGCGGCCTGCGCACGTGGGTGCGCGCCAAGCAGCAGCTCATGTCGCTCGTCGGCGGCGTGCAGGACCGCGTGGTGGTGGACGGTGGATCGGGCTTCGGCATGGTGTCGAACCTGCTCGCCGCGTGGGGCGCTCGCCGCGTCTGGTCGGTCGAGGTGCACGAGCCCATGGTGCGCTCGCACCGACTCGTGAACGACGCCCACTTCGCGGGCTTCCGCGAGCGCGTGGTGCCGGTGCGCGCCGACGTCGCCAGCCTGCCGCTGCCCGATGCGAGCGCCGACGTGGTGATTAGCATCGAGGCGATCTCGCACTACTACGACGTGGACCGCTTCCTCGACGAGTGCGCGCGCGTGCTGCGACCCGGCGGCTGGGTGGTCATCTCGGACGGCAACAACGGCGCCAACCCGGCGACGCGCACGCACACCGAGGAGTTGTGGGAGCGCTTCGAGCACGGCCCCATGGGCATGTTCGGCGACCACGACATCCCCGAGCCCATGGTGTCGCGACGCGAGCGTGTGATCCGCGAGGAGTTCCCGTCGCTCGCCCCCGACGTGGTGAGCGGGCTGGCGGTGCGCACCTCGGGCATGGATCGCAAACGCATCGTGGAGGTGGTAGGCGAGCATCTGGCCGGCGGCCCCGCGCCCGATGCGACGTACCATCGCGGGCAGTGCCCGCGTGAGCCCGAGTGGGGCTACTACCTCGAGCAGTTGTTCGACCCGCGCGACCTCGCGAGCCGGCTCGAACGCCGGGGTTTCGAGGCCCGGGCCCTGCCCCACTTCGGCGGGGCGGCCAACGACCTCGTGAACACGGCCAACAGCGTGCTGCGCGCCTTCCCCACCTTCCGCTGGGCCCGCGCCTACCGCGTGGCGGCCCGCAAGCGCGGCTGAGAGCGCACTCTCCCGTCGTTCGTCGGGGCCGGCGCGCGGAGTCACCACGGACCCGGCGCGGGGCGATGTATCAGCGTGCGGGCCCTCCCCACCTTTCCCTGTGACGGGTGAACCGGGCCGGACCGCAGGCCGGATCGGGGAGCCCGAAGACCTCGCGGGCAGCCCCCCTTGCCCTGCCGATGTCGGTCGTTTCTGGGGTTCACGACAGGACTCGCCTCGCCGTTGACACCACCTCCCGTGGCGGGAGGCCGAGCCCACCGGTCCACTGGTGACCGTCCGACGTCACATGCACGAAGGCCGCCCGTCATCTCCCGGGCGGCCTTCGTCGCGTCGTGTCGTGGCGTCGTCGATCAGCGCGGCCGGCGCTCGAGCAGCAGTTGCACGCGCACGGTGGGCGGGTCGGCGATGCAGCCCTCGGGCAGGCCCTCGGGTGCGACCACCGCCGAGACCGTGTCGTGCCGACCGTCCACGCGCAGGGCCGCGAGCGCCAGCGTGTCGAGCGCGAGCACGGCCTGCTCGGGCCCGGTCACACGCACGCGCTCGGGGCGCACCCACGACCGGCCGCGCCAGGTGTAGCCCGAGGCCGGCATGCCCGAGATGCGCGGCTCGAGCGGCAGCTCGCGCGTCACCTTGCGGTCGATCTCGAGCGACACCACGCGCGGCCCGATCAGGTTGACGACCGACACGCCCGCCTGCGGCGGGAGCGGAAGGTCCGAGGGCGACAACGAGCGCTCGAACCGCCCCATGCGCGCCGACGCGAGCGAGACCTCGAGCGTGGGCTCCTGCACGCGCAGCAGGATGAGCTGCTTGCCCGTGCCCGACAGCTCGGCCTCGACCACCGAGGGCGCCGCACCGTGGATGGCGAGCGAGTCACCGAGCTCGACGTAGCTCAGCGGGAACGCCACCAGCATGGTGGTGGGCCGGTCGGTGTAGACGTTCAGGTACACGAGCACCGCGAGCAGCAGCGCCGTGAACTTGAGCCCGAGGTTGTGGAACAGGATCGACCGGAGCGTGTCCATGGGAGTGCGAGCATACACGAGCGGACCCGGAGTGCGCCCGGGTCGCGCGCGCCGCGTCAGTCGTCGCCCGGCTCGTCACCCTCGCCCGGCGTGTGCAGGCCGTGCTTCTCCATGCGCGAGTACAGCGTGCGACGGGTCAGTCCCAACAGGCGGGCCGCCGCGCTCTTGTTGCCCGCCGCACGTTCGAGCGCCTGCAGGATGAGCTCGCGCTCCAGCGTCTCGAGCGACAGGCCCTCGGCGGGGATGCGCGGGATCCACGAGGGACCGTCGCCGACCACGGCCACCGGCTGCGCGAACGACAGGTGCGCGGTCGTGACGGTATCGGGGCCGGCCAGGATGAGCGCACGCTCGAGCGTGTGCTCGAGCTCGCGCACGTTGCCCGGGAACGGGTAGGCCGCCAGCGCGCGCAGCGCGGTGGCGTCCACCTTGTCAGGCGGCGCGCCATGGCGGCGCAGCACATTCTCGACGAGCCGCGGCACGTCGCCGGGCCGCTCGCGCAGGGGCGGCAGAACGATGGGGAACACGTTGAGGCGGAAGAACAGGTCCTCGCGGAAGGTGCGCTCGCGCACCATGTCCTCGAGCGGGCGGTTGGTGGCCGCCACGATGCGCACGTCCACCGTGACCGGTTTGTTCCCGCCCACGCGCGTGAACGTCTTCTCCTCGATCGCCTGCAGCAGCTTCACCTGCAGCGCGAGGGGCATCTCGCCGATCTCGTCGAGGAACAGCGTGCCGCCCTCGGCGTCCTCGAACCGCCCGGGCTTCTGGCGCACGGCGCCCGTGAACGCGCCCTTCTCGTGCCCGAACAGCTCGGACTCGAGCAGCGCCTCGGGCAACGCGCCGCAGTTCACCTTGACCCACGCACAACCCGCGCGGCGCGAGAGCGCGTGCAGGGTGCGCGCGAACAGGTCCTTGCCGGTCCCGCTCTCGCCACGCAGCAGCACGGTGCTGTCGGTGACCGCGACCTTGCGCAACAGGTCGAGTGCGGCGCGCGTGGCTGGGGCGTCGCCGACCACGGCGACCGTCTCGCCGCTGCGCAGCACGTCCACGCTCGCCTCGAGCGCGCGGTTGGCCTGCTGCAACTCACGACGCTCGGCGGCCTCGCGCAGGATGCGCACGATCAGCTCGACGTAGTCGCCCTCCTTCTCGACGTAGTCGTGCGCGCCCTGCTTGAGCGCCTCGCGCGCGGTGCCCAGTGCGGCGTAGGCGGTCATGACCACGACCACGGTCGCCGGCCAGCGCCTCCGCACCTCGGCGAGCAGCGCCATGCCGTCGGGCGGGCGCATGCGCAGGTCGGTGACCACCGCGTCCACACCGCCGCCGTTCAGCCGTTCGAGCGCCTCGGCCCCGCCCCCGACGAACGACGTCTCGAACCCGGCGTCGCGCAACTCCTCGGCCACCAGCGAGGCGTTCTTGATCTCGTCGTCCACCACCAGCACGTTCACGCGCGCCACTCCCACGACCGCAGTGAGCGCGGTCCGCGACGGTTCAACGACAGACCTTCACCGTGCCGCGCGGGGTGTTCGCGATCGCCCACGGACCCTCGTCGATGCGCACGCGCACGTACCCCGTGTCGGACTGCAGCGTCACCTCGACGCAGTCGATCGTGCCCGCCACGCGATAACTGGAGTTGCCGCAGTCCTGGATGATGCCGGTGGACTGGCGGTCGAGCACCGCGAAGTAGCAGGTGTTCGACTCGAACTGGATGCGCTGCCGCTTGGCACAGCCCGAGAGCAACGGAACGGCCACGAGCAGGGCGCACAGTGCGGCGACGCGGATGGGACGGGGACGGTTCACGACGGGGATCCTCCGAGGGAGCGGCCCGGGGTTCGGGTCCCCTCCAGCATAGACGGCACGGGCGAGTCGCGCAGCCCTCATTCGGCGACCGGCAGCTCCACCACCACGGTGGTGCCCTGCCCCGGGGCGCTCTCCACGCGCAACGCGCCGCCCGCGCCCTGCGCCCACTGGCGGACGGTGAACAGGCCGAGCCCGGTGCCCTGCGCGCGGGTGGTCAGGAACGGCTCGCCGAGTCGGGCCATCAATTCGGGCGGCACCCCCGGTCCATCGTCGTGCACGTGCACGCGCACGCGTCCACCGCCGCTCTCGCAGCGTGCGACGACCGAGCCGCCGCGCTCGGTCAACGCCTCGAGCGCGTTCTGCAGCAGGTTGAGCCACATCTGACGCAGCGTGTCGTCGTCGAGACCCACGCCCGCGCGACCGGGCACGGTCTCGACCGCCAGACGCACACCGCGTCCCTCGGCCTCGGCCCGCAACGCCTCCACGGTGGCCACGAGCGTGGCCGCCGCATCGCCGCGTGCGGAGGGGTCGGGCGTGGCACCGCGCGCGAACTGTAGGTAGCGGTTCACGGTCCCCGACAACCGGTCCACCTCCTCGACCACCGAGTCCGCCATGGCCTGCGCTTCGGGCGCGAGACGCCCGAGTCGGCGCGCCGAACCGCGGATGATGGCGAGCGGGTTCTTGATCTCGTGCGCGAGCGTCGCGGTCATGCGCCCCATCGCGGCCAGGTTCTCGGCGCGCGCGAGCCGCCGCTCGAGCGCCCACTGCGCACCGGTCGCGCGCAGCACCACGGCCGCGAGTGCGGCCACGGCCAGCAGACTCACAGCCGCGAGCAGTCCGAGGTCGCGGCGCAGGCGCGCCAGTTCGGGTCCCCACGTGGGCCGGTCCTCGGCGACCAGCACGCCCGCGCGATCGGGCAGCGGCACGGCGACCGCGCGGGCCTCGGCGCCGTCATTCCGGAACGGGGGCAGCGCCGCACTCGCACCCGCGCGCGCGCGCGCGAGCGCGGCCGAACCGAGCGAATCGTAGCGGCTGGGCTCACCCGCACCGGCGTAGCCTTCGCGCACCGCGTACACGACGTGCGCCGAATCGTCGAGCACCACGATGTCCGCGAGCCCCGACGCACTCGCGAGCGCGTCGAGTTGCAGTGCGAGCAGGCCGTGTCCGTCGGGCCCGAACGTGCGCGCATCGGCGACCTCGGCGGGCGCCACCTGCGAGGCCGCGAGCTCGGCCAACCGCTCGAGTCGTGTGCCGGCCTCGTGCTCGAAGGCCGAGCGCACGCCGAGGTACGCGAGCCAAGCAGTGCCGCCGATCGCGGCCGCCACCAGCACCGCGAAGCCGAGTGTGAGCCCCTGCGCGCGATTCAACGCCCGGCCCCCGCCCGCACCATCACCAGCGCAGCGTCATCCGTGCGCTGCCGTACGGGCCGTCCTTGTCACGCCCGGCGACGTTGTCCACGTCGGAACCCTGCGCGACACCGGCCGCGAGCCGGATGTTGTACGCGGGGGACGGCTCGAAGTCGGCGGTGCCCCCGAAGCGAGTGTCGGTGTAGGCTGGGGCCCCGAACGCGCTCGAGGTCGGCATGCCGCTGCCCGGCACCCACGGCTGGCCGAGCTGGCCCGCGCCCTTGCGCGTGAAGGCGAACTCGGAGCCGAAGACCCACGTTGCCCCGGGGCGGTACTCGAGCCGGTTGAACCAGCGACCCACGTCGGGGCCCCACGGGTAGCCGGTGGGGTAGCCGCGATGCTCGAAGTCGTGGGCGTGGATCGTGGAGTAGGTGTAGGCGGTGACGCGCGTGTACTCGCTGCGCAGCGTCCACCACGCGCCGGCATGGCGGCGGCGCAGGTGCACGCCGGCCTGCAGCCCGAGCAGGCGCGGACGCGAGTCGTCGGTGACGAAGTCGTCCACCGCGAGTTCGCCGTACACGCGCACGCCGGGGCGCCACTGCCAAGAGACGTCGGCGGCGACCATGAGGTTCGAGGTGATGAGCGAATCCGCGGGCGTGTCGGCGCCGCCCTGCACGCGGCGGTCCATGCCGGCGAGCGGCACCAGCGGGATGAGGTAGAGCGGGGCCGAGGCCGTACCGTCGAAGCGCAGCAGGCCCGAGACGCCCAGCTCCATGCGCGGGTTCACACGCACGCTCACGCGATGGCCGGTGAGGTAGGTCTGCTGCACGGGGTCGAGCGTGGCGAGGAACCACGTGAGCTGCGCCTCGCGCGGCAGGCGCAGGCGCGCTTCGACGAGGTCCATGGCGGGGGCGCCGTCCGAGAGCGCGAGCGAACCCTGCGCGCCCGGGCCCCAGCGCAGCCAGGTGCGGCCCGCGCGCACCGAGACACCGCGCCCGAACCACGCGAGGTAGCCGCGGTCGGCCCAGTGCGTGACGTGGGTGACGCGGTTGCGGAACGAACCCGCGGCGTCGGGCGTGCCGTGCGGGCCGGCCGCGACCGTGCCCACGTAGGCGTCGGCGAACAACAGCGTGCGCGAGCCGAACGCGAGCGAGGCCTGCGCGCCGCCGCGGTAGTCGCGCACGAAGTTCTCGCGCGACTCGTCCTGCGTGAACGAGGTCATGAGGTAGGGCGAGACCTCGAGCGACAGGTCGTCCTCCTCCATCGCGATCATGGGCTCGAGCCCGGTGACCCCGCCCGAGGGCGCGAGCTCCCGGCGCAGGCGCGCGACGAGCGCGTCGGTGTCCGCTTCGGGATGGTCGGCCACGAGTCGATCGAGGAACCGACCCAGGTCGGCCCGCGTCCACGGCCGCACCTGCAGCTGCGCGCTCGCGACCGGATAGCTGGTGGCGAGGTCGTCGAGCCATCCGTACACGGGGCTCTCGACCGGGATCTCCTCGTTGGCGTGCCAGGTGGCCTGCACCGGCGTCGCGAGTACGAGAAGGAGGGAAAGGGCGAACAGGGTCCGGGCACCACGAAGGTGATTTCGCATGACGACAGGATAAGCCCGTCCGCGGGTGCCCGCCAACGCCGAGGGCCGCTGGTTCGGACTTGTCGCGGCGCCCGCGGCGCACCACAATCCGCCGTCCGTCGTTCCCACCCTCGGAGACTCCCCCATGGCGCTCCAGCACCTCACCGACGAGCAAGTCCGCACCTGGTCCCGCGCACAGAAGGACCGCTGGTGGCTCGAGAACGTGTTCCGCGGCAACGCCCCGCAGCTCACGCTGCGCGCCGCCCTCACCGGGTTCCTGCTCGGCGGCGTCCTGTCCGCCACCAACCTCTACGTGGGCGCCATGACGGGCTGGACGCTCGGCGTCGGCCTGACGTCGGTCATCCTGTCGTTCGCCGCGTTCAAGGTGTTCGCGAGCTTCGGCGCCCGCGACATGCACGTGCTCGAGAACAACGCCGCGCAGTCCGTGGCGACCGCGGCCGGCTACATGACGGGCCCGCTCATCTCGGGTTTCGCGGCCTACATGTGGGTGCAGAACGAGCCCATCCCGTGGCTGCCGCTGCTCGCCACCAACGTGGTGCTCTCGCTCCTCGGCGTGCTGGTGGCGTTCCCGCTCAAGCGCATGTTCATCAACGACGAGCAGCAGCCGTTCCCCGAGGGGCGCGCCTGCGGCGTCGTGCTCGACACCCTGTACACGGCGGACGCCTCGATCGGCCTGTTCAAGGCGCGCGCGCTCGCGCTGGCCGCGGGCATCGCGGGCGGCATCACGTTCCTGTCGGGCGAGAACTACATGAAGCTCGTGCAGGAGGTGTGGCTCAAGCGTCCCAAGTCCTGGCACATCCCGCACGAGCTCGACCAGTGGTACTACGACCTCGTGGACAAGGGCATGGCCGCGGTTCCGCGCATCGCGGGCATCGACATCCGCCAGCTCGCCCTGCGCCCCACGCTGGACTGGGCGATGTTCGGGGCCGGAGGCCTCATGGGCATGACGACGGCCGGCAGCATGATGTTCGGCATGCTGCTCAACTTCGCCGTCATCGCGCCGTGGATGATCACGGTCGGCGAGATCCTGCCCAAGGCGGGCTCGCTCGCCGACGGCACCGCCACGTTCGGCCGCGTGCAGATCCTCAACACGTGGTCGCTGTGGTGGGGCATCGCCATCATGGTCGTGGCTTCCATGGTGTCGTTGTTCGCGAGGCCGCAGATCTTCGTGGACGCGTTCCGCATGCTCACGCGCAAGCGCGACGCGGCCGCAGCGAAGGCGGACGAGGACGTGCTACGCGACATCGAGCTGCCGCTCTGGGTGTCGTGGGTCGGCATCCCGGTGGTGGGCGCGATCGGCGTGTGGATGATGTGGCACTGGTTCGGGGTGCAGCCCATCTTCGGCGCGCTCGCCATCCCGCTCATCGTGGTGCTCACGATCATCGCCGCGCGCAGCACGGCCATGACGAGCATCACGCCCACGGGCTCGCTGTCGAAGATCCCGCAGTTCACCTTCGGCGCACTCGATCCCAAGCACCCGCCCACGAACCTCATGACCGGCGTCATGTGCGTCGAGGTCGCCTCCAACGCCTCGAACCTGCTCATGGACATCAAGCCGGGCTACATGCTCGGCGCCAAGCCGCGGCAGCAGGCGATCGGGCACGTCATCGGCGTGTTTGCCGGCGCGCTCGCCTCCACGCCGCTGTTCTACGCCCTCTTCCTCTCGGAGTGGAAGCCGGGCGTGAGCATGCAGGAGGTCATGGCGCCCGAGGGCGGCCAGTTCAGCTTCCCCTCGGCGCTGCAGTGGAAGGGCGTCTCGGACATGGTCACCTCGATCTTCGCCCCCGGGGCCAACGGCACGCTGCTCACGCCGTCCATCCAGGTGTCCATGGCGATCGCGGCGGTGGCGGGTCTGGTGTTCGAGATCGTGCGCGTGCGCACGCGCGGCAGGTTCCCCTTGAGCCCGCTCGCCATCGGGCTCGGCGTGCTCGTGCCGCCGTCCTCGACCATCGCCATGTTCGCGGGTGCGCTGTTCTTCGACCTGCTCCAGAAGGCGTACCGGAACCGCCCCGGAACGGCCGGTTTCAAGCTCTGGGTCGAGACGCACGAGCCCATCTGCGCCGGTCTGGTGGCGGGCGCCGCACTCGTCGGCATCGGGGACACCATCATCCGCGTGTTCGTACTCAAGTAACGATCCCGCTCGAGCCTCACGCCGCGCCCGGTCCCCACTCGCCCGACGCGTGCAGCATCCCGGCGAGCGCGCTCGACGACTACTACTGCGACGAGGCGCGGCGGCAGGCGATCGCGAACGCGCAGAACCTCAAGGATCAGGGCGTGGTCGTGTTCGTGATCGGGCTCGGCAACGTGGATCGCACATTCCTCGGCCAGCTCGCGAGCGGACCCGACTTCGTGTTCTACACGCCCGACTCGAGCGAGCTGGACGCGCTGTTCCAGCAGGTCGCGCAGCAGATCCAGTTGCGACTCGTGCGCTGAACGTATCGGGGTTCCGGGAGACCCCGGTACACGAGCGCCCGGCCCCGCGATGCGGGACCGGGCGTCTCGGTTCGTACGGGCCGGGGCGAGGTCAGCGGGCGCCGACCTTGGCCTCGGTGCGGAGCAGGTGGATGGCCAACGCGTCGGCGTCCTCGGCCGCCTCGCCGAGCACCTCCATCATGGTGGGGTGCGCGTGGATGGCCTGCGCGACCGCGGCCACGTCGAGGTCGGCCCCGATCGCGAGCGACAACTCGTGGATGAGCTCGCTGGCCTTGGCCCCGATGATGGCGCCCCCGAGGATCTGGCCCGTGGAGGCGTCGCCCACGATCTTCATGAAGCCGGACGTCTCGCCGTCGGCGATGTTGCGACCGTGCGCGCGGAACGGGAACCGCCCCACCTTGACCTCGCGGCCCTCGGAGCGCGCCTCGGCCTCGGTCATGCCGACGCTGGCGATCTCGGGGCTCGTGAACGTGGCCGCGGGCACCGCGCGCCAGTTCGTCTGCGCCGAGTGGCCGGCGATGATCTCGGCCGCGGCCTTGCCCTGCGCGCTCGCGAAGTGGGCGAGCTGCTTGATGTCGGTGACGTCGCCGATGGCGTAGATGTTCGGGATGCTGGTCTGGAGCCGGTCGTTCACCACGATGCGGCCGCGCTCGCCGTGCGTGAGGCCGACGGCGTCGAGCCCGAGTTCGGCGCTGTAGGGACGGCGACCGGTGGCGACCAGCACGGTGTCCACCTCGACCGTCTTGCCGCCCGCGAGCGTGATGGTGATGGAGCCGTCCGGGTTGTCCTTGCGGTCCTCGACCTTGGTGCCGAGGTGCACGGTGATGCGCTGCTTCTTCATCTCGCGCTCGAGCGCGGCCGAGATCTCCTCGTCCTCGGCCATGATGAGGCGCGGCAGCATCTCGATGACCGTGGTCTGGGTGCCGATGGCGGCGAAGAAGCACGCGAACTCGCAGCCGATGACGCCACCGCCGAGGATGGCGATGCGCTTGGGCGGCTTCGAGAGGTCGAGCGCCTCCTTGCTGCCGATGACGCGCTCGCCGTCGAGCGACCAGCCCGGCGGGTTCCACGCGCTCGCACCGGTGGCGAGGATGACGTGGTCGGCGGTGATCTCGGCGGTGCCGCCGTCGTTCTGCGCCACCACGATGCGGTTGGCCGACACGAGGCGCGCGGTGCCGCGGTGGATGTCCACCTGCCGGCCGGTGAGCAGCTGCTTCACGCCGCCCGTGAGCTGCTTGACGATCTTGTTCTTGCGCGCGACGAGCGCCGACCAGTCGATTTGCGGCTCGCCCACGATGATGCCGTACTCCTTGGCGCGCTTGATCTGCTCGTAGAGGTGCGCGGTCACGACCCACGCCTTGGTGGGGATGCAGCCCCAGTTGAGGCAGGTGCCGCCCAACTCGTCCTTCTCGACGACCGCGGTCTTGAGGCCCATCTGCGAGGCGCGGATGGCGGCGACGTAACCGCCGGGACCGGTGCCGATGACGACGACGTTGTAGTGGGACATGTCGCGCTCCTGGATGCGGGTGTCGGGGCCGGCGTGCGGCCCGGGATGCCGGGGCCGGGCCCGAGGGTCAGGCGGGGGCGACGGGCCGGCCGGGGCCGGCGCGGTCGCGCACAGGTCCGCCTACTGTAGAGGACGCCGCGGCCGCGGGGAAACCCGCGGGTTCCACGGCGCGCGGCCCGCCCCTAGACTGCCGCCATGCGCACCCTCGCCGTATTCGCCCGCGCCCCCGTGCCCGGGCGCGTCAAGACCCGCCTGTCCCCCGCCCTGCCCGCCCCGCTCGCGGCCGCGCTCTACGGCGCGGTCCTCGCCGACACCCTCGCCACCGTGCTCGCCTGCCCCGCGGACCGGCGCGTGGCGTACTGGGCCGACGAGCCCGGCGACGCCCCGGCCGGGATCGCGTCCGCCACCCAGCGCGGCGACGGGCTCGGGGAGCGGCTGCGGGGCGCGTTCGAGGAGCTCGACGACCACGCCCGCGGCGCGGTGCTGGTGCTGGGCAGCGACACGCCCGGGCTGCGACCCGCGCACCTCGAGGAGGCGTTCGCCGCGCTCGAGCGGCACGACTTGGTGGTGGGCCCCACGGTGGACGGCGGCTACTGGGGGCTGGGGCTGCGCGCGAGCGCGCGCACGCTGTTCGACGACATCCCGTGGAGCACGCGCGAGGTGCTCACGCGCACGCTCGTCCGCGCGCACGCGGCCGGGCTGCGCACGGCCACCGTGACCACGCTCGAGGACCTCGACACCCCGCACGACCTCGCGCTGCTCGTCGGGGCGCAGGCGGCGGATCACGACGCGTGGGGACCGCGGGCACGCGCGGCGTTGGCGGGCATGGGGTTGCTGCCTGAGCGCTGAGCGGTCCCGGCGATCCGCGACAACCCCGCAACGAGGACGACGGGCGGCCCGTGAACCGGACCGCCCGTCGTGAACGTCCTGCGGCAGGCGTCTAGTTGCCGCCGGAGATCTTGCCCTTCAGGTCGCGGATGCGCTGCTCGACCATCTCCTTCATGTCGGCGCGCACGCCGACCTGGATCGCGCGCTCGAACCACTGGAGCGCGTCCTCGTTGCGGCCCTGCGACTCCGCCACGATGCCGAGGTTGAAGATCGCGATGACCTGCTTGGGGTCGAGCGTGAGCGCGTGCTGGAACAGCGAGTCCGCCACCGCGCCCTGACCGAGGTTGAAGTAGCACACGCCCATGTCCACCACCGTCGTCGCGCGCTGCGGGTCGAGGCGGTTCGCGGTGCGGTAGTGCACGATCGCCTCCTCCCAGTTCGCGGTGTCGTAGAGCACGTTCGCCAGCTCGATGCGCGCCATGACGTTGGTGGAGTCCTGGTCGATCACGCGACGCGCGAGGTCGGCGCGCTTCTGCAGCTCGGGGTTGGCCCCCGGGACCTCGGGGAAGTGCGTCTGCTGGAACCCGGTCACGGCGTAGTACGCGAGCGCGCCCACGACCACGAGGCCGACCGCGAACACGATGCCGCGGTGGAAGGTGGGCGCGTTGGCGGCACGCGCCCGCGTGCGCCGCACGGGACGCGGTCAGGGGTCGAACCCGCTCACCTCGCGCACGGGCGCGGGCGGCGGCGGCGGAGGCGGCGGCACCGGCTCGGCGGCCTTCGCCGTGGCGGCGGAGTCGAGCGGCACGCCGGCGAGCGGGAGGTTGCACTGCGCGCAGTGGTCGGACGGCGCGGTGTTCGGGGCACCGCAGCCCGGGCAGGTGACGGTCTCGGACATGATCCTGGCCTCGTGGGACGGATGGGACGGCCCGGTGGACGGGCACGGGTCCCGCGCATACTAGGAGACGCCGCCGCGCCCCGCACGCGGGCCCCGTCATGCCCCGGTGAATTGCGCGTGACACGGCGTTCCCGACAAGCCGGTCCTTCCGCACCCGGGGCGGCTGGATTAGCCTCACCGCCCCCATCCCTCCCGTGGCGCAGCCCTCTCGCGGGGCCGCCGCGCCACCGTCCGGATCCCCGTCGAGGTCCTGCCATCGTGCGTGCATCCCTGTCCCGTCCCGTCTCGCTCCTGTCCCTGCTCGCCCTGCTCGTCGCCCCGGCCGTGCGCGCCGAGGACCTCACCGTGCGCGTGCTCCACACCACCGACCTGCACGGCATGCTCACGACCGAGCCCGGCGGTCCGGTGCGCGGGCTCGACCGCGTCGCGACGCGCGTGGCCGCCGCGCGTGCCGAGGGCCCCACGCTGCTGCTCGACGCCGGTGACGCGCTCGCGGGCAGCGCGCTCGTGCGCGCCTGGCGCGAAGGGCCGCGCACCACGCCCGAACCGGTGATCGCGGCGCTCAACGCGCTCGGCTACGACGCGCTCGCGGTCGGCAACCACGACCTCGACTACGGGCGCGCCGCGCTCGACTCGGCGCGCGCGCAGGCGCGCTTCCCGTTCCTCGCCGCCAACGTGCTCGACGCGCGCACGCGCCAGCCCGCGTTCGGCACCTCGGTCGTGCGCGTGGTCGGGGGCGTGCGCATCGGCGTGCTCGGACTCACCACGCCGGCGGTGCCGCGCTTCCTCGACCCCGCGCTCGTCGAGGGACTCGAGTTCGTGGACCCGATCGAGACCGCGCGCCGCGAGATCGCGCGCCTGCGCGGCCCCGAGCGCTGCGCGGCCGTGGTCGTGCTGTTCCACTCCGGCCTCGAGCGCGACCCGTCCGCGCGCGGTGGCGAGGCGCGCCCGAGCCCGGGCACGGTGCCGAACGAGGACCTCGGCTACCGGCTCGCCTACGAGGTCCCGGGCATCGACCTGCTCGTGCTCGGACACACGCACAAGGTGGTGCCGTCGGTGACCATCGGCGGCGCGCTGGTGACGCAAGCGGGCAAGCACGGCGAGGCCTTGGGCCGCGCCGAGTTGCGCTTCACGCGTCCGTCGAGCCTCGCGGAGTGGACGCTCGCGGGCCGCGAGGCGCGCGTTCTGGCGGTGTCCGACTCGGTCGCCACCGACCCGACCATCGCCGCACTGGCGGCGCCCTACGCGGCCGCGGCCGAGGTGATGCTCGACGAGGTGGTGGCGCGCGCGAGTGCACCGTTCGATGCGCCGTGGGGCCGGTTCGCCGACCACGCGCTGCTGCGCCTCGTGCACCGCTGCCAGCTCGAGGCCTCGGGGGCCGACGTGTCGCTCGCGACCACGTTCGACCCCGCGCTCACGATCGCCGCGGGCCCGGTCCGCCGCCGCGACCTGCTGCGGCTCTACCCGTACGACAACACGCTCGGCGTGGTCGAGCTCACGGGCGCCGAGCTCGGCGAGGTGCTGGAGCACGCCGCCGCCATGCTCGCCCCCTACGAGTGGGACGGCCGTTCGCCGCTGCTGCGCGAGGGCGTCCCGGGTTGGCAGTTCGAGACCGCCGCCGGCGTGGAGTACGCCCTCGACCTCACGCGTCCGGCCGGCTCGCGCGTGGTGGGCCTGACGTGGAAGGGCCGCCCGCTCGCGCCCGACCAGCGCCTGCGCGTGGTCGCGAATTCGTACCGGCTCGCGGGTGGGGGCGACTACCTGCCGCTGCGGCGTGCGACGCGCACGTGGTCGAGCACCGCAAGCATGCCCGAACTGCTGCACCGCTGGGCGCGCGCGCAGGGCACGCTCGATCCCACGGGCACGAGCGGTTGGACGTTGCGCCCCGCGCACGCCGCCGCCCCCGAGCGCCCCCTCGTGGACCGCCTCGTGCGCCGCGGCGCGGCCGCTCGCAGCGAGGTGCTGGACCTCGCAGCTGCGCAGCCGGCGCGGCGCGTGGACCTGCTGCTCGGGCTCGCGCGCGCCTTCGACCTGCGCGCTGCGCGCGCCTCGGGCACGTGGGGCGACGTGCCGGACTCGCTGCAGACCTGGCTCGACGGCGCCGTCGCGCGTGGCGTGTCCGGCCCGCTGACGCGCGCGGAGCCCCTCGCCTCGCAGCGCGAGACCACGCTCGGCGAGGCGCTCGAGTGGAGCGAGCGCGCCGCGCGAGCGCACGGCTACGCGCTCGCCGCACGCAGCCCCGACGCCGCGTTCCGGCGCGGGCTGCTCACCGGCGTGAGCGGCGCCAGCGCACTGCGTACCGACGACCGCATCACGCTCGCGCAGTGGTTGGCCATCCTGTCGAACCTGCGCTTCCCCACCCTGCGCGTGCTCGAGACCACCGACTTCCACGGCGCCATCCTGGGAGGCTCGCGCGACCGGCGCACGCAGCGCCCGACCGGCGGCAGCGCGGCGCTCGCCGCGGCGATCGAACGCGAGCGCGCGGTCAACCCCGAGGGCACGGTGCTGCTCGACGGCGGCGACATCTTCCAGGGCACGATGATCTCGAACCTGCAGTACGGCCGCCCGGTCGTGGAGCAGATGAACGCGCTCGGCTACGCCGCAGCGGCGGTCGGCAACCACGAGTTCGACTGGGGCGTGGACACGCTCGTCGCGCGCGTGCGCGAGATGCGCTTCGCCGCGCTCGGCGCCAACATGGTCGAGCGCAGGACGGGCCGCGTGCCGCGCTGGGCGCGCCCCGACACCACCGTGCGCCGACGCGGCCTGAGCGTGGGCATCGTGGGCCTCGCCTACCCCAACACGCCCAGCGTCACGCTCGCCACGCACGTCGCGCACCTGCGCTTCGAGGACGACTCCACCACCGCCGCGGACGTCGCAGCGCGGCTGCGCCGCAGCGGCGCGAGCGTGGTGGTCGGCGTGGGCCACATCCCGTCCGAGACCGACTCGCTGCGACGGGCGCGCGGCGACCTGCTGCGACTCGCGAGCGCGCCGGGCGTGGACGCGTGGTTCGGGGGCCACAGCCACAACGTGGTGAACGATCGCGTCGAGGGCCGTCCGGTGCTCATCGCCGGGGCGCAGGGCCAGTACCTCGCGATCGCCGACCTCGTCGTGGACCCGGTCGCGCGGCGGGTGGTCGAGAGCCAGCAGCGCATCGACCTCGTGTACGCCGACGTGCCGGTGGACTCGGCGTGGACCGCGCGCGTCGAGCGCTGGAACTCGGGCGTGGCGCCGATCGCCGCCACGGTGATCGGGGACGCCACGGTGGCCCTGCATCGCCGCCGGCCCGAGAGCACGGTGGGCAACCTCATCTGCGACGCCATGCGCGCCGACGCGCGTGCCGACATCGCGATGCAGAACCCCGGCGGCATCCGCGCCGAACTCGACGCCGGTCCGATCACGCGCGGCGACGTGTACGCCGTGATGCCGTTCGACAACACCATCGTGGTGCTGGAGCTGACCGGCGAGCTCGTGAAGCTGGCGCTCGAGCAGTCGCTCGCGGGCGACCGCATCACCCAGGTCGGCGGGCTGCGCTACGAGTTCGACCCGGCCCGTCCGGCGCTCGAACGCATCGTCACGATCACGCTCGCCGACGGCACCGCGCTCGACCCCGCGCGCACCTACCGCGTGGCCGTGAACAACTTCATGGCCACGGGTGGCGACCGCTACGACGCGCTCACCAAGGCCTCGAAGCGCGAGGACACGGGCCGACTCATCCGCACCGCCATGGAGTCCCACGTGCGCGAGCAGTGCACGGGGGGCCGTTCGCTCGAGGGACGCGGCGACGGCCGCATCCGCTCACTCGGCCGCAGCGACTGACACCACCTCGACCCGCACCGCAGCACCGGACGCTGCCGCGACCGTCACCACAGCGTCTGACACCATGGCCCACGGCACCGCAGCGCCGGGCGCCACCACGGCCAGCATCGCAGCGACGGACCTGCATGACCGGCACCGAAGCGAAGGGCCCCGCACCTCGGTGCGGGGCCCTTCGTCTGCCCGGGACGGTGGATCGGGTGCGACTCAGCGCCCGCCGCCCTCGGCGGCCGCACCGGTCGGCTCGGGCACCAGCGTCACGCCGGTGCGCTGGAAGTAGTCCTTGATGCCGACCGCGAGCTGGTTCGCCATGCGCGTCTGGAACTTGGGGTCCTTGAGCAGCAGGACCTCGCGCGGGTTGTTGATGAACGCGGTCTCGACCAGCACGCTCGGGAACTCGACGCTCTTGAGCACCGCGAACCCCGCCTGCTTGATGCCGCGCGACTCGACGCGACGGTCGGTCGCGATGTGGTCGAGCAGCGTCTCGGCGAGCATCTGGCTGCGCTCGAGCATGGAGTTGCGCTTGACGTCGTAGAGCACGCTCACCACGTCGTCCTCGGCCTGCGGGGCGACGCCGCCCATCTCGTCGGCCGCGTTCTCGAGGTCGGCGAGGTCCTGGTCGGCCTGGTCGGTGGCCCCCTTGAGCGACAGGAAGAACACCTCGGTGCCGCTACCGCGCCCGCGCCGCTTCGACGAGTTGCAGTGGATGCTCACGAACAGGTCGGCGCGCACCTTCTCGGCGATGCGATAGCGGTCGCGCAGCGGGATGAAGAAGTCGCTGTCGCGCGTGAGCACGGCCCGCACGCCCGGGATGGCGTTGAGCGTGTCGGCGAGCCGCCTGGCGATCGAGAGCGTGATGTTCTTCTCGTAGACGCCGCCGGGCCCGCGCGCGCCCACGTCCTCGCCGCCGTGGCCGGCGTCGATCACCACGATGCGCGTGCGGTGCTTCTTCTTGGCGGCGGCGATGG
>JBJTRI010000150.1:0-5104 GCA_046076045.1 bacterium
AGTGCGCCCACCGAGACCAGCAGGAAGACGCCCGACACCACCAGGCCCAGCATGCCCTCGGCCGGGATCACGAACTGCAGGCCCATCAGCACCAGCATGGGAATGCCCGCCATCGCCAGGCCGGCGCGCAGCATCGAGAAGTCGCGCGGCTCGTTGCTCACGTACAGCAGCATGGCCGCCACCGACAGCACCATCATGAGCAGCGCGTAGCCGATGATCTGCAGACCCTCACCGGGTGCGGTCGTGGCGACCGCCATCAGCAGCAGGAAACCCAGCGCCAGACCCTGCAGCGACGAGCCCACCACCACACCGGCGACCTTCGCCTGGCCGTACACCATCTTGCGCCCCAGGAACTGCGCCCCGAACAACCCGCCGTACACGCACAGCAGCACCGCGATGGTCCCCATGCCGAACACCGCCGGCGCGACCAGGAACATCGAAAGCACCGCCGCCACCGCGGTCACGCACAGCGCACCCAGCGTGCGCAGGGCGACCTGCTGCAGGAACGTGGAGCGCTCCGAGACCGACGACTCGGCGGCTGTGATGAACTGGGGCTCTTCCATGGGACGACTCCGGGGTTCGGGGTGGCCGGGCACGGCGGGGGTGGGACCTGCACCCGATACCGGGGAGAATCGCACCCGGAGCCCGCAACCGGAAGCGCAATTGGTATAGCGCTCACCACGAGCGCCCCCCGCAACGGCTTGCGGGCGCGCCCCCGCCCTCTACCCCCGCCTGCGCTCGTCGCCCACGGGCAGGGGCCCGCTCGCCCGGTCAGCCCCACCGCACGAAGGCCTGAAGCGCCGGATCACCTCAGGAGCCATGCGAGGTCGCGAAGCCCCGAGACGAATTGCACCAGGAACCACGGCAGCACCATCAGGAACACGATGATGCCGTCGGTGAGGTCGAACGCCGCCTTCGCGGCATCGTCGTCGGGCACCGCAGCCGCGACCTGCACGAGGTTGCACACCAGCAGTCCGACGGCATAGACCGTGAGGGTCGCGAGCAATAGGACCTCAGCCCCTTGACGGAGCCATACCGTGCGGATGCCCGTCAGCCTCTCGGGCAAGCGCACGAGGATCAGGAACTGTCCGACGAACAGCAGGCGTACGGGCAACCAAGCCGCGCGAACGAGCCCTTGGGCCTTCTTGAACCCCGGCGTCCCGAACCAGCTTTGCGCAAGATCGTCCGCTCCCCCAACAAGCAGCAACAGTACGAAGGCCGCGACGCCAACCGCCAGCACGAGGGAGTTCGTGAACCGTCCGAGCCACACGGATGGCCACAGCAGGAACGCATGCAGTGTCGCAACCACCACCAGACCGACCGGACGCCAGACACCCGCCAGTGCCCGGCGACCGATGAGTGGCGCCACCAGCAGCCCCATACCGGTCAAGACGATCGCGGGCATCGGGACGAACATGTGGTTCGACAGGCGGTAGGTCGCTGCCATCGCGACGAGCGTGAGCCCCAGATGGCGAAGCACAAGCCCCGACACGCGCTCCGAGAACGTCGAGGGAGTCACCACCGGCTCGACGCCCACGCCCACACCGCCGACATCGGGCTGCTCCATCGGGTGTCCTCCCTTCATGGATCCGGCACTGCGCCGCCCCGGCTGTGCGGCTACCTGAGAGGTTCGACCCGCGCCCCCGACCCGCCTAGTGGTCCGAGGGTCGCACAGGCTCACGGGACCGCACCGGGATCGTGGTTCCCCTACCCCCGCCTGCGCTCGTCGCCCACGCGCACCGTCCAGCCCACGCGGTCGCAGTGCTCCAGTAGCGGCACCGCGTACTTGCGCGAGGCGCCGGTCAGCGTGCGGAAGTCGGCCACGGTCAGCGCGGTGTGGTCCGCGGCGAACCAAGCGTCGAGCTGGCCCCTCAGCCGCTCCATCTGCCGTGCCGTGTACGTGAACTGACCGTCCACGCGCACCAGCCGCTGCAGGAAGAACCCCAGCGCCGCAGCCTCGGCGGCGCCCGCGCCCAGCACCTTCGCCCACGCGTCGTTGTCGGGCACCAGGAACCCGTCGGTCTCCAGCAGTGCCTCCAACCGCTCCAGCGCCGCCATCGTCTCGGTCGGCGGTGTCCACGGCGTGTCGCCGGGGCGCACGCGCTCGCCGGTCTGCTCGATCGCGCCATCGGCCAGCAGTGCTGCGAACGCCGCGTCGAACAGCGCCGCGTCCAGTGCCGCCTTGAGCCCGCTCTTGAGCTCGCCCTTCATCACCCCGTACCTCGCCGGATGGCGATCGGCGTAGTCGCGCACCGCACCGGCCACGCGCTCGCGCGCCTCGCTCCACGGCGTGTCGCCGATCCAGCGCTGCGCCGTGGGCTGCGCCACGCTGCCGCGCGCGTGCAGTCGCGCCAGTGCCGCCGCCACCTCGGTCACGGGCTCGCCCACCTCCTGCGCCAGCACCTCGGTGTGCGTGGGGCGACGCACGGCCTCCAGCTTCTCGAGCAGTCGCGACTCCAACGACCCGCTCTCGTGCACCTCGAGCGCGTCCAACCCCTCGGTGCGCGTGCGCCGCCGGCGCTCGGCCACCGGCTCGATCACCGTGCCACCGCCCACCGTGCGGCTCGGCGAGTACGAACGGATCACGAACCGGTCGCCGCGCGCGGCCACCGCGGGGCGCTCCAGTCGCAGCTGCGCCAGCGCGCTCGCACCCGGCGCCAGCGGCCCGCGCGACGCCTCGCCCAGCAACAGCAACCGCCCAATGACCTCGCTCGCGCCCAGGTGGAACCGCACGCGCGTGTCGGGCCGCCACTCGCGGTCCACGTCGGGCAGCAGCTCGAACCGCACGTCCAGCACGCTCGACGCGCGCAGGCTGCCGGGCAACACCAGCCAGTCGCCGCGCTGCACCTCGTCGCGCTCCACGCCGTGCAGCGCCAACGCGGTGCGCTGCCCGGCGTGCGCCGCGTCCACCGTCTCGCCGTGCACCTGCACGCGCCGCACGCGCACCTCGCGCCCCAGCGGCAGCAGCGCCAGCGTGTCGCCCGTGCGCACCGTGCCGCGCCACAGCGTACCCGTCACCACGGTGCCGAACCCCTCCACCGTGAACACGCGGTCCACCGGCAGGCGCGCGGGCTCGTCGTCGCCGCGCGCGCCCAGCCCCGCGAGCTGCGCGTCCATCGCCGCCAGCAACTCGTCGCGGCCCGCACCCGTCACCGCCGAGAACTGCACCACCGGCGCGCTGGCCAGGAACGTGCCCGCGCACGCCTCGCGCACCTCGCGCGCCATCTCGCCGAGCCACGCGTCGTCCACCAGGTCGCACTTGGTCAGCACGATCACGCCGCGCGTCACCCCGAGCAGGCGGACGATGGCCAGGTGTTCGCGCGTCTGCGGCATCACGCCCTCGTCGGCCGCGACCACCAGCAGCACCAGGTCCACACCACCCACACCGGCGAGCATGTTCTTCACGAACCGCTCGTGGCCGGGCACGTCCACCAACCCCACGCGCACCCCGCCCGGGGTCACGAGCGGCGCGAACCCCAGGTCGATCGAGATGCCGCGCTTGCGCTCCTCGGGCAGGCGGTCGGTGTCCACGCCCGTGAGCCGGCGCACCAGCGCCGTCTTGCCGTGGTCGATGTGCCCGGCCGTGCCCAACACCGCCATGCGACGCCCCGTGGCGGGAGCGGCGTGGGACTGCGGGCGGCCGGCGGGCGGGATGGGGGCGGGCATGGGGCGGTCATATTAGCGATTCGGGCCGGGGGCGGGTGGGGTGGGGCGGGCCGCCGCGAACGACGCCGGCGGGCAGGCCCCCACGAACGACGCCGGCGGACGGGCCCCCGCGAACGAAGCCTGCGGGCGGCCGCTCCCCGGGCCCGGTGCGCGGCCCGCGGGTGCGGCGCGTCCGCAGACCGCGCCCGCACGTGCGAGTAGCGCGGGTCCCGGCACGCGCGGCCCCGGTGCACAAGCCCCCTTACCCGTCCCACGGCGCACCGAACGCCTGCGCGGCCCGGCCGGGGCCCCTCGGGGTCGCAGCACCGGCCCGCCCACCCTGCCGCCGCGCCGACCACCCCCGGGTTGGGCGACCGACCGATGCGACCGGGCATTTCCGGGTGAATGCGCGCTCTCGCACTGCCGAAAACGCCACCAAGACCATCCGCGACGATCGGTGGCGTTCGCGCTGCCGTCCCCCACCCCCACCTGGAACCGGACGCCGTGAAGAACATCGAAGCCGCATTCACGCCGACGCATTCGCGTCCCCGATTCTTCGCCGGCACGGCCGCGAGCGCCGTGTTGGATCAGCTCCACAAGGGGCTCTCGCACGCGCAGCCGTTCATGCTCGTCCTCGGCGCGCCCGGTGCGGGCAAGACGTTCGACGTGCTCGAGGCGTGCGCACGCTGGGGCACGCGCGCGGTCACGCGCTGGGTCGACCTCCGCACCACCGGTGTCGAAGCGGTGCTCGACACCTTGCTGCGCGCGTTCGAGATCGAGGTGCCGCAGCAGCCTAGTCGACGCGCGCGCATCGAAGCGCTCGCGCGCGTCTCGGGCGAGACCACGCGCAAGAGCGGTCACTTCATCGCCATCGTGGACGACGCGCACGACGTGCCCACGGCCGTGCTCGCCGAGCTCACGCGCATCGCCAACGAGGTGCGTGACGCGCGCGGCGAGTTGCGCGCGATCCTCGCCGGGCACGACGCGCTCGAGTCGCGTCTCGCCGACGTGGCGCTGCAGGGCTTCGCGGCGCGCACGGGTGCGCGCATCCGCGTGGTGGGCATGGACGTCTCCGACGCGCGCTCGTACCTGCACCACGTGCTCGCGCACGCGGGTGTGAACGCCGAGGGCGTGTTCTCGCGCAAGTCCGCACGCGAGGTGCACGCGTTCGCCGACGGCATCCCCGGTCGCGTGGACGCGCTCGCCACCGAGTCGGCGCGCATCGCCGCCAAGGCGGGCGTCACGCAGGTCGCACCCGAGCACGTGCGCGCGGCCAACGCAGCGCTGCGCTTGCGCGAGACCCCGCCCGCGCACAAGCCGGCCGCCACGATGGCGGCACCGGTCGCGACCGCGGAGGCGACGCCCGCGAGCCCCGCCCCCGCCGCGCCCGCGATCGCACAGCAGCCCGTCACCGCGTCGGTCGAGCCCACCGTGCCCGCGGATCCGTCGCCCACCCTCG
>JBJTRI010000151.1:0-4650 GCA_046076045.1 bacterium
GCTCGACGTGCGTAAACCGCACGAGCGCGCGGCCTCGCGCATCCTGGGCTCGCGGCACGTGCCGCTGGCCGAGGTCGTGGGTCGCATGGACGAGCTCGACCCGTCGCGCGAGTGGGTCGTGTACTGCCGCCTCGGCGGACGCAGCGCGCGCGCCATCGAGGTGTTGCGGGCCGCCGGCTATGCCGGGCCGCTGCGTAACCTCACGGGCGGCATCGAGGCGTGGACCGCCGACGCGGGCGCGGGCACGCGCTGAGTCGTCCGGCCGCGGGGCTTGGGGCGTCGCGGCATCCGCGCTAGGCTGCGTCCATGGACATCGCGATCCTCGGAGGTGGCATCGCCGGTCTGGCCGCCGCCATCCGTCTGCGCCAGCTCGGCTGGGACCCGATCGTGTACGAGCGCGACGAGGTGCGCGTGCGGCACGGGCACGGGTTCATCCTGCTCGAGACGGGACTGGGCTCGCTCGCCGAGTTCGGGCTCGGGGCGCGCGTGCCCGACAAGGGGCACGTGATCGACCGGTTCGTGTTGCGCCGCCCCGACGGCACCGACGTGCGCGACACGCCGTTCACGGGCGCGATGGGGTTCCGGCGCGGTGAGTTCATGGACCTGCTCGAGCACGCCGTGCCCGCCGAGCGCCTGCGCATGGGTAAGCGCATCGCGCATGTGGACTGGGACGCGGCCGCGCACCGTCTGCGCGCGGTGACGTTCGAGGACGGGGAGCGGATCGAGGCCGACCTGTTCGTGGAGTCGGTCGGCAAGGAGTCCGCGGTGCGCGCGGCCATGCACCCGGAGCGCCGATTCGGCGAGGTGCTCGTGCGCGAACTCGTCTCGCACGTGCACCATGCGGGCATCGCCGCCACGCTGGGCACGCGCTTCCTCAAGTACCAGCGTGCCGAGGGTGGCATCTCCATGGGCATGGTGCCGTGCGGCCACGACCAGATCGTGTGGTACCTGCAGTTCGACGCGCTGCGCCATCCGTTCACCGGACGCACCGGGCCCGAGAAGGCCGCGTTCGCGCGCTCGTTGGTGGGCACGTGGGCCGAGCCCGCCGCCGAACTCATCGAGCGCACCGACTTCGACCGCAGCTTCGTGTGGAACACCAGCGACCTCGACCCGCTGCCCAGCCTGCACGGCGCCAACGTGGCGTTGATCGGCGACTCGGCCCACCCGTTCCTGCCGTTCACGAGCCAGGGCGTCAACGCGGCACTCGACGACGTGCGCGTACTGGGCGACCGACTCGCACACGAACTGGGGGCGGGCGCCCGACGCGCCGAGCCCGCGGCGCTCGAGCGCGCGCTCGCGGCGTACTCGGCCGCGCGCCTGCCCGAGATCGCGCGCATCGTGGCCTCGGGTCGCGAACTGCGCGAGCGCTTCCTGCACCCCGAGCGGTTCCCCGACGACGGCGTCCTGCCCATCTCCAAGTGAGCGTGCCCCCGATGCGGTTCGACGACGATGCCGTGGACATGGCGCTGCTGCGGCAGCGGGCCTACAACCTGCGCTGGGCCACGCTGCCGCCCGACGTGATCGCCCTGACCGCGGCCGACCCCGACTTCCCGGTGGCCGAGCCCATCCGGCGCGCGATCGCCGACTACGCGGCGGGTGGCGTGTTCTCGTACGGCCCGCCCGAGGGCCTGCCGGCGTTCCGCACAGCGTGCGCGCACCGCTACAGCGAGCGGCGCGGTGTGCGCGTCGGCGCGGGGCAGGTGCTCGCGGTGGACAGCGCGGCCGCCGGCATGATGCACATCGCGCGGCTCGTGCTGGAGCCGGGCGACGAGGCGATCGTGTTCGACCCGGTGGACTTCCTGTTCAAGGCCTCGGTCGAGGCGGCCGGCGGGCGGGTGCGCCTGCTGCCCGTGGACCCGGCCAGCGGGCGGCTTGACCTGTCGCGCCTGCGCGACCTCGTCACGCCGCGCACCCGCCTGCTCGGCGTGTGCAATCCGGTGAACCCGGTCGGCCGCGTACTCACGCGCGACGAACTGGCCGCGCTCGGCGCGTTCGCGGTCGAGCACGACCTCGTGATCATGAACGACGAGATCTGGTCCGACATCGTGTACGAGCCCGGTTCGTTGACGAGCATCGCCGCGATCTCGCCCGAGGTCGCCGCGCGCACGTTCACCGTGCACGGGTTCTCGAAGACGTTCGGGCTGGCCGGACTGCGGATCGGCTTCGTGATCGCGCACGATGCGTCGCGGTTCGAGTCGCTGCTCGAGGTCTCGCGCGCCCGCACCACCATGACGGGTGCGGCCACGCTGTCGCAGGTCGCGGCGACCGCGGCCTACGAGGAGTGCTGGCCGTGGGCCGACGCGTTCGTCGCCCACCTGCGGACGATGCGCGACCTCGGCGTGGCGCGGTTGTCGGCCATCCCCGGCGTGCACGTGCGCCCGCCCGAGGGCACCTACGTGCTGTTCCCCGACGTGCGTGCGCTGGGCGTGCCGGCTGAGGAGCTCGCGCGCCGCCTGCTCGACGAGGGGCGCGTGGCGGTGGTCCCCGGCGCCGCACGCTGGTTCGGCCCCGGCGCCGAGGGCCACCTGCGCATCGTGTTCTCGACCTCGCGCCGCATCCTGGAACAGGGGCTCGACCGCATCGAGGGCGTGCTGAGGGCGCTGTAGGGGCGCGTGGCACCCCCGCTTGCCCTCGGTCCGGGCGAGGGCTAGAGTCCTCACACGAGTCGGGCCGATTCCGCTTCAATGACACGACACCCGACCCCCTGACGACTCGGTCGAACCACGAACACGGTCCCGTCCACGAACGTCGTCCGGCCCATCCGCCGGAAGAGTGCAAGGAAGCGCACTGGCCCGCACCGCGAAGGATCGCGACGCGAGCGCACGCGAGGAGCGCGTGCCCGGTCTGTGCGTGACCCGCCGGCTCCCTGCGTCGCGCCCATCCCGACGCCGAGCGCCGTCATCCCGGTTCCCGATCGTCCCCGCCCGACGAGCACGCGCCGTGCGTCCGTCCCGTCGGGGTCCAGTCGCCGCCGCCTGCGTGGTCCTGCCATGCCCGCGGCGCCGAGTCGTCGCCCCGTCGTGGCATCGCCCGCGCAGGATGCGTGGGACGCGGTGGGGAGGAGTCCGTGAAGGGGAGTGACCTGTCGGATGCAGGTCCGCGGTGGGTTCTCCCACCATCCCCGACCTACAGGGAGGTGTCCATGGCGCCGAGAGCATCCGAGTCGCAGTCCGCGTTGGCCGTGATGCACGTCATCCCGTCGTTGGCCCTGGGCGGGGCCGAGTGCCTGACCGCAGACATCGCCGTGGGCCAGCACGCCGGCGGCCGCTGCCGCTCGCGCGTCTTCGCGTGGCAGCACGGTGGGCCCGTGAGCGAGCGCCTGCGCGCCTCGCACGTGCCGGCCTCGGTGCACGAGAGCCCGCGCCGCCGTGGGCTGGGCCGACTGCTGCTCGTGGCCGAACTGGCGGGGCGGATTTGGTCGCTGGCGCGCGAGACGTGGTCGCAGCGCATCGAGATCCTGCATGCGCACATGAGCGATTCGGGCACACTGGCCCTCGTGGTGGGGCGTGCGCTGGGACGCAAGGTGGTGGTGACCGAGCACAGCCCATCGCCGTTGCCGCCGGGCTCGCGCCCGGGGTCGGTGGGGCACTCGCTGCGGCGCCGCCTCCTGCGCTGGACCTACCGGCATGCCGACGCCGTGGTCGCGGTCTCGCAGGAGGTCGCCGAGGAGTTGCGCCACCGCTGGTCGGTGCCGCCCGAGAAGCTGCACACCATCGTGAACGGCATCGTCCCGCCGCCCGCGTCGCTGGGCTCGGCCGGCGCACCGTTGCCGCCGGGGTTCGAGCGCGGCCTGCGGCACGTCGTGTGCGTGGGACGGCTGGTCGAGAGCAAGAACCAGCGGGCGCTGGTGCGCATGCTGCCCGAACTGGTGGCTCGCGTGCCCGACGCGCGTCTGGTGCTGGTGGGCGACGGCCCCGACCGCCAGTTGCTCGAGGCGCAGGCGGTGGAGTTGGGCGTGCGGCGCCACGTGGCGTTCCTCGGGAGCCGCACCGACGTCGGCGCGATCCTGGCGGCGAGTGCATGCTTCGTGACCGCGTCGAGGTTCGAGGGCACCAGCATCGCGCTGCTCGAGGCGATGGCGTGCGGGCTGCCCGTGGTGGCCACGGCCAATCGCGGCAACGACGAGGTACTGGGCGAGAGCGGCGGGCATCGCGTGGCCGACGACGAGCCGACGACGCTCGCGAGCGCGGTCGCCGTGGTGCTCGAGGATGCGGTGTACGCGCGGCGTTTGCGCGATGCGGCGCGTGCCCGGGTCGAGTCGCTGTACGGCATGGACCGCGTGCTGGCCGAGTTGCAGCGGCTCTACGGCCGCGTGCTCGCCGACGGTCGCCCGGCGGCCCCGGCCACGACCCCCGAGGGCCTGGGTGAGGCCGCGCCGACGCGCTGATCCCGGAGTTCCCGAACGGGCCGGTCCCGCAGCCGCGGGGCCGGCCCTTCGCGTCAGGACGCAGGGGGAGCGCATGCGGCAAGCCCGTTGGGCGATATGAGTTCCGGTGGTATCCTCTGGGCCCCCGACCTGATTTCGATAGAGGAGATCGCCCCCGTGCCCGGTCCTCCCTCCCCCCGCGGGCAGGCGCCCTGCATCATCCGCCTGCGCCCTGCGTCGCTCCCGATCCTTCCCGGCCTCCTCATGCTGCTCGCCACCGTGGC
>JBJTRI010000152.1:0-4148 GCA_046076045.1 bacterium
GATGTGCAAGGAACACGGCATGATCGAGCCGTACGAGGAGAAGCAGGTCCGTCAGGGCGTGATCTCCTACGGCGTGTCGAGCTACGGCTACGACATCCGCGTCGCCGACGAGTTCAAGATCTTCACCAACGTCATGAGCACGGTGGTGGACCCGAAGAACATCGACCCCTCGACGATGGTGGACTTCAAGGGCGACGTCTGCATCGTGCCGCCCAACTCGTTCGCGCTCGCGCGCACCGTCGAGTACTTCCGCATCCCGCGCAACGTGCTCACCATCACCATGGGCAAGTCCACGTACGCGCGCTGCGGCATCATCACCAACGTCACGCCGTTCGAGCCCGAGTGGGAGGGCTACGTGACGCTCGAGATCAGCAACACCACGCCGCTGCCGGCCAAGATCTACGCCAACGAGGGCATCGCGCAGGTCGTGTTCTTCCAGGCCGACGAGGTGTGCGAGGTGTCGTACAAGGACAAGGCCGGCAAGTACCAGAAGCAGGTCGGCATCACGCTGCCGCGCCTGTGACGCTCCCCGGGCGGCTTGCGGGCGGGCGGTCCGGCCCGCTAGTCTCCCCGGATACGCACGGCAGCACGGACGGCCACGGTGGGTCGTCCGCCATCGGTTCCCCGAGGAAGCCCCGATGATCAAGGAACTCGCCACGGGTCTCGGCGTCACGCTCGAGAACCTGTTCAAGAAGCCCTTCACGGTCCAGTACCCGGACGAGAAGCTGCAGATGTTCCCGCGCTTCCGTGGCCGGCACATCCTGGCCCGTCACTCGGACGGCCTCGAGCGCTGCGTGGGCTGCGAGTTGTGCGCGGTCGCCTGCCCGGCCGACGCCATCTTCGTGAAGGCGGCCGAGAACGACCCGGCGAACCCCGTCTCGCACGGTGAGCGCTATGCCGAGCGCTACGAGATCAACATGCTGCGCTGCATCTTCTGCGGCATGTGCGAGGAGGCCTGCCCCGAGGACGCGATCTGGCTCGAGAAGGACTACGAACTCTCCGACTACCACCGCGACGCCTTCATCTACACGAAGACCGAGATGGTCGTGCCCATGGAGCAGTCGGGCTACCTGCCCGAGCGCTAGGCCGACGCGTCACGAGGGTCCACGAGGCGGCCGACTCGCGCGAGTCGGCAGCCTCGACTCGTTCAGCGGCCGTTCGTCTCGGGTAGCTGCGCGAGGATGCGGCGCGCCAGCACGGGCCACGCCCACGGCGCGGCGCTCGCGGGGCCCGCGGTCGCGAGCCGCTCACGCAGCGCCGCGTCGGTGAGCAGACGGTGCAGGGCGCGCCGCAGGAACCACGGGTGGCGCCAGGTCACGAGCGCGTTGTGGCCGTCGCGCGCGAAGTCGGTGGTGCCGCTGCGCGTGGCCACGAGCGCGCAGCCGCACGCCAGCGCCTCGAGTGCGGTGTTGCACCAGCCCGCCTTGCGCTCGGCGGCCACGAACACGTGGCTCGACTGGTAGAGCCGCACCAACTCGTCCTGCGAGGGGTCGAGCACGAAGCGCGCGCCGGGCGGCAGCGGTGCGCCGTCGCGCGGGTCCTGCCGGTTGGTCGCGGGATCCACCGCGTCGAACAGCACCGTCTCGAACTCGGGCACGCGGCCCACCAGTCCGGCGAGGGCGCGCAGCACGAGGTCGGTGCCCTTCTTGGGGCGCGAGCGGCGGCCGTTCACGAGCACGCGTAGCGGCGCGGCGGCGCGCGCGGCGGGGTCGGGCCGGAAGCGCTCGGGTCGGATGCCGCCGATACCGTCGAGCACCGCCCGCCGGGTGCGGCGGGCGAGCGCGGCGCGCAGGGGGCCCGAGTTCGCCATGAGCGTCACCGCGGGGTCGGCGAGTGCGCGCGCGAGTCCCGGGTCGCCCTCGAGCACGCAGTAGTAGACGTGGAGCCCCGAGGGGTGGGCGCGGAACGCCGTCCAACTGCCGGCGTCGCCCGCGATCGCGAGGTCCGACGGTCGCGTGGCCGCCGCCTCGAGCGGGGCGGTCTCGCCCGCGAACGGCAACCACGCGGGCGGGGTGCCCGCGGGATGGTGGAGCGTGACCGTGTGTCCCATCGCCACCCACTCGTTGCCGAGTTCGAGGTAGCGGCGCACGCCGCCGAACACGCCCACGTGGGGCAGGAAGAGAGCGATCCGCATGGGTCGGCACGCTAGCAGAGGGGCGGGGGGGCCTCCACCGCGCGTGCGCCGTGCGTTCCATCACGGAACGCCGAGCGTTCCATGGTGGGACGGGACATCGTCCCGTTCCGGGACGGTCGGCTCGGGGCCGCAGCGGCCGCGCTGCACGCACCCGCGTGGATCGCGGTCCGCGTGCGGGGCCGGGTCGTTGGCACGACGGCTGCAAAGGTGACGGGGTGCGAGGCGGTTCGCGGTGGATCGCGCGAGTCGCGCACCCGAGCGCAAGTCCCGGTCGCACCGGGGCGCTGCGCTCGCGTGATGCGGGTGCCCCGCATGCGGTGGAGGACGCGCGGACCGGCGGGGCCGGTCACACGCACAGGTTCGAGGTGACGCGGTCCGTCCCGATAGGGGTCGGGCGGGCCGCTTCGAAGCAGCCGGGGATCCGGCGGAGGATGTCTCGCGATGGGTAAGGTCATCGGTATCGATCTCGGCACCACCAACTCGTGCGTGTCGGTCATGGAGGGTGGCGAGCCCAAGGTCATCGCCAACGTCGAGGGGCACCGCACCACGCCCTCGGTGGTCGCGTTCGCGAAGAACGGCGAGCGTCTGGTGGGTCTGGTCGCGCGTCGTCAGGCGGTGACCAACCCCACGAACACGCTGTACTCGATCAAGCGCTTCATGGGCCGCCGCTTCGATGAGGTCGGCGGGGAGAGGAAGCTGGTGCCCTACGAGGTCGTCTCGGGCCCCAATGGCGACGTGCGCGTGAAGGCCGGGGGCGAGGAGTACTCGCCGCCCCAGATCTCGGCCATGATCCTGCAGAAGATGAAGGCCACCGCCGAGGAGTACCTGGGTGAGCCGGTGACCGAGGCGGTCGTCACCGTGCCCGCGTACTTCAACGACAGCCAGCGTCAGGCCACCAAGGACGCCGGCCGCATCGCCGGGCTCGACGTGAAGCGCATCGTCAACGAGCCCACCGCGGCCGCACTCGCGTACGGCCTCGACAAGAAGAAGGACGAGAAGGTCGCGGTGTTCGACCTCGGCGGCGGCACGTTCGACATCTCGATCCTCGAGATCGGCGACGGCGTCTTCGAGGTGCGCTCGACGAACGGCGACACCCACCTGGGTGGCGACGACTTCGACCAGGCGATCATCGACTGGCTGGCCGCGGAGTTCCAGAAGCAGGAGGGCATCGACCTGCGCAAGGACCCCATGGCCCTGCAGCGTCTCAAGGAGGCCGCGGAGAAGGCCAAGTGCGAGCTGTCGGGCACGCTCTCGACGGACGTGAACCTGCCCTTCATCACCGCCGACCAGAACGGTCCGAAGCACCTCAACCTCTCGCTGTCGCGCGCCAAGCTCGAGCAGATCGTGGCCGGGCTCATCGAGCGCTGCCGCGGCCCCGTGCTGCAGGCGCTCAAGGACGCCCAGCTGTCGCCCAGCCAGATCGACGAGGTCGTGCTGGTGGGCGGCTCGACGCGCATGCCGCGCGTGCAGGAGCTCGTGAAGGAGATCTTCGGCAAGGAGCCGCACAAGGGCGTGAACCCCGACGAGGTCGTGGCGCTCGGTGCGGCGATCCAGGGGGGCGTGCTCGGCGGCGACGTGCAGGAGGTGCTCCTGCTCGACGTCACGCCGCTCTCGCTCGGCATCGAGACGGAAGGGGGCATCTTCACGAAGCTCGTCGAAAAGAACACCACCATCCCCACGGAACGGAAGCAGACCTTCAGCACGGCTGCCGACAACCAGACGGCGGTGACCGTGAGCGTGTTCCAGGGTGAGCGGCCGATGGCCCGTGACAACCGCCTGCTCGGCCAGTTCAACCTCGAGGGCATCCCGCCATCTCCGCGGGGAACGCCGCAGATCGAGGTCAAGTTCGACATCGACGCCAACGGCATCCTCAACGTCAGCGCCAAAGACCTGGGGACGCGCAAGGAAGCGAACGTGCGGATCCAGCAGTCTTCGGGACTTTCGGACGACGAAATCGAGAAGATGCGGAAGGATGCGGAATCGCACGCCGACGAAGACAAGCGCAAGCGGGAAC
>JBJTRI010000153.1:0-4735 GCA_046076045.1 bacterium
CACCTCTGCCCGGTGACGGTGCCCGGTGGCGGCATCCTCCACGCGAAGGTCTCGCTCCTGGTGTGGCGGAAGCACGTGCGCGTGATCGTGAGCTCGGCGAACCTGACGCCGTCGGGATACCGGATGAACTTCGAGCAGGCGGGTGTGCTCGATTTCACCCCCAACGGTGACCTCCCGCTCGCGATGCTCGACGAAGTGCTCGGCTTCATCGACCGTGTCCGTGGGCTCGCGTCGCAGGACGCCGAGGGCAAGGGGCCGAACCGTAGCTTGGCGCAGTTCATCACGCAGGTTCGTGCTCTCGTGAAGCCGTGGGGCAGCCCCGGCTGGGCGAGGGGCGACATGCGCGCCGAGTGGCTCCTGGTGGAGCCGGGGGCGCCTTCGCTCCTCCAGCAGGTGAAGGACCGCATGTGGTCCGGGCCGGGGCCCAACGAGGTTCAGGTACTGAGCCCATTCTTCGACAGTGGCCCTGCCCTGACGCGAACGGTCGGTGCTCTGCACGAGCTCATGGGGGCGTACGGTGAACGCGAGGTGGTATTCCAGGTCGCGGGTACCGAGTCGCCCGACGGTGAGTACCAGCTCGAGGCCCCCGAGGGACTGCGCGACTCCGGTAAGCGAGGGCTGCAGCATCTCTTCGCCGTCGTACGGCCGCATGACGAGAACGGCGAGCCCCGACCATTGCATGCGAAGAGCCTGTGGCTCCAGCGCGAGTCGCGCGCCGTCCACACGGTGGGAAGCAGCAACTTCACGTCACCGGGAATGGGGCTGGGGGCGGGGCCCGTGAACGTCGAGGCCAACCTGGCCTACTTGCTGACCCCTGCGAGCAACAAGAATCACTGGAAGTCCTGTGAGGCCTCGACCCCGCCGTTCAAGGAACTCGACCTCGAGACGGACGAGGTGCGGTTCCTCAAGGAGCCCAAGGACCAGACCTCGGACCCCAGCGAGTACGCGCCGCTGCCCGCGGGATTCGGTTCGGCACAGTTCCGCCCGGCCGCCATGGGCGGGGACGTGTTGCTGGTGGTGCATGAGGGCGTGCCCGTGGACTTCCATGTGGAGTCGCTGGGCGGTGCAACACTGCTCACGCACGCGCAGTGGCAGGGCGGCGGTTGCGAGGCCAAGACGACACTCGATTGGAAGGACCCACGGCCACCCGCGTGCCTCGTGGTGAGGTGGACGGGCGTCAAGGGCGACCCGCGCAAGGGCTTGTGGGTTGTGAATGTCACCGACACCTCGGAGCTGGCACCGCCCTCGGAGCTGCAGTCACTCACCTTGGACGAGTTGCTCGAAGTGCTCACTTCCGCGCGTCCCCTGCACTTGGCGATGGCCGGTGTCTTCGCACGTCGTGAGGCGGTCGAGCGCGCCGACGCTCCCATCGTGGACCCGCACAAGAAGGTCGACGTGCGGAACTTCCTGCTTCAGCGCGTGCGACTGCTGTCGAGGGCACTCGAGGGCATGCGTGAACGCCTCGAACGTCCCGCGCCTACACGCGAGGCGCTCGCGTGGCGACTCTTCGGCCCGCTGGGGCCGGTGGAGTTGGCTCGAAAGCTCGCTGCCAAGGAGGGCGATGGGGCCGCGTTCATGATCGCCGAGGTGGCGCTGACGCTGAAGCAAGCGAACCTGCGGGCGATCCAGGAGTACTTGGGGGGCGACATCGTCCAGAAGCATCTCGCCGATGCCATCGCCCAACTTCAGCGCATGGCCGCCGAGCACCCGGCGCCGGCGAATCTCAAGGAGTACGTGGCACATGCTTCGAGGAGGCGCAGCGATGACCTGGCCCGTGAAGTACGGCGAGAAGGTGCACCTTCACGTGGCGGGACGCATCAGTCCCGAGGACGCTGCGAGGCAGGAGGCCACCGCCCGGGAGGTCCTGCGCCGACTCGCTTCGCAGCCGGGCGTGGTGCTGGCCGACGAAGTCGGTATGGGCAAGACGTTCGTGGCGCTCGCGGTCGCGACGATGGTCGCGCGAGCGAGCGACCGGCCCGTCGTCGTCATGGTGCCGCCGGGCGTACATCAGAAGTGGGCCGACGACTTCAAGGTGTTCGAGGCCCGTTGTCTGGCCCCGGAGCTCAAGCGCCACTTGCGCGAGGGCGTGGCCAGTAACGCATTGGAGTTCTTCCGTTTCCTCGACGACGAGAACCGCACGCGTCCGCACATCATCTTCGTCAAGCACGGCGCCCTGCACTACGACCTGCAGGACCCGTGGGTGAAGCTCGCCATACTGAAGCGCGCGTTCAGCAGCCCTGCTCTGGCGGCGCAGCGTGAGGCCTTCCCTCGCTACGCAGGCGATCTGGTGCGAGCGAAGAGCCGCGTGAACGACGAGCGGTTCTTCCGCGAACTCATGAAGACGCCCACTCGCGACTGGCGACAGGCCATGACGGCGTGGGGTATGGACCCCGGTGACGATCCCGTGCCGGCGGTCATCCACGACGTGCTGCGGAGCGAGAAGGTCGATCTCGGCCCCCTGCGCGAAGCGCTCGCCGCCATGCCGCGGCGTGCGTCCGACTCCATCAAGGAGCGGCTCGCCAACACGCGCCGCGCCATCGTCGCGGCCATGCGTGACGTCTGGGACCAGTCGTTGATGGCAGCCAACTTCCGCTCACCCCTGCTGATCCTCGACGAGGCGCACCATGTCCGGAACTCTCGTACGCGCTTGGCTTCGCTCTTCGTGAGCCCCGAGGGGCAGGAGGTGTCCCGATCGCTCGAGGGCGCGCTGGCGAACCGCTTCGAGCGGATGCTGTTCCTCACCGCGACCCCGTTCCAGATGGGACACACCGAACTGCTCAGTGTGCTCGACCGCTTCCGGGGCATCGGCTGGGACTGGACGCGCATCGGGACGACTCGCGCGCGGTTCGAGAACCAACTCGAGGAGCTTGGCAAGCAGTTGGATCGCATGCAGCTGGCCTCCGTGGACCTCGACGACAAGTGGGGGCTCCTCCAGCCCTCGGATGTGGGTCATGAGGCGATGAACGAGGCGGCACTCGAGTCGTGGTGGGAGCGTGTGAGTCAGCGCCCGCAGGATGAGCCCGAGCGTGTGCAGGTGGTGCTACGCTCGTATGACGTTGCCGCCAAGGCGATGCGCGAGGCCAACGCTGGCCTGAGGCCGTGGGTGATCCGGCATCTGCGTTCGCGCAAGTTGCCGAACACCGATGTGAACCGTCGGCGCGAGCTGAACGGTGCCGCCATCGCGACACACGACCCAACCGAGCGTCTAGGGCTGCCCATCCGCAACGAGAGCATCCTGCCGTTCCTGCTCTCGGCGAGGTGCCAGACCATCGTGACGAGTGCCGGCGAGCGGTCCGCCGCCGTCGGGGGGCGCATCACGTTCGCCGAGGGGCTCGCCTCCAGCTACGAGGCCTTCAAGGACACCCGCCGCGACAAGTCGGGACCCGCAACCGATGACGACGACGATGAGGTGGGCGAGGTCGCCGATGCGCAGGGTGACGCGAAGCGGCGCATGGACTGGTACTTCAAGCATCTGGGCCGTGCGCTCCAGCAGGTGGGGCCCGACTCCGGCGGCATGGCAGACCATCCGAAGGTCAGGCCCACGATCACGCGTGCCCTCGACCTGTGGTGGGCCGGCGAGAAGGTCCTGATCTTCTGCCACTTCCGCGAGACGGGACGTGCGCTCGAACGGCATCTGTCCGACGAGCTCAGTCGCCGCATCCGCCGCAAGGCCGCCACGGCCATGGAGTGCAGTGAGGATGAGGCAGCGAAGCGTCTCCACCTCCTGAGCGATCGATTCAAGCCGGGCCGCCCGCTGTATCGGGCACTTCAGCAGCAGGTGGAGGCCATGATGGCTTCCGCGCCGAGCCTGTCCGAGGTCGAACGCGAGAAGGTGTTCGAGGTGTTGCTCCGGTTCGTGCGGACGCCGTCGTTCCTCGTGAGGCACTTCGACGTCGCGCGCGAGCACGATGCTGACATGCTGGCGCAGGCGTTCGAGCGGCAGGACGACTCCGGATTACCCTTGCGGCAGAAGGTGGCGGCCTTCATCCGCTTCATGGACGACCGGACCGAGGACGAGCGAGGCAAGTACCTCGAAGCCCTCGACCTCATCTCGGTCGGCAATCGCCACATTCGCGGCGAGGAGGTCGAGGATGCGACCCGGCTGCCGAACATTCGTCTGGTGAACGGCGGTTCGGGGGCCGACGAGCGCAAACGCATCATGCTCGCGTTCAAGACGCCGTTCTTCCCCGAGATCCTCGTGGCTTCCAGCGTGATGACCGAGGGCGTGGACCTGCATCTCGAGTGCCGCCATGTCATCCATCACGACCTGTGCTGGAACCCCTCCACGCTCGAGCAGCGCACGGGGCGTGTGGATCGCATCGGCGCCAAGGCCGAGCAGGCGCGTCGTCCGATCCAGGTGTACCTGCCCTACATCGCAGGGACGCAGGACGAGAAGATGTTCCGCGTGGTCCGCGACCGTGAGCGGTGGTTCCAGGTGGTGATGGGAGACAAGTACAAGGTCGATGAGGCCAGCACGGACAAGCTGGCGGCCCGCGTGCCCCTGCCGGACGCCGCCGCGAGAGGCCTCGCCATGAAGCTCGAGGTGCAGGGCTGAGCGGCATTGACTTCTGGCGTGGGCGGTGCGCGCGGGCGAACTGAAGCATCGAGTTCGTGGCCACTTCGGTCGTGCCAGTCGCTTCACACCGAATATCAACATCCTCGTGCTAGGCTGCCGCCATGGTCGCCCTGCCCATCATGGTGACGGCCCCGTGCGTCTCCCACTCCTGCAACCGAG
>JBJTRI010000154.1:0-4073 GCA_046076045.1 bacterium
CGACCGCGCCGCACGGTGCAGGCCCTGGGCGGAGGCGCGCGAACGCGCCGCACGGTGCAGGCCCTGGGCGGAGGCGCGTGACCGCGCCGCACGGTGCAGGCCCTGGGCGGAGGCGCGCGACCGCGCCGCACGGTGCAGGCCCTGGGCGGAGGCGCGCGAACGCGCCGCACGGTGCAGGCCCTGGGCGGAGGCGCGTGACCGCGCCGCACGGGCCAGCTCAGCAGATGGGTGCCCGACCGCGCCGCGGGTGCGGCACGGCACCACGTGAACAGGTTCGCGGGTCCCCCGCGCGTCATGAGGCCGCGACCACGATCGGCCGCGGACTTTGTTCGCCGCGTCTCGCTGGCGAACGGCGAGCGTTCCGCTATCCTGCGCGCGCTCGGCGCACCCCCCGCGCCTCGACCGTCGTCGTGAGTCCCCCCGGATCGGAGTCGTCCATGTCCTCGCCCCGCAAGCTCGCCATCCTCGTCGGTGGCGGTCCCGCCCCCGGCATCAACAGCGTCATCGCCGCCGCCACCATCCGCGCCCGTCTCTCGGGCGTCGAGGTGCTGGGCGTCGAGGACGGGTTCGAATGGCTCATGCAGGGCGACGTCAGCCGCGTCCGCCCGCTCACGATCGAGAACGTCTCGCGCATCCACTTCCGCGGCGGCAGCCACCTCGGCATCTCGCGCGCCAACCCGACGCGCGACGTGCGCGCCCTCGACCGCGTGGTCACCACGCTGCTGCAGTTGGGCGTCACCGAGCTCATCACCATCGGCGGCGACGACACCGCGTTCAGCAGCATGAGCGTGCACGAGCGTGCGGCGGGCCAGATCCGCGTCGCGCACGTGCCCAAGACGATCGACAACGACCTCGACCTGCCCGCCCACGTGGACACGTTCGGGTTCCAGACCGCGCGGCACATCGGCGTCGAGGTGGTGAAGAACCTCATGGTGGACGCCAAGACGACGTCGCGCTGGTACTACGTGGTCGCGATGGGCCGCAAGGCCGGGCACCTCGCGCTCGGCATCGGCAAGGCCGCCGGGGCCACGATCTCGCTCATCCCCGAGGAGTTCAACGAGAAGCCGATCCGCCTGCGCCGCATCGTGGACACGCTCACCGGCGCGCACCTCAAGCGCCTCGCCGACGGCCGCCGCGACGGCGTCGCGATCATCGCCGAGGGCGTCACGCTCGACATCGACCCGGCCGACCTCGACCAGCTCGAGCACGCCGAGCGCGACGACCACGGGCACGTGCGGCTCGACGAGATCAACTTCGGCGACGTGCTCAAGCAGGCGGTGCAGGCCCGCCTGCGCGGGCTCGGCATCAAGTCCACCATCAGCACCAAGAACATCGGCTACGAGCTGCGCTGCGCCGACCCGATCCCGATGGACATGGAGTACACGCGCGACCTCGGCTACTGCGCCGCCAAGTACCTGCTCGGCGGCGGCGACGCCGCCATGGTGTCGCTGCAGGGCGGGGAGTTCGTGCCCGTGCCGTTCGCGCAGCTGCTCGACCCGCGCACCGGCCGCACCAGCGTGCGCCTGGTGGACGTCAACACCACGCGCTACGCGATCGCGCGCCGCTACATGCTGCGCCTGCGCCGCGACGACTTCGACCACGAGGACCGCATCGAGCGGCTCGCGGCGGCCGGGCGCATGACGCCCGAGCGGTTCCGCGAGGAGTTCGAGTACCTGGTGGCCGACGAGCCCCCGGCGCTCCGCCTCATGGAGGCCGGACTGCCGGACTGAGGCCACGCAAGCCGCTTGACGCCCCCGGGCGCATGCGGTTAACTGCTTGGCTCGTAGGGCGATTAGCTCAGTTGGTAGAGCACTTGCTCGACAAGCAAGGGGTCACTGGTTCAAGTCCAGTATCGCCCACCATCCATGTCGCCATCCATGTCGTCGAGGGGCGTGCACGCGCGGGTCACCGCCGCGCCGCCCCTCTTGCGTATCCGCCCCGCGAACCGCGGCCCCGCCGCAGGGAAGCCCCCCATGTCCGCCTCGTCCTCGTCCGGTCCCGACCTCGCCGCCTATCCGGGGGGCGAGGCGCTCTACCGACTGCGGCACTCGGCCGCCCACGTGCTGGCGACCGCGGTCACGGAGCTGTTCCCGGACGTGAAGGTGGCCGGCGGCCCGCCGGTCGAGGGCGGCTTCTACTACGACTTCGCCAAGCCGACCCCGTTCACGAACGAGGACCTCGAGCGCATCGAGGCGCGCATGCGCGAGATCGTCGCCGCCGCGCAGCCGTTCGAGGCCGGCGAGATGACGCGCGACGAGGCGCGCACCCACTGGGAGCAGGCGGGGGAGAAGTACAAGCTCCACTTCCTGTCGCAGATCCCCGAGGGCGCCAAGGTCACCACCTACCGCAACGGTGCGTTCCTCGACCTGTGCCGCGGCCCGCACGTCGCGACCACCGCCGACGTGAAGGCGTTCAAGCTCACGCACGTCGCGGGCGCCTACTGGCTGGGCAGCGAGCGCAACGAGATGCTGCAGCGCATCTACGGCACCGCGTTCGCGTCGCAGGCCGACCTCGACGCCCACCTGCAGCGCATCGAGGAGGCGCAGAAGCGCGACCACCGCCGGCTCGGGCGCGAGCTCGACCTGTTCTCGATCCAGGAGGAGATCGGTCCCGGCCTGGTGCTGTGGCACCCCAAGCTCGGCATCGTCCGGCACGTCATGGAGACGTACTGGAAGGAGGAGCACCACAAGCGCGGCTACCAGTTCGTGTACACGCCGCACATCGCCAGCGAGAAGCTGTACGAGATCTCGGGGCACCTCCAGAACTACGCCGACATCATGTACGCGCCCATGCAGATCGACGAGCAGGCGTACCGCGCCAAGCCGATGAACTGCCCCGGGCACATCATGATCTACAACGCCCGCAAGTACAGCTACCGCGACCTGCCGGTGCGCTTCGCCGAGCTCGGCACGGTGTACCGCTACGAGCGCTCGGGCGTGCTGCACGGCATGGAGCGCGTGCGCGGCTTCACGCAGGACGACTCGCACATCTTCTGCCGCCCCGACCAGTTGCAGGACGAGGTGCAGGGCGTGCTCGACCTGCACCACGACCTCATCACCACGTTCGGCTACGAGTACCGCTGCTACCTCGCCACCCGTCCGCTCGACAAGTACCTCGGGAGCGACGAGGAGTGGGAGTTTGCGACCAACGCCCTGCGCAGCGCGCTCGAGGCGCGCGGCCTGCCCTACGAGGTGGACGAGGGCGGTGGTGCGTTCTACGCGCCCAAGATCGACATCAAGCTCAAGGACGCGCTCGGCCGCGAGTGGCAGTGCGGCACCGTGCAGGTGGACCTCAACCTGCCCAAGCGCTTCGGGGTGTACTACACCGGGAGCGACGGCAAGGACCACGAGGTCATCATGCTGCACCGCGCGCTCTACGGCTCGCTCGAGCGCTTCGTGGGCATCTTCATCGAGCACACCGGGGCCGAGTTCCCGGTCTGGCTGGCGCCGGTGCAGGCCACGGTCATCCCGGTGCACTCCAAGGCCCACGACTACGCGCAGGCCACGCTGCAGGCACTGCGGGACGCGGGCGTGCGCGCGCACCTCGACCTGCGCGACGAGAAGCTGGGCGCCAAGATCCGCGACGCCGAACTGGAGAAGGTGCCCTACATGATCGTGGTCGGCCCGCGCGACGCCGAGGCCGGCACGGTCTCGGTGCGCCGCAAGGGCGAGGGCGACCTGGGGGCGATGCCGCTGCCCGCGTTCCTCGAGCGCATCGGCGAGGAGATCCGCACCCGGAGGCGCTGATGATTGTGCGGCGAAGATTGTTGACGCCCCCGGTGAGGCTCGCGCCCGCCGGGGGCGTTCGCTCGTCTCACATCGCCAGCTTCAGCTCGTGCCGGCGCTCGTTGCGGATCCGGGTCGTGCGCACCTCACCCCGGTAGTAGGTCGCGTAGGTCTCGGGCAGCCCCACGCGCAGCGGGAACAACCGCCAGCGCAGCAACTGCGCCACCGTGTACCGCCTCCTAGCCAGTCCGAGCCTCATCGCAGGCGTGCCGCCGTCCCGTCGCTCCGAGAACGGCTTCACCAGGTTGAGCCACGCGATCAGCCACGCCGCGCGCTCGACGACCGACT
>JBJTRI010000155.1:0-2147 GCA_046076045.1 bacterium
GGTCCTCGAGGCCCGCGCGCCGGTTGGCGACGCGTGCCATCACGAACAACAGGTCGGCGGTGCGATTGAGCCAATGCACGATGCGCGCGTCCACCGCCTCCACGCTCGCGAGCGCGGTGACGCGGCGCTCGGCGCGGCGGCAGATGGTGCGCGCGAGGTGCAGCGCGGCCGCGAGCGGCGTGCCGCCCGGCAGCACGAAGCGCGTGAGCGGCGGCAGTTCGGATTCGAGGCGATCGATCTCGCGCTCGAGCGTGGTGACGTCGTCGTCGGCGATGCGCACGAGGCGCTCGCGCATCGCGGCGTCCACCGTCGCGAGCTCGGCTCCGACCTGGAAGCAGGCGACCCGCAGCCGTTCGACGAGCGGCGCGAACGCGCCCTGCGCGTCGTGCGTCAGCACCATGCCCAATGTGGCGTTGAACTCGTCCACGCTGCCATAGGCCTCGACACGCAGGTCGTGCTTGGGCACGCGGTCCTTGCCGAGCAGTCCCGTGGTGCCGTCGTCGCCGGTCCGTGTGTAGATCTTCATGGCGCGTAGTGTAGCGGTCGCGCACAGCCGCGTCATCCGCGGTCGCGCGCATGTCACGCGGGGGTCACGCACCCGTTCCACCGGACCCTGTGTGTGCCGGATGCGTGGTGCCGTCGGCCCACCGAGCCGATCGTTGCCTCGGATGGCGCCCCCCCCTCAGGGCACCGTGATGACCAGGTTCCCGCTCGCGTTGGTGAGGCCTGTCGTGACGCGGTTCCCGGCGTCGTGCGGCGGCTCGACCCACCAGACGCCGTTGATGAGGAACTTGTAGCGGTGATTCCCGCTCGCGCCGAGGTCGGTCAGTGGCCGCTCGAGGAGGAACCGCGATCCGGTCGGGCCGACCGGGCGCATCGGCCACGCCAGCGGCGACCAACCGTTGAAGTCGCCCGCGATGTGAACGGTGGTGATGTGCAGGTTCGCCAGCGACCGCCACTCGCCCGTCTGGCCATGCGTGACCTGCTCGAAGCGCTTCGGGTCGAACAGGAATCGCGCGGTGGCACCTTGGATCTCGTGCCCCGCGGTGACGAGCGTCGTGTTGGTGCGGTTCGTGGCCGCCGCAATCGGACCCTCCGGGTCGCGCAACCACCACGGGACCTCGAAGTCCACGTTCGCGCTCGGCACCTCGAAGAACAGGTTGACCTCGAACGCCTCCCAGAACGCGTTCCGAAGGGACCGATCGTGGATTTCGAGGATGCCGCGCTCCTCCATCTCCGCGAGGAGCGCGCGGTACGCCCCGACGGGCTGCTGTGGGCTGAGCTGTTGCCAAACGACGGTGCCGCCGTAGCGACGGTAGAGCGACTGGTCGAGGCGCCACTGAAGCACCATCGCTCTGGCGAACGCCCGCATGTCGTCATCGACGGGCATGCCCTGCCGCTTGCTGAGGACGAGCACGAACCGCTCCACCGCATACCCAGGCACGACGAGGGCTTGGTCCGCGGCGTAGCGATCGGTGATCTCCTTCCACACCACCCCGACCAGCGCCTCGGTGCGCTCCTGCGCCGAGGCGGACTTCCCGCCGACGTCGTCGAGCGTCACATAGCGGTCGAACACGCGCGCCACGAGGTGCGTGCCGCGCGGCGCGGGTGCGATCCGAGAGCGATCGAAATCGGCGAACGGCTGCGTGCCGACCGCGCCCTCGGTGCTCGACGGGGAGAATCCGAGTACCAGCAGTAGTACGACTGCGCTGCGCAAGCGACCCCACGATGAGAAAGTCACATGACCCTCCGAGTCGACGGGTGCAGGCATGTCCGTCGATTGAGCCCGCCGCCCACACCCTGTCCGCACTCATCATCGTCCTTGTGCGCGGGCCCCCCCAATGGCTCGAAGGTAGCTGCTCCCGAAGGCTATCGTGCCCGCGGATCCGTGCGTTCCGCGACCCGGGTGGGTGCGGGCGCGGCCACGCGGCCGCCTGACGCGCTGCGCGCGAACGGGTTGCGCGCGCGCGTGCGACTTCCCGCGCTGTGTGCGCGGAAGCGCGTTCCGCTTGCGTGGAGCGCGGCCGTGGGCCATATTCGCAGGCCCTTCAGACGAGCCGCAGACCCCTTCACCTCTCGTGAGGCCATGCCCGTCCGCGACGACCTGCCAGCCGTGCTCCGAGGCGAAGTCGGAGCCGATCTGTCCC
>JBJTRI010000156.1:0-8699 GCA_046076045.1 bacterium
ATTGACGGCGCGGCCCGGACGCCCTAGTTTCCTCGGCCCGACTGTGTGCGGAAGTGGCGGAACTGGCAGACGCACTAGATTCAGGTTCTAGCGCCCGCAAGGGTGTGGGGGTTCAAATCCCCCCTTCCGCACCATCACCCTCTTCAAGACCCGACCCGAGGGGCCCGTCCCCGGGGGGCTGGCCGTAAGGCCACCCCGGCCCGACGTGAGCCGTCCCGGGCCCGCGGGGACCGCGGACATGACCGACGCCTCCGCCTCCGCCGACCGCCTGGTCGCCCAGAACCGCAAGGCCTCGCACGACTACACCATCCTCGACACGCTCGAGGTCGGACTCGTGCTCGCAGGCACCGAGGTCAAGAGCCTGCGCACCGGCAAGGCCAGCCTGCAGGAGTCGTGGGCCACGATCGAGAACGGCGAGGTGTTCGTGCACCAGATGCACATCCCGCCGTACGAGCAGGGCAACCGCTGGAACCTCGACCCGGTGCGCGTGCGCAAGCTGCTCCTGCACCGCTCCGAGATCACGAAGCTCGAGAAGGCGGTCGCTCAGAAGGGGCACACGCTGGTGCCGCTCAAGCTGTACTTCAAGGCCGGGCGCGCCAAGCTGCTGCTGGGCGTGGCGAAGGGGCGCAAGTCGCACGACAAGCGCGACGCCATCGCCGAGCGCGAGGCGAAGCGCGAGATGGATCGCGCCCGGCGACGCTCGGGTCGCGACGCGTGACCGTGTCGTCGCTGCGCAACACCGTGCTCGTGGTGACGGCGCTGCTCGCCGTTGGGGTGCGGGGCGCGCAGGCCGCGCCCGCCGCCGCCCCGGCCATCGCCGCCGCCCCGGCCGCGAGCATCGCCGCCGCCTCGGCCGCGAGCATCGCCGCCGCCCCGACCGCGAGCATCGCCGCCGCCTTGGCTGCGAGCATCGCCGCCGCCTCGGCCGCGCCCGCCGCTGCCGCCCCCGCCCCGACCGCGCACGACACCCTGCGCGACGCGCCGCCCGCGCGCCCGGGTCTGTTCGCCGCCCCGGTGTCGCGTCTCGAGGGCGTCGCGGTGGTGGGCGTGAACGACCTCGCGCGCCTGCTCGGGGCCACCAAGTACTGGCGCGCCGACGTGCGCCGGCTCGTGCTGCGCGCGGCCGACGGTCGCCGCATCACGCTCTCGGTGGGCGACGCGTGGGTGGTGGTGGACGAGCGCACCGTGCGCCTGCCCGCACCGGTCGTGTTGCGGGCCGGCGAGGTGCAGGTGCCGGTCGCGATCGTCGAGGCGCTCGCGCCGCGCGACGGCTGGCCGCGGCTGGCGTACGACCGCGCCGCGCGCCAACTGCGCGTGGTGCCCGCCCGCGGCAGTGTGGGCGCACCGGTCGTCACGGTGGACGGCGGGCGCACCTTGGTCGAGGTCGCGACCGACCGCGCCGACGCCGCCGCCGTGGTCGGCCGCAGTCGCGCGCGCTTCCGCTTGCGGCTCTCGGGCGTGCCCGTGGGGGTGACCCCCGACTCGATGCCCGCGACCGCGCTCGTGCGCGAGTTGCGCTCGTCCGCGGCCGCCGGGGGCGTGACCTACGAGTTGGTGCTGGCCCCCGAGGCGGCGGGCTGGTCGCTCGAGCACGATCCGGCCGCGGGCCGCGTGCGGCTGTCGTTCGCGACCGCGCCCGGTGGGCTCGAGCGCTTCGCCACCGAGGGCGCCCCGGGACCGCGCCGGCTGCGCACCGTGGTCGTGGACCCCGGACACGGCGGCAGCGACATCGGCACGGCCGAGGGCGAGGCGGTCGAGAAGGCGCTCGTGCTCGAGCTCGCGCGCCAGGTCGCCGACGAGTTGTCGCGGCGCGCCGACGTGCGCGTGGTGCTGACGCGCACCGAGGACCGCGACCTCGAACCCGCCGAGCGCGTCGAGGCCGCGCACCGCGCCCGTGCCGATGCGGTGGTCTCGCTCCACCTCGGCGCCATGTCCGGCGGGCGTGCGCGCGGCGTGCTGGTGTGGTGCCCGCCCGCCACGCACGGTGGCGACGCTCCGGGGGTGCCGGGGCTCGTGGAGTTGCTGCCGTGGCGCGACGCAGCGTCGGCGCGCGCGGTCGAGAGCCGCGGGCTCGCCGACGCGATCGTCGCCGAGTTCGAGCGCTCGGGGCTGGGGCCCGCCGCGGTGCGCGAGCGCATGCCGCTCGCCCTGCTCGGCGTGCAGGCGCCGGGTGTGCTGATCGAGTGCGGCTCGCTCACCGAACCCGAGGAGCGCGCGCGGCTCACCTCGCCCGCGGGCATGCGCGCGCTCGCGCAGGCGATCGCCGAGGGGGTGCTCGTATGGCAGCGGCCCGAATGACCCCGCGCCTGCGCGTCATCCTGGTGGTGGGCGCCGTGCTCATCGCGGCGGCCCTGCTGTGGCGCGTGTGGTTGCTGAACGACGAGGCCCCCGTGGTGGCCACCGTGCCGCAGGACTCCACCGTGGCGGGACTGCGCTCGACGCCGTTGTGGTTCGCCTCGGCCGACGGCGAGAGCCTCGTGGTGGAGTTGCGCGAGACCCCCGAGCAGCCCGACCTGCACGGCCGGGTCGCCGCGCTGGTCGAGGCCCTCGCCAGCGGCCCGCAGGGCGAGGGGGTGCGCGTGCTGCCGGTCGGCACGCGCCTGCTGCACGTCTACCTCGACGAACGCGCGACCCTCACGCTCGACCTTTCGCGCGGCTTCCGGCAAGGTTTCCGGGGCGGCGCGCGCACCGAGGAGTTGGCGCTCGGCTCGCTGGTGCGTACCGTGGCGACCGCGGTGCCCGAGGCCCGCCGCATCCGCTTGGTGTGCGCGGGCGCACCGCTCGTCACGCTCGGCGGGCACTTCCCGCTCGACGAACCCCTCGACCCCGACGACTGGCCGTGAACCCCGCCGCGCACCTCCGCGCGGCACCACCCCGGAGCATCGCAACCGTGAACGGCGATCCGCGTCCCATCGGCGTGTTCGATTCCGGCATCGGCGGGCTCACCACCGTGCGCGAGCTGTTCCGCCGCCTGCCGGGCGAGTCGGTCATGTACTTCGGCGACACCGCGCGCCTGCCGTGGGGCAACAAGTCGCGCGACACGGTGACGCGGTTCTCGGTCGAGATCGCGTCGTTCCTCGTGCGTCAGCACGTGAAGTGCGTGGTGGTGGCGTGCAACACCGCCTCGAGCCATGCGCTCGACGCGCTGCGCGAACGCTTCGGCGTACCGGTGATCGGCGTGATCGAGCCCGCCGCGCGCGCCGCGGTCGCCGCCGCGCCACACGGCCGCATCGGCGTGGTGGGCACGCTCGCCACGGTGGGCAGCCACGCCTACGCCGACGCCATCGCGCGCCTCGCTCCGGCGGCGGTCGTACAGCAGCGCGCCTGCCCGTTGTTCGTACCGCTCGTCGAGGAGGGCTGGCTCGACCATCCGGTGACGCGGCTGGTGGTCGAGGAGTACCTGCACGAGTTGCGCGCCGCGAACCTCGAGAGCCTCATCCTGGGCTGCACGCACTACCCGCTGCTCGCGCCGCTGCTGCGCGAGTACATGGGGGAGGGCGTCACGCTGGTGGACTCCGGCGCCGAGGCGGCGCGCGCCACCGCCGACCTGCTCACCGAGCGCGGACTGCTCGCGCCGGCGGGGAGCGGCGAGCCGCAGCACCACTTCTTCCTGTCCGACGAACCGCGGCGCCGCAGCTTCGCGCGCGTCGCGGAGTCGTTCCTCGGCCGCCCGCTCCCGCGCGTGACCGTGGTGGACCAGACCGACCTGCCGTGGTTCGAACGCAGCCACGGCTCCGACCCTTCCCCGACCCCGGAGTGACCGCGTGACCCGCAAGCCCGCCCCCATCCGCGCCCACGAGTCGAAGGCGCCCGAGACCCCCGAGTTCCAGCGTCCCGACGGTCGCGCCCCGCACGCGCTGCGCCCGCTCCGCATCGAGCGCGGGGTGTCGTCGCACGCCGAGGGGTCCGCGCTCATCACCATGGGCCGCACCAAGGTGCTGTGCACGGCGAGCGTCGAGGATCGCGTGCCGGGCTGGCTGCGCGGTCAGGGCAAGGGCTGGGTGACCGCCGAGTACGCCATGCTGCCGCGCGCGACCGGCGACCGCACCCCGCGCACCAGCCAGACCGGTGGGCGCTCGCAGGAGATCCAGCGCCTCATCGGCCGCTCGCTGCGCGCCGTCACCGACCTCACGGCGTTCGGCGAGCGCACCCTCACGCTCGACTGCGACGTGCTCGAGGCCGACGCGGGCACGCGCACCGCGGCCATCAACGGCGCGCTGGTCGCGCTGCACGACGCCTTCGTGTGGCTGTCGAACCGCAACCAACTCACCGCGCCGCCGCTGCTCGACTCGGTCGCGGCCGTGTCGGTGGGCGTGGTGCGCGGCGTCGCGTGCCTCGACCTCGACTACGCCGAGGACTCCAACGCCGACGTCGACATGAACGTGGTCATGACCGGGCGCGGCCGGTTCATCGAACTCCAGGGCACGGGCGAGCGCTCGACGTTCGACGACGCGCAGATGCGCGACCTCGTGCGTCTCGCCAAGCGCGGCATCACCCGCATCGGGGCGCACCACCGCAAGCTGCTCGGTGGTTCGGGCCTGCTGCCGGAGTGAGCAACGGCGTGTCGTCCGCTCGGGGGCGTGCATGAAGGACACCGACCTGTGGTCGGCCGTGGACGACTACCTGGAGGCGACCCTCGTTCCCGAGGATGACGACCTCCAGTACGCACTCGCGGCCTGCGATGCGGCCGGGCTGCCGGCCATCGCCGTCTCCACCATGCTCGGCAAGTGGCTGTCCCTGCTGGTGCGACTGCGGGGTGCGAAGCGCGTCCTCGAGGTGGGCACGCTCGGCGGCTACAGCACGTTGTGGCTCGCGCGCGCCCTGCCCGCCGACGGTCGGGTGGTGACGCTCGAACTCGATCCGCAGCACGCCCGGGTCGCGCGCGAGAACTTCACGCGTGCCGGTCTCGCGGACCGCATCGAGCTGCGCGAGGGCCCGGCCCGCGAGTCGCTCGCCGCCTTGCAGGCCGAGGGCGTGCCGCCGTTCGACCTCGTGTTCGTGGACGCCGACAAGCCCAACAACCCGCACTACCTCGAGGCCGCACTCGCGCTCACGCGCACCGGCAGCGTGATCGTGCTGGACAACGTGGTGCGCGAAGGGCGCGTGATCGAGGCCGACAGTGACGACGAGGGCGTGCGCGGTACGCGTGCCGCGCTCGCCATGGTCGGGGCCCATCCGCGACTCGACGCGACCGCGCTGCAGACCGTCGGCCCCAAGGGGTACGACGGGGTCCTGGTGGCGATCGTCACCGCCGACGCCTGACCTCGGAGCCCTCGCCCATGTCCTCGTTCGTCGTCGCGACCTTCAACCGGCACAAGGCGGCCGAGCTGCACACGCTGCTCGCGCTGCCGGGCGTGACGCTGCACACCCTCGCCGAGTGGCCCGGCGCGGTCTCGCCCGACGAGGACGGCGACACGCTGCTCGCCAACGCGCGCATCAAGGCCGAGGCCGCCGTGGCCACCACGGGACTGCCCGCGATCGCCGACGACACCGGACTCGAGGTGGATGCGCTCGGTGGCGCGCCGGGTGTGCATGCCGCGCGCTACAGCGGCCCGGGGGCGACCTACGCCTCCAACGTCGCCAAGCTGCTGCGCGAGCTCGAGGGCGTGCCGACCGGGCGTCGCACCGCACGGTTCCGCACCGTGTGCGTGGCGCGCTGGCCCGACGGACGCGAACTCGTGGCCGAGGGCGTGCTCGAGGGCTCGATCGCCGACGCGCCGCGCGGCTCGCAGGGGTTCGGCTACGACCCGCTGTTCGTGCCCGCGGGCGAGACGCGCACGTTCGCCGAGATGGACGACGCCGAGAAGAACGCCGTCTCGCACCGTGGTCGCGCGGTGCGGGCGCTGGCCGCGCTGCTGCACGGCTGAGTCCCGCGCACGCCACGGTGTGCACGGTGATGCGCGCTGCGATGTGCGCTGCGATGCGCGCTACGGTCCACGCCGTGAGACGCGCTGCGGTGCGTGCTGCGATGCGCGCCGCGGTGCGCGTTGCGGTGCACGCCGCGCTGCACGCCGCGCTGCGCGCTACGGTGCGCGCTACGGTGCGCGCTACGGTCCACTCCGTGAGACGCGCGGCGATGCGCGTCTCGGTGCGCGTTGCGTCGCGCGGCTACTCGTCGCCGAGCTTGTGGACGCGCAGCGTGTTCGTGCCGCCGGCCTTGCCCGGAGGGGTGCCCGCGACCACGACCACGTAGTCGCCCGGGCGACCGCGGCCGAGTTGCAGCAGCGTCTGGTCGGTCATGGCGACCATCTCGTCGGTGTGGTGCACCGGCGGGGCGACGAACGTCTCGCAGCCCCAGACGAGCGCGAGCTGGCTGCGCACCTCGGGCCGCGTGGTGACCGCGAGCAGCGGCATGGGGTGACGGTGCACCGCCATGTGGCGCGCGGTCGCGCCCGTCTCGGTGAACGCCACGATCGCGACCGCGTGCAGGTCCTCGGCGATGCGCAGCGCGTTGATCGCGATCGCCTCGGGCCGCGTCTCGGGTCGGCGCTTGATGGACGGCACGCCCATGAGGCCCTGCGACTCGGCGGCCTCGATGATGCGAGCCATGGTCTCGACCGCACCGATGGGGTGCGCGCCCACGCTAGTCTCGCCCGACAGCATGAGCGCGTCGGCGCCGTCGAGCACCGCGTTGGCCACGTCGCTCGCCTCGGCGCGCGTGGGGGCCGAGGCGGTGATCATGGAGTCGAGCATCTGGGTGGCCACGATGACCGGCTTGCCGTGCTCGCGAGCCAGGCGCACGCAGCGCTTCTGCACGAGCGGCACCTGCTCGAGCGGGATCTCCACGCCGAGGTCGCCGCGCGCCACCATGAGGCCGTCGAACGCACGCACGATGGGACCGAGCCGGGCCACCGCCTTGGGCTTCTCGATCTTGGCGATCACGGGTAGCCGCGCGCCGCTCTCGTCCATGACCGCGTGCACCTCGGCGAGGTCGGACGGTTCGCGCACGAACGACAGCGCGATCATGTCCACGCGCAGCGACAGCGCGAAGCGCAGGTCCTCGCGGTCCTTGTCGCTCATGCACGGTGCGCTCACGCGCACGCCGGGCAGGTTGATGCCCTTGTGGTTCGAGATGCGGCCGCCCTCGAGCACGGTGAGTCGCACCGTGGTGCCGTCGGTCTCCTCGACGCGCAACCGCACGCGGCCGTCGTCGATGAGCACCGTGTCGCCCCCCGTGACGTCGCGCGCGAGCGCCTCGTAGGTGGTGCCGGCGCGCGTCGCGTCGCCGGCGGGGCAGGGGGCGGTGGTGATGGCGAACGTCGCGCCCGTCTCGAGCATGGCGCCGCCGTCCTTGAACGTGCCGAGCCGGATCTTGGGGCCCTGCAGGTCCACCAGCACCGCGACCGCGCGGCCGGCCTCGTCGCTCGCGGCGCGCACCTCGCGGTACACCGCGGCGTGGTCCTCGCGCGAGCCGTGCGACAGGTTGAGGCGGGCCACGTCCATGCCGGCGCGCACGAGTTCACGCACGCGTTCCGGGGACGAGGTCGCGGGGCCCAGCGTGCAGACGATCTTGGCGCGGCGCTTCATGCTCCTCCTCGTGCGGTCTTCCGTGACGCACGTCGGTGGCGCCGGTGTGGGAAGGAATGGGGTGGATGACGGGGCTCGAACCCGCGACCCTCGGGACCACAACCCGATGCTCTGCCAACTGAGCTACATCCACCGCCAAAACCCGTACCGGGCGTCCAGCCGTGCACATGGCGCGCCTGGAGGGAATCGAACCCCCGACCCACGGATTAGAAATCCGTTGCTCTATCCGACTGAGCTACAGGCGCAACGCGGAACCGCCCCTGCTCGCGAGGTGGCCCGCGCGCCGGAACGACCCGCCGCGTCGGACCGGGGCGTACCGTGGAGTCGCGCCTCGGGCGCGGCGGTCACGGTACGTCTCGGTCAGCCTGCTGCTCGCAGCCGGTGGGATGCTGGTCGGGGCGAGAGGATTTGAACCTCCGACACCCTGCTCCCAAAGCAGGTGCGCTACCGGGCTGCGCCACGCCCCGACGAAACTGGGTGGCGAATCGGCGAGGCAGGATAGGGTGCGCCCCCGGCCGCGTCAACCGCATGTGAATCCGTGGGCTGCGGGCCCCTTCCGGGGCATCCCCGCGGGCCCCGGGCGCATCGGACCCGGCAGGCGCGGGAATCCGCTCCCGACCCCCAGTCCGGGCTTCCGACGGCCCCCTCGGTCCCGTATGCTGCCGCACGAATCCCCGCCTTCGGCCCCCTCCTTCCCGGGGCCCCCAACACACCCAAGGAGTCTCACGATGAGCCTCAATCGCGTCATCCTGCTCGGTCGCCTGGGCAAGGATCCCGAGGTCCGCACCACGCAGAGCGGCATGGTCGTCGCCACGCTCAACCTGGCCACCGACAGCCGCCGCCCCGACGGCAACAACGGCTGGAAGAACGTCACCGAGTGGCACCGCGTGGTGTTGTTCGGGAAGCAGGGCGAACTGGCGCAGAAGTTCCTCACCAAGGGTCGCGAGGTCCTGATCGAGGGCGAACTGCGCACGCGCGAGTGGCAGGACAAGCAGGGCCAGAAGCGTTGGACGACCGAGGTCGTGGCCAACAACATGCGCTTCGTCGGCGGTCGTGGCGGCGACGGCGGTTCGGGTTCGAGCGGCGGCTTCGGCGGTGGTCGCCAGCAGGGCGGCTACGACGAGCCGGCGCCGGTCGGCTCGGGCAACGACGATTACGGTGCGAGCGACTTC
>JBJTRI010000157.1:0-15678 GCA_046076045.1 bacterium
TGGGAGAGGCAGGGGTCTGGGGCGGTGGGGGTGGCGTTTGGGGGCGGCGGCTCGCTACTGTGGGGGGGGGGCCACCCCACGGCCGCGACCCCCTGCCCGCTCCCCCGGGCACTCCCGTCTCGGTCCCTCCCTCTCTCTCCCAGGACCTCTCCCCTGACCCCGTATCCCCTGCGCATCGCGCTCGCATGCGTGCTGTCGGCCGCACTGGCGGTCGTCGCGCACGCGGCGTGGCCACCGGACCCGCTCATCAACGTGCCGATGTGCACCACGGCGTGGAGCTCGCAGGTCACCGCCGCCGTGCCCGACGGGCGCGGGGGCGCGATCGTGGTGTGGTACGAGGACCGCAACGGCGACTTCGACGTGTTCGCGCGCCGCGTGAACTCGGTGGGCACCATGCTGTGGAGCACCGACGGCGTGAAGGTGTGCCAGGCCCCCGCGGGCACCTCGCAGTTGCTCCCCAAGGCGGTGAGCGACGGTGCGGGCGGCATCATCGTGGCGTGGGTGGACGACCGCACGGGCTCCAACACGCTGTGGGCGCAGCGCGTGGACTCGCTCGGCACCTGCCTGTGGGCCACCGCCGGCGTGCTCGTGGCGCAGAACAGCACCGCGCTCGTGACCTCGTTCTCGATGGTCGCCGACGGCGCGGGCGGTGCGGTGATCACGTGGGCCACGCTGGTGAGCGGGCTCTCGAGCGACATCTACTCGCAGCGGCTGAACGCCAGCGGCGCCGCGCAGTGGGGCGTGCGCGGGGCCAGCACCTGCCTCGACGCGTTCAACCAGTACCGCCCGCAGGTGATCCGTCGCGGCTCGGGCACGTTCGTGGTGGTGTGGGAGGACGTGCGCCGCACGTTCCGCACCGACCTCTATGGCCAGTCGTACACCACGACCGGGACCGCGCAGTGGACACGCGACGGACTCGCGCTCGTGACCTCGGCCGACAACGCGTTCAATCCCATGCCCGTGGCGACCGCGACCGGCGACTTCCACGTGTTCTGGGACGCCGACTCGCTCGGCGTGGGCCAGGTGCGCGGCCAGCGCTACAACACCAACGGTGCGCCGCTGTGGGCGCCGTTCGGGCTCGAGATGTTCATGCCCGGCTACACCGGCTTGGCGGCGGTGGCGAGCGACGACTCCTCGGGCGCCTACCTCGTCATGAACTGCCCCGACACGGTGAGCAACACGCTCACGGTGCGCGCCCAGCGCGTGCGCCCCGACGGGCTGCGCCTGTTCACCGCGCGCGGCAAGCGCCTGTGCGCCGCCGCCTCGAACCAGTTGCAGGCGGTCGCGGCGACCGACGGTGTGGGCGGACTGCTCGTGGCGTGGTTCGACGACCAGCGCCAGATCGGCGTGATCACCGACGTGTTCGCGCAGCGCGTCTCGCGTCTGGGCGTGATGCAGTGGGCCAAGGGCGGGCTCCCGGTGAGCCGCGCGCCCAACGCCGGCGCCGGACTCGCGATCGCCCCCGCACTCACGAACGGCGCCATCCTCGCGTGGAGCGACACGCGCACCTCGCCGTCGCCCGACGTGTACGTGCAGGGTGTCGACGAGCAGGGCCGCCTCGGATCCGGCCTCGGCGTGGAGCCGCCCGTGGCACCCGTCGCGATCGCACTGGCCCCGCCGTCGCCGAACCCCGTCCCGGCTGGCCGCGTGCGTCTGGCCTTCACGCTGTCGCAGGCCGAGGACGTCACGCTGAACGTCGTGGACCCGAGCGGTCGCATGGTGTCGCGACTGGACCGCGGGGTGCGCGGTCCGGGCACGCACGTGGTGACGTGGGACGGCCGCGTGGAGGGACGACGGGTGCCGCCGGGGATCTACCTGGTGCAGCTCGTCACCGCCTCGCGCCGCGAGACCCGCCGCCTCGTGCTGCTGTAAGGCCGGCGGCTGGGCGCGGCCGCGCTCACTCCATCTCGACGAGTGCGACCGCCATCGCGGCCAACCCCTCGTGGCGACCGATCGCCCCGAGCGTCTCGTTGGTCGTCGCCTTGATGCTGATGCGCTTGGCGTCCACACCCAGCGCCTTCGCGATGTTGGCGCACATGGCCTCTCGATGCGGCGCGATCTTGGGGGCCTCGGCCACCATCATCACGTCCACGTTGCCCACGCGCGCACCGGCCTTGGCGAGCAGACCGGCGATGAGCTCGAGCAGGTGCAGGCTCGAGACGTCCTTCCACTTCTTCGAGCCCGGCGGGAAGTGCTGACCGAGGTCACCGAGCGCGGCCGCGCCCAGCAGCGCGTCACCGACCGCGTGCGCGAGCACGTCGGCGTCGCTGTGCCCCTCGAGGCCCCAGTCGCTCTCGAACCGCACGCCGCCCAGCACCAGCGGACGCCCCGCCTGCACGCGATGCACGTCGTACCCCATACCCACACGGATGCTCATGCGTCCTCCCGGGACGTCGTCGTGGTCGCGCGATGCGCGAGCCAGGCCTCGGCCAGCGCGAGATCACCGGCCGTTGTGATCTTGAAGTTCAACGGGTCACCCAACGCCAACCGTACCGGGTGACCCAGCCACTCCACCAACGCGGCATCGTCGGTCGCCAACTCCGCGGCCTCGCGATGCGCACGCTCCAACCAGTCGCGGCGGAACGCCTGCGGCGTCTGCGCCGCCCACAGGCCCGCGCGCGGCACCGTGCCGGTGACGAGCCCGAGCGTGCCCTGCTTGAGCGTGTCGGCCTGCGGCACCGCGGCGATCGCCGCGCCGTGCTCGACCGCCTCGGCGATCGTGCGTGCCACCACCTCGGGGGTGACCAGCGCGCGCGCGGCATCGTGCACCGCCACGTGCGTCACACCCTCGGGCACCACGTGCAGGCCGCGCGCCACCGAGTGCTGGCGCTCGTCGCCGCCCTCGGTCCACGCCACCACCTTGTGCGCGGCGTGCCCCGACGCCGACAGCAGGTCGCGCAGCGTGCGCACCGGCCCCACCACCACGATGTCGTCCACCGCGTCGCAGCGCTGCAGCGCCTCGAGGCTCCACGCGAACAGCGGGCGCCCCGCGAGCGACACGAACGCCTTGGGCAACTCGGCCCCCAGACGCGTGCCGCGTCCGGCGCACAGCAGGATCGCGCACGTGCGCACCGCCGCGCTCACTCGGCGACCTCGGCCACGCGACCGCGCGTCATGCGCACAAGCTCGTCGGCGGTGAGCCGGAACAGCGAGTTCGGGTGACCGGCGGCGGCCCACAGCGCATCGAACGCGAGCAGCCGCGCCTCGACCACGGTGTCGAGCGGCTGGGCGTGTCCGAGCGGCGGGATGCCACCGATCGCGAACCCCGTCACCTCGCGCACGAAGCGCGGGGCGCCCATCGCGACGGGCTCGCCCACGGTGGCTGCGAGCCGCGACTCGCTCACGCGATCGCCCCCGCTCGCCACCACCAGGAAGGCGCGCCCGCTGTCGTGGCCGCGGAACACGAGCGACTTGACGATGCGGTCGCTCGTGCAGCCCACCGCCTCGGCGGCCGCGGCCGCGGTGCGCACCGGCACCTCGAGCTCGATCACGGTGTTGTCGAAGCCCCCCGCGCGCAACGCGTCCTGCACGCGCTGCGCGGCCTCCGACAACGGACGGGCCTCGGATGCGCTCACGACGCGTCCCCCGGACGTCCCTCGTCGGGATCGTTCGGCGACGCACCCGCGGCGGCCGTGGCGCGCACGCGCGCGGCCTGCACCATGCGCTCGACCGGACGCAGCTCACCGCGCGGCGCGGCCGCCTCGGGGCGCGGCGTCTCGACCTTCTCGCCCAGCAACTGCTCGCAGGCCTCGCGCAGCGTGGCGAGCGGGACCAACTCGAGCCGCGTGCCCTCTGCGTCGGCGGCCTGAGCGCGCGGGAACCCGACGCGCGCGAACCCCATCTGCGCCGCCTCGCGCACGCGCGCGTCGATGCGCGAGACGCGGCGCAACTCGCCCGACAGGCTCACCTCACCCAACGCGAGCGTGCGCGCGAGCACGGGGCGGCTGCGGAAGCTCGACGCGATCGCCAGTGCCACGCCGAGGTCGGCGCCCGGATCGTCGAGCTTGAAGCCGCCGGTGACGGTCACGAACACGTCGTGCTTGCCCATGCGCAGGCCCACGCGCCGCTCGAGCACCGCCAGCAGCACCGACAGCCGCCGCGGGTCGTAGCCGCTCGTGACGCGCTGGGGCGTGCCGTAGAACGACGTGCTCACCAGCGCCTGCACCTCGACCAGCAGCGGCCGCGCGCCCTCGAGGCTCGCCACCACCGCCACGCCGGGCACGTCGCGCGCGCCGTCCGACAGGAACGCCTCGCTCGGGTTGGCCACCTCGCGCAGGCCGCTGTCGAGCATCTCGAACACGCCGAGCTCGTGCGTGCTGCCGAACCGGTTCTTGGCGGCGCGCAGCACGCGGTAGTGCTGGTAGCGCTCGCCCTCCAGGTAGAGCACCGCGTCCACCATGTGCTCGAGCACGCGGGGGCCGGCCACCGCCCCGTCCTTGGTGACGTGCCCGACCAGGAACACGGGCGTGCGCGACGCCTTGGCGTAGTGCAGCAGCGCCAGCCCGCACTCGCGCACCTGCGTGACGGTGCCGGGGCCGCCTTCGAGGTCGCCGCGCGACAGCGTCTGGATGGAGTCCGCGATCAGGCAGTCGGGCTGCAGCGTGGCCGCGGTCTCGAGCACGGTCTCGAGGTCGGTCTCGCACAGGATGAGCAGCTTCGCGGGCACGTCGCCCAGGCGCGCGGCGCGCAGGCGGATCTGCTGCTCGCTCTCCTCGCCCGAGACGTACAGCACCGTGCGGCCGTCGGCCGCGAACGCGCGCGCGAGCTGCAGCAGCAGCGTGCTCTTGCCGATCCCCGGGTCACCGCCCACCAGCAGCAGCGAGCCCGGCACGATGCCGCCGCCCAGCACGCGGTCGAGTTCGCGCATGCCGGTGCTCGTGCGCTCGGTGGACTCCAGCGCGACCTCGGCGAGCGGCACCGGCCCCGCGGGACGGTCGGCGCCCTGCGGCACCCAGCGCCGCCCCCCGCCCGTGCGCCCCGTCGGGGCCCCCGCGGGGGGCGCGCTGGCGGCGGTGTTCCACGCGCCGCACGACGGGCAATGCCCGAACCAGCGCGCCTGCTCGTTGCCGCAGGCGCTGCAGAAGAACGACTCCTTGGCGGCCTTCGGGGCCTTGCGACTCGGCTTCATGCGACTCTCGTGCGGGGCGGGTGCGACGCTTCGACGACGGACGATGGGAGCGGGACGGCGCGCGCTAGAACACGCTCAGGTTGATGTACTTCTTGGGGTTCTTCTTGATGTCGGCGATGAGCGCACGCAGCTCGATCACCGACGCCTTGGCATCCTCGTACAGCTTGGGGTCGTTCACGATGCGCCCCAGCGTGCCGTCGCCGCGGTCCACCTTCTCCGAGACGGACTGCATTACCGCGCGCAGCGAGTCGAGTCGCGTCGTGAGGCGGTCGAGCCCGGCGGCCGAGCGCTCGAACGAGTCGATCGTGCGCCCGAGCTGGGCCTCGCGGTCGGCGGTGAGCCGGCGCGTCGCACCGGCGGTCGCGCGCAGGTCGCTCAGCGTGGCCTTGAGCGCGGCGCGGTTCTCGGACACCGCCAGACGCAGCTCCTCGCTGGTGTCGCGGAAGTTGGTGAGCGTGCGATCGAGGTTGCCGTTGCGCTCCATGATGGCGGCGACGTTCGAGAGCTGCGCGGCGAGCGCGTTGAGCGCGTCGATGGTGCCGCCCACCTCGGCCATCACCTCGGGCACGCCCTTCTCGTACACGCCCGGGATGGTGTCGCGCGAGGTGTACGGCGTGCCGCCCTCGACGAGGTCCACCGCGACCACCTTCTCGCCCATGAGCCCCACGTTGCGGACCGCGACCACCGAACGGTCGGTGATCACGATGTCGTCGGCGATCTGGAGCGTCACCACGACGCGGTGGTCCACCAACTGCATCGAGGCCACGTTGCCCTTGCGCAGGCCGTTGACCTGCACCTCGTCGCTGGTGGCGAGCCCGCCGGTCTGCGGGAACGCCACGCGCCACGTGTGGATCCGGCGCGCGAGCGTGAACTCCTTGAGCCACGTCACGCCCCACAACGTCACGACGAGCGCGACGAGGACGGTGATGCCCACTTGGATCTCGGTCCTGCGACTCACGGCGGATTCCTTTCGTCGCGGCCACCCGCTCGGGCGGGCGCCGTTCCCTGCGCGCATCCTACACCGCCTGCAGGGGCCCCTCGCTGTTGCCCTCGATGAACTGCCGGACGACCGGGTCCGCCGTCTCGCGCGCCTCGGAGGTGGTCCCCGAGAACACCACGCGACCCTCGTGCAGCATGGCGATGCGGTCGCCCACGGTCCACGCGCTGTGCAGGTCGTGGGTGACCACGATCGAGGTCACGCCGATGCGCGCCTGCAGCGAGCGGATGAGCCGGTTGATGACGTCGGACATGATGGGATCGAGCCCGGTCGTGGGCTCGTCGTACAGGATGTAGGCCGGGTCCATGGCGATCGCGCGCGCCAAGCCGACGCGCTTGCGCATGCCGCCCGAGAGCGAGGCCGGCTTCATCTCCTCGACCCCCGGCAACCCCACCCACTCCAGCCGCTCCGCCACGCGAGCGTGGATGGCGGCCTCGTCCATGTTGGTGTGTTCGCGCATGGGCAGCGCCACGTTCTCGCCCACCGACATCGAATCGAACAGGGCCGAGCCCTGGAACAGCATGCCGAAGCGCTTGCGCACCTCGTTGAGGTCGCGCTCGTGCAGCCCGGTCATGACCTGCCCGTCCACCTCGATGGTGCCCTCGTCGGGCTGCATGAGCCCGATGATGTGCTTGAGCAGCACGCTCTTGCCCGTGCCGCTGCGCCCCAGCACGACCAGCGTGCAGCCGGTGGGCACGTCGAGGTCCACACCGTCGAGCACCTGACGGCGGCCGAGCCGCTTGCGGAGTCCACGGATGCGGATCATGCCGGGAAGATGAACCGGAAGAGCACGTGCGCGAGCACGTAGTCGTTGATGAGCACCAGCACGCACGACGACACGACCGCGCGCGTGGTGGCGATCCCCACGCCCTCGGCGCCGCCCTCGGTGCGGAAGCCGTGGTAGCAGCCCATCCATGCGATGATGCCGCCGAACACGAACGACTTGATGAGCCCCGAGAACAGGTCCTTGAGGTAGAAGAAGTCCTTGAGCCCGGTCACGTAGGTCTGCGTGGTCACCCCGATGCTGGTCACCGCCACCACGTAGCCCCCGTAGATGGCGAGCGCGTTGGCCAGCATGGTGAGCACGGGCAACATGAGCACCGCGGCGACGACGCGGGGCACCACGAGGTAGCGCACCGGGTTGATCGCCATCGCCTCGAGCGCGTCCACCTGCTCGGTGACGCGCATGGTGCCCAGTTCGGCCGCGATGGCCGCCCCCACGCGGCCGCCCACGATGAGCGCGGTGAGCACGGGCCCCAGCTCGATGATGACCGAGCGGAGGATGACCGAGCCGATGTACTTGAGCGGGACGACGTTCGAGAACTGGTAGGCCGCCTGCACCGCGGCGACCGCGCCGGTGAACAGGCTCACGATGAAGACCAGCGCGAGCGACTGCACGCCGATGGCGTGCGCCTGCTCCATGACGAGTCGTGGCGCCGCCAGCCCGCGCCCGAGGTGCCGGAACGTGTCGAGCATGAGGATCGCGATGCGGCCGATCTCGGCGATCGCGTCGACGAGCCGGTGCTGCACGTACCCGACCCCGCGCACCGGCAGGCTGTCGTGGTGCGAGGCCATGGTCAGAAGCCCGATTCGGTCTCGCCCGTCATGACGGGGCTGTAGGGCACGAACTTGGTGTACTCGCGCAGGAACGTGAGGTCCACGTCGTCCACCGGACCGTTGCGCTGCTTGGCGATGATGATCTGGGCCTTGCCGGGCTCGGGCGTGTCGGGCTTGTACACGACCTCGCGGTACACGAACAGCACCACGTCGGCATCCTGCTCGATCGAGCCCGACTCGCGCAGGTCGGAGAGCTGCGGCCGACCGCCACCACCGCGCTGCTCGACGGCACGCGACAGCTGCGAGAGCGCGATGACCGGCACACCGAGCTCCTTGGCGAGCGCCTTGAGGCCACGCGAGATCTGCGAGATCTCCTGCACGCGGTTCTCGGCCGGCATGCTGGAGCGCATGAGCTGGAGGTAGTCGATCACGATGAGCCCGAGCCGACCCTCGGACTTGAGGCGACGGCACTTGGCGCGGATCTCGAGCACCGACTGCGCGGGTGAGTCGTCGATCATGATGGGCGCTTCGCTCAGGATGCCGAGGCCGGTCGTGAGCCGCGGCCAGTCCTGATTGCTCAGGAAGCCGGTGCGCACGTTGTGCATGTTGACCTCGGCGGCCGAGCACAACATACGCATGGCGAGCTGCTCCTTGCTCATTTCGAGCGAGAACACCGCCACGGGGGTCTTGTGACGGATGGCGGCGTTCTCGGCCATGTTCATGACCGCGGAGGTCTTGCCCATGGCGGGGCGCCCGGCCAGGATGACGAGGTCGCCGGGCTGCCAGCCGCTGGTGAGCTTGTCGAGGTCGTCCCAGCCGCTCGGCACGCCCGTGACCATCGTCTTGCGCTGGAACAGCTGCTCGATGCTGGTCATGGTGGGCTTGAGCAGGTCCCGGATGGGCGTGAAGCCCGCGCGCACGCGATCGTCGGTGATCCGGAAGATGCGCGCCTCGGAACGATCGAGGATCTCGGCGGTGTCGTCGGCGCCGGCGTAGCACTCCTGCTGGATCTCGCCGGTCGCCTTGATGAGCTGCCGCAGCACGCCCTTGCTGTGCACGATGCGCAGGTGCTGCTCGATGTTCGCCGCGGTCGTGGCGTAGTCCATGATCTGCGCCAGGAACCCCGCCCCGCCCACCGCCTCGAAGTCGCCGCGCTTCTTGAGCTCCTCGGACACCGTGATGAGGTCCGCCGGCGTGTTCGAGTTGTACAGCGCCACGATGGCGTCGAACAGCTTGGAGTGCGCCGTGCGGTAGAACGAGGACGAGTCCTCGACCATCTCGATCGCGCGCCCGATGGCGGAGGGATCGAGCATCATGGCCGCGAGCACCGAGCGCTCGGCGTCGAGGGCCTGCGGCGGCGTGAGTCCCGGCGAAGCCACCGGGCGTTCGAGATCGGACATCGTGTTCCCTTCCCGCGCGCGCACGCGCGGTTCGAATCGGTTCAGTCGGCGAGGTATTCCTGGGCGAGGCGCTGCAGGTCCTCCCACACCGGTCGCTTCGCGCTGGGGCTGCGCAGGCAGTACGCGGGGTGGTAGGTCACGATGAGCTTGGCGCCGCGCCAGCGGTAGGTCTTGCCCCGCATGTTGGCGATGGTGGTGTTCTTGACCTGCAGCAGCAGGTCGGCCGCGAACTTGCCGAGGCAGCAGATGATGCGGGGCTGCAGGGCCTCGAGCTGCCGCAGCAGGTACGGCGAGCAGGCGGCGATCTCGTCGGGCGCGGGGTTGCGGTTCTCGGGCGGCCGGCACTTGAGCACGTTCACGATGTAGACGTGCTCGCGGTCGAGCTTCACGCCCGGGATGAGCTGCTTCTCGTCCATGGCGGCGATCATGCGCGTGAGCAGCTCGCCGGCCTTGCCCACGAACGGCTCGCCGCGCTCGTCCTCGTCGGCGCCCGGGGCCTCGCCCACGAACACGATGCCGCTGCGCGCCGAGCCCACGCCGGGCACGGCGTGCGTGCGCGTCTCGCACAGGCCGCACTTGCGACACGCGGCGGCCTCGGACGCCACGGCGTCGAGCACGGGCAGCGCGCGCTCGTGCAGACCGTCGCGACCGCCGGCGATCGCGGACGGGAACAGGGCCTCGGTGAAGGGCGGCAGCACGATGTCGTCCACGGGACGTTCCCCCACGATGGCGCGGATGGCGGCGAGGCCCGACGCGAGGTCCTTCGCGGGCGCGGGTGCAGGCGCAGCGGCTGCGGCGGCGGGTGCAGGCGCGGCGGCGATTGATGCGGCGGCGGGTGCGGTGGTGCGTGCAGGTGCGGGCGCGCTCGGCGTGGGGCTGGGCGCGGCGGCAGCAGCTGCGGGCGCGGTCGGCGCGGTGCTCGGCGCGCTGCGCGCAGGCGCGGTCGGCACGAACCCGTGCGTCACCGCCGGGGCGGCCGCAAGGGGCTCCTCGGGCGCACCCGCGCGCAGCGTACGGCGCGCGCGTGCGAGCCCGGCGGCGAGCAGGTCGGCGGTGCTGCTGGCGCGCTCGCGCTCGAGTCGGCGGCGCAGTGCGCGCGCGACGTCGGCGGTCTCGGTGCGCAGCTCGTCGCTCATCGCTTCCCCGTGCGCGCGCGGCCCTTCGACAGCGCGGGCTTGCGGGCGGTGGCGCGACGCGCGGTCGTGCGACCGACGGCAGGGCGACGCGCGGTCGTGTTGGCGGCGATCGCGAGCGACGGCGCAGTGCGACCGCGCAACTCGAGCACGCGATCGAGGATGCGCTCGGCCACCTCGCGCTTGCTCGTCTCGGGCACCTCGACGGCGCTGCGACGTTCGACCAGCGTGACCTGGTTGGTCTCGCCCCCGATGCCGCGCTCGGGCGAGTTGAGCACCACCAGGTCGGCGTTCTTGGCGGCCAGCTTGCGACGCGCGTTGGCGATGCCGTCGTCGGTCTCGAGCGCGAAGCCCACCACCACCTGCCCCGCGGGCTTGACCGCGCCGAGCCCGGCGAGGATGTCGGGGTTGGGCGTGAACGTGACCGTGAGCGGCGAGCCGTCGCGCTTGAGCTTGGCGGTCGAGACGCGCGCGGGCCGGTAGTCGGCGACCGCCGCGGCCATGATGACGACGTCGGCCTCGGTGGCGGGCGCCTGCATGGCGCGCTGCATCTGCACCGCGGTCGTCACCCCCACCACGCGCACGCCGTGCGGCGGCTCGATGCTGGTGGGTCCGGCGACCACCGTGACCTCGGCGCCGCGATCGCGCGCAGCCTCGGCGAGCGCGAACCCCATGCGTCCGCTCGACCGGTTGGTGAGCACGCGCACGGGATCGAGCGGCTCCTCGGTGCGCCCCGCGCCGATGAGCACGCGCATGCCCTTCATGCTGCTGCGCACGCGCAGCGCCTCGTCGGTGGCGTCCACGAGGGCCGCGACGTCGGCGAGGCGGCCGGGCCCGGCGAGTCCCGAGGCGAGCGGACCGGAGTCGGGCCCCACGAACCGGAACCCGCGCGCGCGCAGCGTGCGCACGTTGGCTTGCGTGGCGTCCGAGCGCCACATCTGCAGGTCCATGGCCGGTGCGATCAGCACCGGGGCGGGCGTGGCGAGCACGAGCGCGGTGAGCGCGTCGGGCGCCTCGCCGTGGACGAGGCGCGCCATGAGGTCGGCGGTGGCCGGCGCGATCACCACCGCGTCGGCCGCCTCGGCCACGTCCACGTGCTCGACGTGTCCGCGCACGCGCGCGGCCGACTCGAGCGGGAGCGAGAACCGCGGCGCCTGGTCGCCCCAGAGTCCGGAGACGACCGGGTTGCCCGTGAGCGCCTGGAACGTGAGCGGCGTGACGAACTCGCACGCCGCGCGCGTCATCACCACCACGACGGTCGCGCCGCGGTCACGGAGTCGCCGGACGAGTTCGCAGGCCTTGTAGGCCGCGATCCCGCCCGAGACGCCGACCACCACGACGCGGTCGCGGAGCACGGCTCACTCGATCGGCGTGTCGGGCGTCGGCTCGGCCGGAGCCTCGGCGAGACCTTCGACCATGCCTTCGGCCGGCGGCGCCATGAGGGCGTTCGGGTCCTCGAAGTAGTACGGCACGTCGTCGCTGATGACGCGACCGAGCGCCACGGCGGTGACCTTGCCCGGCAGCGTCTCGCCGCTGCGACGGACCCAGTCGTTCAGCCGACGCGCCTCGCGGGCGGCCACGATGGACAGCTCGTACTTGCTCTTGCCCGGGGGCGGGACGAGGGACGACAGCTTCATGCGATCTCCTGCGGTTCGGGTCGGTGAACGGCCGCGCGACGCACCCGTGGGCGTCGCACGCGTGGAGCGTGATCGAAGGTCAGCCGGCCGGCCGGCGCCGGGCGCGTGCGAGCGCAGCGTCGTGGATGTCGAGCAACTGGCGCTGCGCGATCTCGAGCCGGTCGTTCATGAGCACGAAGTCGTAGTGCACCCACTGGGCGATCTCACCGGGCGCGTTGCGCAGCCGCTGCTCGATCACCTCGGGGTCGTCGGTGGCACGCGAACGCAGCCGCGCGCGCAGCGCGTCGAGCGAGGGCGGGTACACGAACACGCTCACGGCGTCGGGCAGGACGCGCCGCAGGCTGGCCCCGCCCTGCACGTCCACGTCGAGCACCACGACGCGGCCCGCGGCCACGCGCGCCTCGACCTCGGAGCGCAGCGTGCCGTACAGGTTGCCGTGCACCTCGGCCCACTCCAGGAACTCGCCGGCGTCGCGGCGCGCCACGAACTCGTCGCGCGACAGGAAGAAGTACTCGCGGCCCTCGACCTCGTTGCTGCGGCGCGGGCGCGTGGTGGCCGAGACCGAGAACGTGCAGTCGGGGCGCTGCGCGAACAGGTGCGCGAGCAGCGTGCCCTTGCCGGCGCCCGAGGGGCCCGACAGCACCAGCACGAACCCCGGGGCCGCGCCACGCGCGGGCGCACCGGCCAGACCGGCACCGCCGAGCGCGGCAGGAGCCGGGATCGGGGCGGACGCGGCGGGCGTGCGGGCGGGCGTGGCGGCGAGCGTGGCGGTCATTCGGCGTTCTGCACCTGTTCGCGGATGCGCTCGATCTCCTCCTTCATGACGATCACCGCGCGGCCGATCTCGACGTCGTTGGCCTTGGAGCCGATCGTGTTGGCCTCGCGGTTCATCTCCTGCAGGAGGAAGTTGAGCTTGCGACCCGCCAGCTCGGGGCCTTCGATGAGGTGCTGGAACTGCTCGAGGTGCGCCGAGAGGCGCACGCACTCCTCGGTGCAGTCGAGGCGGTCGGCGAGCAGCGCGACCTCCTGCGCGATGCGCACCGGGTCCATCTCGAGGTCGCCGAGCAGCGGCTTGATGCGCGCGACCATGCGCTCCTTGGCCTCGAGCGGGCGCAGCGGGGCGCGCTCCACGACGCGGTCGATTTCGGTGCGGATGACGCGCAGGCGGTGCTCGAAGTCGCGCGCCAGCGCCTGGCCCTCGCGGTCCTTCATGAGCGTCATGTTGTCGCACGCGCGCGCCACGACCTGCTCGAGGATGGTCCAGCTCTCCTCGTCGGACATGGCGGTGTGCTCCCACGTGAACAGGTCGGGCAGCCCGGCCACCGTGGCGAGGTCCACGTCGCCCGACAGGTTGTAGCGGGCCTTGAGGTCGCTCATGAGGTCCACGTAGCGGCGCGCGACGGCGTCGTTCAGCTTGAGCACCTCGCCGCGCTCCCCCGCACCACTCCACGAGATGGTGAGGTTGAACTTGCCGCGCGAGTAGCGGTCCTGCACGACGCGCCGGATCTGCTCCTCGAACAGGAGCGCCACCTTGGGGCCGCGCAGCGACACCTCGCAGAAGCGATGGTTGACCGAGCGGATCTCGGCGGTCACGCGCTGCCCCGCGCGCTCGACTTCGGCCGAGCCGTAGCCCGTCATGCTGCGGATCATCCGGCGGTCCTCCGGTGGGTGGGTTGCGGACCGGACAAGGTAGGCGAGCCGGGGCCGGCGAGTCAACGGAGCCGCGCGAATGACAACGGGTTGCGGGGTTTCCGGGGGGTGCGGGGACAACCCCCGGAATCCACCGGGTTTCCACACCCTTCGCGGATAGGTGGACAGTCCATGGTCCATTTGTCCAAAGGGCGGGCGGGCGACATTCGGCGCGGGTGGTTCGCGGCGGACCTGGCCGGGGAGTGGCGGCTGCTGGCGGGATCGAGGAGAAGGGCGGCAGGGTATAGCCAAACGAAATCATGGCAATGCTTTGCGGGCATCAACGCGCCGACGAAGCCGGGGCCGACACAATCTTTCTTGTGCATCCGGTGAGCCGCCTCGCGTGGAAACAAGAGAGTTTGTGAGCCCGCGGCGCCCCCCGCTTCGACGCCTCGGTGCCCCCAGGGTCGTCCCGTCCCAGGCACACCCGCGCCCGAGGACCGCACGCGGCGTCGCCGCGCGCCCGAGGACCACCCCCTCCCGAGGCACCTGCGCCCCGGGCGATCGGCCGCCGCTCGCGGCCCTACGCCGCGGACGACCGCACACCGCTCGCCTACGTCTGCACCGGCAACCGAGCGCACGCGGACACACGGAGGCGTGCACACGCGGATACAGGGAGCCCTGCAGTCACGCGGGCACGCGGATACGCGGACATACGAACACGCGGACACCCGGCCCGCACCGACCGACCTGTGCGAACCGGGTGTCCTCCATGAGTCGGGCTGAAGGCTCCCGCGGTCAGACCTCGATGCCGTAGCGCTTCATCTTGCCGAGCAGCGTGGTGCGCGACATGCGCAGCAGGCGCGCGGCCTCGGCCTTCACGTACTGCGTGCGCTCCAGCGCCGCCACGATCCGCACGCGCTCCTCGCTGGCGATCTCCTCGGTGAAGTTGCGCGGCGTGTCGGCGCACTCCAGCCCGGGCAGCTCGCGCGGCGTGACCACCTGACCGTCGGTGGCCATCACCACGATGCGCTGCACCACCGCTCGCAGTTCGCGTACGTTGCCAGGCCATGCGTGCTGCTCGAGCCGCTCGCGTGCGGTACGCGCCAGCGTCACGCGCCGGCCGGAGGCCTCGACGGCGCGCTCGAGGAAGTGGTCGAGCAGCAGCGCCACGTCGTCGCCGCGCGTGCGCAACGGCGGTAGCGTGAACACCGCGTGCGCGAGCCGGTAGTAGAGGTCCTGCCGGAACCCCTCGCCCGCCTGCAGGCGCGACGCGTCGCGGTTGGTGGCCGCGATCACGCGCGCGTCCACGCCGCGCGCGAGGTTGGCGCCGATGCGGCGCACCTCGCCGGTCTCGAGGAACCGCAGCAGCTTGGCCTGCAGTTCGACGGGCATCTCGCCCACCTCGTCCATGAACAGGCTGCCCTCGTGCGCCTCCTCGATGAGACCGCTGCGGTCGCGCATGGAGCCGGTGTACGAGCCGTGCACCGAACCGAAGAACTCGGCCTCCATCATGGCGGCCGGCACCGCGCTGCAGTTCACCTCGACCAGGCGTCCGTCACGCCCCGAGAGCTTGTGCACACCGCGCGCGACCAGTTCCTTGCCCGTGCCGGACTCCCCCAGCACCAGCACCGGCAGGTCGCTGGGCGCCACGCGCGCCACCTGCTCGAGCAGGTCGAGCAGCGGGGCGTGGCGCGTGACCACGCCGAAGGTGTCGAACGCCCACTGCACGCGGCGCTGGCGTTCGCGATCCAGACTGGGCCGACGCCGCGGCGCCAGCCCCTCGTGGACCGCGCCCGCGAGCAGACCCTCGTCGCGCAGCGCAACGTCGAGCGTGGCGAGGCGCGCGCGCACGCGCTCGGCGCGGTGCGGGGCCCCGACGCGCTCGAAGTGCTCGAGCGCGGCACGGTACGCCTCGCGCGCCCCGCCGACGCTGGCGTACGGGCCCGCATGCGGCCCTGCCAACCAGTCGCCGTACGCCGCCCACAACCGCCCCCACTCGTAGGGCGTCTCGAGGTCGTCGTAGAGCGCGAACCCGTGCGTGAAGTGCCGCCGGGCCTCGTCGGCACGACCCAGCGCGGCCGCCGCGAGGGCCAGCGTGCGCCACGTGGCCGCCTCCTCGTAGCGATCGCCGAGTTCGAGGCACAGGTCGATGGCGGCCCGCGCCTCGTCGTAAGCCTCGGCCGCGCGGTCGAGC
>JBJTRI010000158.1:0-17447 GCA_046076045.1 bacterium
CGCTTGACGACCCTGCCCGTGCCGCGTTCCATGTCGTCATGACCTCGCGCATCGTGTACTCGACCGGCGTCGGGCGCGTCTGCCCCGGCTGCGGCTGGCCCGACAAGGACTGCCGTTGCTCCAAGCCGGGCGCGCAGAGCGACGCCGTGCCCGACCGCATCACGGCCAAGCTGCGCATGGAGCGCGCCGGGCGCGGGGGCAAGACGGTCACCGTGGTGGACGGGCTGCCGCGCAACCAGGCGTTCCTCGACGAACTGGCGGGCGCGCTCAAGCGATCGTGCGGGGTGGGCGGCACCGTGCGCGAGGGCTCGATCGAACTGGCCGGCGACGTGCGCGACCGCGTGCGACCGCTGCTCGCCAAGCGCGGCTGGACGGTGAAGGGCTAGCGCTCCGCCGCGCCGCGCAGGAACCCGGCCGCCCACCCGGCCGCCGCATCATCCGCGAACGCGCTCACCGCCCCGCGCTGCGTGACGCGCCCGGACTCGAGCACGAGCAGGTCGTCGCCCAGTCGCAGCGCCTCGTCGGGGGAGTGAGTCACCAGCAGCGTCACGCACGACAACGACGCCAGCGACTCGCGCAGTTCCGCGCGCACGCGGGCCCGCGTTTCGGGGTCGAGCGACGCCAGCGGCTCGTCGAGCAGCAGCACGCGCGGGTCGCGCGCGAGCGCGCGTGCCAGCGCCACGCGCTGGCGTTGCCCGCCCGACAACGTACCCACGGCGCGCTCGGCGAGATCACCCACCGCGAAGCGCGCGAGCAGCGCCTCGGCGCGCGCGCGGCGCTCGGCACGCGGCCCCGCCACGCCGAACGCCACGTTGTCGCGCACCGACAGGTGGGGGAAGAGCGCGAGGTCCTGCGGCACCCAGCCGACCGCGCGCTGCTCGGGGTCCCGCCACGTGCCCGCACCCGCGTCGGCCCACACCGTGCCGTCCACCGTCACGTGGCCGCGCACGGGCGACTCCAGGCCCGCGACCGCGCGCAGCAGGGTGGACTTGCCGGCCCCGCTCGGGCCCACGATCACCGTGACGCGACCGGGCGCGGCGCCGAACGCGGCCTCGAGTCGGAACGCCCCGCGCGTGCACGCCACGTCAACGTCGAGCATCGCGTCCTCCACGCCCGAACGGCCGCGCCATGCGCAGCGCGAACAGCAGCAGGGCGGCTGCCACCAGCAGCACCAGGGCGAGCAGTACGGCCAGGTCGAGGTCGGACTGCAGCGCCAGGTACACCGCCAGCGGCATGGTGCGCGTGACGCCCTGCAGGTTGCCGGCGAACGTGATCGTGGCCCCGAACTCGCCCAGCGCGCGCGCCGCGGCCATGGCGGTGCCCGCCAGCAGGGCCGGGGCGGCGAGCGGCAGCACGACGCGCACGAACCGCCGCGCGGGGCCCGCGCCCAACGTGGCGGCGGTCTCGAGCAGCGTGTCGTCCAGCCCCTCGAACCCGGCGCGCGCGGCGTTCACGAACAACGGCGTGGCCATGAACGCCTGCGCCAACACCACGGCGGCGGTCGTGAACGGCAGCGACACCCCGAACGCCGCCAGCGTGTCGCCCGCCAACCCCATGCGCCCGAACGCCAGCAGCAGCGCGAGCCCGGCCACGGTGGGCGGGACCAGCATGGGCAGGTCCACCAACACCTCGAGCGCGCGCTTACCGCGGAACTCGTGGCGCGCGAGCGCCCACGCGAGCGGCGTGCCGCACACCACCACCAACGCGGTCGCGCACGCGCTCGTCACGAGACTCAGTCGCAGCGCCTCGCACACCGCCGGGTCGCCCATGCGGGCCCACAGCTCGCGCGGCTCGGCGCGCAGCAGCAGTGCGGCGAACGGCAGCAGCAGCAACGCCACCAGCACGGCCGAACCCAGTACGCCCGCCAGCGTCCAACCCCACGACCGCGACCGATCGCGCGGGCGCATCACCGCACCCCCGGCTCGCACCCGTGCGCGGCGGGCATCGGGCTCACCCGTGGACGCCCGCGGCCTCGCTGCCCGTGCGCTCCACGTACTCCACGTAAGTGCCGAGGTAGGGGAACGGCGGCTCGTCCGCCACGCCCGCGGCCGGGTCGCCCGGGCGCAGTTCGAGCACGCGGTTCGAGAGACCCTTCAGGAACGTGCGGTCGTGGCTCACGAAGATCATGGTGCCCTCGAAGTCCTTGAGCGACGAGACCAGCATCTCCTTGGTCTCGAGGTCGAGGTGGTTCGTGGGCTCGTCGAGCACGAGCAGGTTGGGCGGGTCGAACAGCATGCGCGCCAGCACGAGCCGCGACTTCTCGCCGCCCGAGAGCACGCGGATGGGCTTGTCCACGTCGCTACCCGAGAACTGGAACGCGCCGAGCAGGTTGCGCAGCACGCCCTGGTTCTCGAGCGGGAAGTCCTTCTGGATCTGATCGAACACGGTCAGCGTGGGGTCGAGCAGGTCGAGCGCCTGCTGCGCGAAGTAGCCTACCTTGAGCGAGGCGCCCAGTCGCACGCTGCCGGAGTCGGGCTGCACCGCGCCCACCACCATCTTGAGCAGCGTGCTCTTGCCCGCGCCGTTGCGGCCCATCACGCACCAGCGCTCGGTGCGCCGCACCATGAGGTCGAAGCCGTCGTACACGACGCGGTCGCCGTAGGCCTTGCGCAGCCCCTTCATCTCGACCACGTCCTCGCCCGAGCGCGGCGGGGTGCGGAAGCGGAACTCCACCACCTTGCGCTGGCGGGGCAGCTCCACCATCTCGATCTTCTCCAGCTTCTTCACCCGGCTCTGCACCTGCGCGGCCTTGGCGGCGTGCGTCTGGAAGCGCTCGATGAAGCGGCGCTCCTTGGCCAGCATGGCCTGCTGGCGGGCGTGCTGCGCCTCGCGGTTCGCGATCGCGATGGCGCACTCGCGCACGTAGTAGTCGTAGTCGCCCGTGTAGCTCGTGAACTCACCCGAGTCGATCTCGAGGATGCGGTTCACGATGCGGTTCATGAAGTCCTTGTCGTGGCAGGTCATGAGCACCGTGCCCGCGTAGTCCTTGATGAACCGCTCGAGCCACAGGATGCTCTCGATGTCGAGGTGGTTCGTGGGCTCGTCCATGAGCAGCACGTCGGGGCGGCCCAGCAGGATGCGGGCAAGGCCCACGCGCATCTTCCAGCCGCCCGAGAGCGCCCCCACGTCGCCGTCGACCTGCGCGTCCTCGAACCCGAGCCCGTGCAGGATCTCGCGGGCACGCGACTCGAGGTCGTAGCCACCGCCGCGCTCGTAGGCCTCCTGCACGTGGCCGAAGCGCTCGAGCACCTGCTCCATGCGGTCGGCCTGCGCCGGGTCGGCCAGCGCGGCCTCCAGCTCCTTGAGCTCGTGGTGCAGGTCGCCCAGGTCACCGCTGCCGGCGATCGCCTCGTCGAGCACGCTGCGCCCGCTCATCTCGCCGATGTCCTGACGGTAGTAGCCGATCGAGATGCGCTTGGGGACAGTGACCTCGCCCTCGTCGGGCGACTCCTCCGCGACGATCATGCGGAACACGGTGGTCTTGCCGGCACCGTTCGGGCCCACCAGACCGACCTTCTCGCCCGGATTGAGCTGGAAGGAGCCCTCCACGAATAGCACCTGCTTGCCGTACTGCTTGCTCACATCGACGAAGGTGATCATGAGGCGGAGGACGATACCACGCGCCCGCGGCATGCGGGGGCACCCGCCGCCCGGGGGCATCCGCACCGAAGGCCTTCGCGAGAGAGGGCGGGGGGGGGAGTGCACGCCGGCAATCCACTATTGAGATGGCCCCGGGCGAGCGGCTACCCTCGCGCTCCCATGTCCGACCCGCCGCCGGGCCCCTCCGGTCGGCGCCCCCCGGAGAACCGTCCATGTCCATTCGCCGTCCGCTGCTCCTCGCCGCCCTCGTGGCAGGTGTGCTCGCCTCGCTCGCCCACGCCGGTCCGCTGCCCGAACTCGACGTCACGCAGGGCATGCGGCCCTCCGAGGCGATCCGCACCCGGGCCGCGCGTACGCGCGCCAACGCGGCCGTGCTGCGACTCGCGAGCCCCAAGAGCATGGACGAGCGCTACGACGTCCCCAACCTGCTGTGGGCCGACCGCACCCCGGGCGTGCGCACGGCGTTCGTCGCTGGGGCCGCTCGCCCCGACGCCGCCTCCTCGGCGCGCCGTCACCTCGGCATGGTGCAGGACCTCTACCGCCTGCGCACCGACGACGTCAGCGAGGCGCCGGTCCGCTACGTCCACGACACCGGCCGCGGCGGCATCATCGTGGCGTTCACGCAGCAGGTGGACGGCATCCCGGTGTTCCGCGACGAGGTCAAGGTGCTCATGGACCGCGAGCACGGGCTCATCGGCGTCTCGGGCTACATCCCCAGCCGATCGCTGGTCCAGCGTGCCGCGCAGGGCGGGTTGTCGTTCACGCTCTCGCCCGACGAGGCGATCGCCACCGCGTACGCCGACTTCGCACAGCTCGGCGCGGCGCCGCAGGGCCTGCAGCCGCGCGGCACCGCCGAGGGCGGCTATGAACTGCACGAGTTGCCGGGCACGGCGCTGTCGGAGGTCGAGGAGGGGCTGCGCCCCGGCGGCCCCGTGCGCGTGCGCCGCACGCTGTTCCACCAGCCCGACGCGCTGGTGCCGGCCTACCAGCTCGAGATCATGGCGCCCGAGCGCGCGTACATGTACGTGATCGACGCCAACACGGGCGCGCTGTTGTTCCGCCACGACATCATGGTGCACGAGGCGTTCTCGTACCGCGTCTGGGCCGAACCCACCGCTCCGGGCCGTCCGTACGACGGACCGCAGGGCAACGCGCCCACGCCGCACCCGACCGGACTCGCCGACCTGTACTCGCCGTCGTTCGTCGCGCCCAACCTCATCACGTGGCAGAACGGCCCCATCTCGACCAACGACCCGTGGTTGCCCGCGGGCGCGACCTCCTCGAGCGGCAACAACGTCGACGCCTACGCCGACATCGCCTCGCCCGACGGCTTCGGAGCCGGCGACCTGCGCGCCACCACGACCGGCCCCAACGCCTTCGACCGCACCTACAACGTGAACCTGGCCCCGAGCGCGTCCACCGACCAGCGCATGGCCTCGATCACGCAGCTGTTCTACAACAACAACTTCCTGCACGACTGGTTCTACGACTCGGGCTTCGACGAGGCCTCGGGCAACGGCCAGGCCGACAACTACGGCCGCGGCGGCCTGGGCGGCGACGCCCTGCGCGCCGAGGCGCAGGACTACGGCGGCACCAACAACGCCAACATGGCCACGCCGCCCGACGGCACGTCGGGTCGCATGCAGATGTACCTGTTCACGCCCGCGGGCGCGTCCAGCCTCACCGCCACCGGCGGCGTGAGCGGGACCTACGCGGTCGGGGTGGCCACCGGCTTCGGCGCCCAGTCGTTCAACACCACCGGCACGCTCATCCTGGGTGTGGACGCGACCGCGCCGGTCAACGACGGCTGCACCGCGCTCAGCAATTCGACCAGCGTGCTCGGCAAGATCGTGCTCCTCGACCGCGGCCTCTGCGGCTTCAGCGCCAAGGCACTGACGGCGCAGAACGCCGGGGCCATCGGCGTGATCATCGCCGACAACGCGTCCAACACGAACCCGCCGGGACTGGGTGGCACATTGGCAGGCATCACCATCCCGGTGCTCTCCGTCACGCTCGCGACCGGCAACTCGCTCAAGGCCGGGCTCACCGCCGGTACGGTCACGGTCACCATGTCGCGCCAGCCTTCGGTGGTGCGGGACGGCTCGCTCGACAATCAGATCGTCACGCACGAGTGGGGGCACTTCATCAGCAACCGCCTCGTGGGTGATGCCGCGGGCCTGTCCACCAGCATGGCCGGCGGTCTCGGCGAGGGCTGGGCCGACTTCCACGCGCTGTTCATGAGTGTGAACCCCGAGGACATCGGGGTGGGCTCGAACGCGAACTGGAACGGCGTGTACGCCATGGCGGGCTACGCACTGCACCCGTCGGTGGGGAGCTCGAACGCCTACTACTTCGGCATCCGCCGCGTGCCGTTCTCGACCGACTTCACCAAGAACGCACTCACGTTCCGACACATCGAGAACGGCGTGGCGCTGCCGGCCACCGTGCCCACGGCGTTCGGACTCAACGGCGCCAACAACGCCGAGGTGCACAACACCGGCGAGGTGTGGTGCAACATGCTGTGGGAGTGCTACGCCAGCCTGCTGCGCGACAACGTCCGACTGTCGTTCGCGCAGGCGCAGGCGCGCATGAAGGACTACCTCGTCACCGCCTACAAGCTCACGCCCAATGCGCCCACGCTGCTCGAGGCGCGCGACGCCCTGCTGCTGGCCGCCTACGCCAACAGCGCGCAGGACTACCAGCTGTTCTGGGCCGCGTTCGCCCGCCGCGGTGCGGGCGTGGGCGCGATCGCCCCCGACCGCTTCAGCACCACCAACACCGGCGTGGTCGAGAGCTACGGCCTCGGCGGCGACCTCGCGGTGGTGGACATGGACCTCGACACCAACCTGAACGACTGCGACGCCGACGGCTACCTCGACGAGGGCGAGCTCGGCACGCTCACGGTGACGGTGCGCAACACGGGCGCGACCATGCTCACGCAGACCGGCATGGCGCTCGCCAGCACCAACCCGCGCGTGCAGTTCCCCAACGGCACCGCGTTCAGCGTGCCCGCGCTGGCCCCGTTCCAGAGCCGCGACGTCACGGTGGTGGTGGGCATCGACGGCTCGACCTCGGCCGAGGTCGCCGACGTCACCGCCTCGTTCACCGACCCCGGCTTCCTGCAGGCGGGCAGCCGCACGCTCACCGGCTACCGCCTCGTGAACGTGGACGAGTTCCCCTCGACGTTCGAGACGGTCGAGGCGCTGGCGCCGCTGTGGACCAACGCGGGTTCGCCGGCCGAAGGGGCGTGGGGCGTGTACGCGGTCGAGGGCACGGCGAACCACATGTTCCTCGGCCCCGATCTGGGCACGTTCTCCGACAACTCGCTCGTCTCGCCGCCGCTGCAGGTCGCCGCGACCGGCAGCTTCACGTTCAGCTTCCAGATGGCGCACGACTTCGAGGCCGATGCCACCAACCGCTACGACGGCGGCGTGATCGAGATCTCGACCAACAACGTGACGTGGACCGACCTCGGCTCCGCGCTGTCGGTGCCGTACACCGGCACCATCTACTCCGGCACCGGCGCCGGCCCGCTCGCGGGTCGCGTGGGCTACACCGGCCGCAGCGCGGGCTTCCCGCTGCTGCAGACGGTCAACGTCAGCCTGGGCACGCTCTATGCCGGGCAGACGGTGCGCGTGCGGTTCCGCATCGGCTGCGACGCCGGTGTGGGGGCGGGCGGCTGGCTGCTCGACAACCTGTCGTTCTCGAACCTCGACAACCAGCCGTTCCTCGGGCTCGGCGACGACCAGTTCGTGTGCGCTCCGGTCTCGGTGGGTCCGCCGGCGCCGCACGAGTTGTCGTTCGCGGTGGACGGCCCCAACCCGGGCCGCGGCCGCACCTCGTTCCGCTTCGGCCTGCCGACCGCGCAGTCGGTCGAGGTCGCGGTGTTCGACGTCAGCGGGCGCCGGGTGGCCACGCTGGCCGACGGCAGCCGCGGTGCGGGCTGGCACACCGCGTCGTGGAGCACGAACGACGACGGCAGCACGCCGCAGGCGGGGCTCTACTTCGCTCGCCTCGTGACCGCGACCGGCACGGTCGGGTCGCGCATCATCCGACTGCCGTAAGCAAACCATGACCGTGACACGCCCCGGTGGCCCCGCCGCCGGGGCGCGCGCACGACCGGGAGGAGGGACCGTGGAACGACCCGTGAAGGACGCGCACACCTGGGCCTACCCGCCGATCGAGCCCTACGACACCGGACGGCTCGCGGTCTCGCCCCTGCACACGCTCGCCTACGAGCAGTCGGGCAACCCCGCGGGCAAGCCGGTGGTGTTCCTGCACGGCGGCCCCGGCGGCGGCAAGTCGCCCGCCATGCGACGGTTCTTCGACCCCACGCGCTACCGCATCGTGGTGTTCGACCAGCGCGGCTGCGGCGAGAGCACCCCGCACGCGAGCCTCGAGGACAACACGACGTGGCACCTCGTCGCCGACGTCGAGCGGCTGCGCGAGCACCTCGGCATCGAGCACTGGCAGGTGTTCGGCGGCAGCTGGGGGAGCACGCTGGCGCTCGCCTATGCGCAGCGCCACCCCGAGCGCGTCACCGAGTTGGTTCTGCGCGGCATCTTCCTGTTGCGCCGACGCGAGATCGAGTGGTTCTACCAGTTCGGCGCCTCCGAGGTGTTCCCCGACCTGTGGGAGCCGTACCGCGACCACATCCCGCCCGACGAGCGGCACGACATGGTGGCGGCCTACCACCGCCGCCTGACGAGCCCCGATCGCGACGTGCGCGTGGCCGCGGCCAAGCGTTGGGCCGGTTGGGAGGGCGCGACGAGCAAGCTGCTGCCCGACCCCAACATGGTGAGCCGCTACGAGGAGGACGAGTTCGCGCTCGCCTTCGCGCGCATCGAGGCGCACTACTTCCAGAACCGCGGCTTCTTCGAGTGCGACGACCAGCTGCTGCGCGACGTCGCGCGCATCCGCCACATCCCGGCGGTGATCGTGCAGGGTCGCTACGACATCGTCTGCCCGGCCACGAGCGCGTGGGACCTGCACCGCGCGTGGCCCGAGGCCGAACTGATCATCACCGCCGACGCCGGCCACGCCGCGTTCGAGCCCGCGAACTCCCGGGCACTGGTGGCGGCCACCGATCGGTTCGCCGCCCGGGGCTGACCGCCGGGGGCGGGGGGACGGGCGGACCTGCGGGGCACGCGGTGGGTGCGCCCGTGCGGGCGAGTGGCAGGGGGGGCGCCGAGCTGAGGGATTCCGCTCAACTCGGGGCGCGGAGCGGCCGATACTCCCCCCGACAGCACCCTCTCGAATCGCCCCCGGAGGTCCCCGTGGACTCGATCTGGCTCTGGCCGCTCGCACTCGTCGCCTTCCTGCTCACGTGGCCCGCCGTGCGTGCGCTCACGGTCCGCCTCACGCGCGGCCGCTTCCGCGTCTCGGCCATGGCCACGCTGCCCGCGCGCGTGAACCTGCTGTACGCGGCCAAGCCGGAGTGGCGCCACGAGCAGGAGCATGACGCCGCCGTGCGCCAGTTGCTCGCCGCGGGCTTCGTGAACGCGGGCAGCTACCGCGTGCGCGAGTTCCCGGGCATGACGCTCGGCATGTACGCGCATCGTGACGAGAACGCCTACGCGGTGCTCAACGACCATCCGCGCGCCGGCTTCTGGGCCGACCTCGTGACGCGCTACGAGGACGGTCGCGTCGCGGTGTACTCGACCCTGGAGCCCATGACCGCCAACGCCCACGAGGGTTCGGCCGTGGTCTCCGAGCCGCAGCGCTCGCTCGCCGACCTGTGGACGCGCATGCGGGCCGAGCGCCCGCAGGGCACCATGATGGTGTGCGACCCGTTCCGCGCCGCGCCCGACTACGAGCACGGCTACGCCGCGGCGGTGCGCTGGAACGCCGAGCACCCGGTCGCGGTCCCCGCGCCCGAGCCGGTCGTGGAGGACTCCTTCGAGGAGCCCGAGGGGATGCGTCAGGCCGCCTGACGCCCCGCGACATCGTCACGACCCCGTCGGGCCCGGTGCCCGGCGGGGTCGTGGTGCGTCAGGGGCGCGCGCGGCGCGCGGCGGCGCGACGCCAGCCCAGGTAGGCGGGCACGCCGGCGGCGATCGCGAGCAGACCCAGCAGGGACTCGCGCGGCGCGGCCTGCAGCGTGTTCACGGTGAGCAGCGACATGCCCAGCACGAACGTCGCCGGCACCCACGGATAGCCCCAGGCGCGGTACGGACGCTCGACCGCGGCGTGCGTGGCGCGCAGTCGGAAGATGGCCAGCCCGGCCGCGACGTGGAACAGCACGCCACCGAACGTCACGTAGGTGAAGAGCTGCGTGTAGCTGCCCGTCAGGCACAGCACCGCGGCCCACGCCGTCTGCAGCCAGAGTGCGGCCACGGGCGTGCGCCAGCGCGGGTGGATGGTGGCGACGCGCTCCAGGAACACGCCGTCGGCCGCCATGGGCTGGTAGATGCGCGACGAGTAGAGGATGGTGGCCGCAAGACAGCCGAACGCCGAGACCGCGACCGCACCGGTCATGGCGCGCGCGGCGGCGTCGCCGAACAGCGCGCGCGCCGCGGACTCCGCCACGCGGCTGGTGCCCGCGAGTTCGGGCAGCGAGAGCGAGCGCAGGTAGACGAGGTTGAGCGCCGCGTAGGCCGCGACCACCACCGCCACGCCCAACAACAGACCGCGCGGCAGGTCGCGCCGCGGCTCGCGCACCTCGCCGGCCGAGAACGTGAGCGCGTACCAGCCGTCGTACGTCCACAGCGTGGCGATGAGCGCGACGCCGAACGGGGCCGCGAGTGCCGCCGGTGTGGCGGGCAGGGCCGCGCTCCAGTCGTGCGTGGAGACCGGCGCGAGTGCGAACCCGCCGACCACGAGCGCGCCGACCGCCGCCAGCTTCACGACCGTGAGCACGTTCTGCACGCGCGCGCCCTCGCGCACGCCGAAGTGGTTGGCGGCGGTGAGCGCGAGCATCGCGAGCAGGGCCGCGGCCTGCGCACCGTTCACGGTGAGCGGACCCCACGCCACCACGGTGCGCGCGCTCGAGAACGCGGGCACGAGCGCGCCGAGGTACTCGCCGAAGCCCACCGCGATCGCGGCGATGCCACCCGTCATGATGACGAGCAGGCAGGTCCAGCCGTACAGGAACCCCGCGAGCGGGCCCCATGCCTCGCGCAGGAAGTGGTAGAGCCCGCCGGCGCGCGGGAACATCGCGCCCAACTCGGCGTAGGCCAGCGCCCCGGCCAGCACGAGCAGTCCGCCCACCAACCACACCCCGAGCGCGAGCAGCGGGTGGGGGAGCGCACGCGCGATGTCGCCCGCGGTGAGGAAGATGCCGGTGCCGATCACCGCACCGATCGTGAGCGACGCGCCGTCCCAGGTCCCGAGCGCACGGCGCAGGGCAGGGGCCTGGGACGAGTCGGGCGCAGGGCCGTGTTCGGGGGCGTTGGACATGAGCACGCACTCTGCCACAGGCGCCCGACCGGGCACGAGCGGGAAGCCCCGCCGGGGGCCTCGCCGGGCGGGGGTCCGGCCCGGTCCCGGGGCGTTGACACTTGCGCCCGGGGTGCGTTCCACTGCCGGTTCCGCACCCCGTGCCCGAGCGCACGAGGGAGACCGCACCCCACCCAGGATCCCCGACATGATGCGTGCCGCCGTCGTCCTCGCCGCCCTGCTGATCGCGGGCCCGCTGTCGTCCCCGCTCGCACTCGCCGCCCCGGTCAAGGCCGCCAAGTCGGGCGCCCGCACCGAGTCGGGCCTCAGCGCCTCGACGCTCTCGGCGCTCAAGTTCCGCAGCATCGGCCCGGCGGTGAACTCGGGCCGCATCTCGGACCTCGCCGTGGACCCGCGCGACCCGAGCGTGTGGTACGTGGCCGCCGCGTACGGCGGCGTGTGGAAGACGACCAACGCGGGCACCACGTTCGAGCCCATCTTCGACGACCAGGGCACCTCGAGCATCGGATGCGTGACGCTCGCGCCGTCGCGCCCGCTCACGGTGTGGGTCGGCACGGGCGAGAACAACAGCCAGCGCAGCGTGGGTTGGGGCGATGGCGTGTACCGCTCCGACGACGGCGGTCGCAACTGGACCCCCATGGGGCTCAAGGCGAGCGAGCACATCGGTCGCATCGTGGTGCACCCCATGAACCCCGAGGTGGTGTGGGTGGCCGCGCAGGGCCCGCTGTGGGCCTCGGGCGGGGACCGCGGCGTGTACAAGACCACCGACGGCGGTCGCACGTGGAAGCGCGTGCTGCACGTGGACGACTGGACCGGGGCGAACGAGGTCCACCTCGACCCGCACGACCCGAACGTGCTCTACGCCAGCACCTACCAGCGCCACCGCAAGGTCTGGACGCTCGTCAACGGCGGCCCGGGTTCGGGTCTGTGGAAGAGCGTGGACGGCGGCGAGACCTGGACGCGCCTCAAGAACGGTCTGCCCGGTGGCGACATGGGCCGCATCGGGCTCGTGGTGCCGCCCAACGAGCGCGACGTGATCGTGGCCACGGTCGAGGCCTCGGCCGAGAGCCGCGGCACGTACCGCTCCGAGGACGGTGGCGCCAACTGGAGCAAGCTGAACGGGCAGGTCTCGTCGAGCCCGCAGTACTACCAGGAGCTGTTCGCCGACCCCAGCGACCGTGGTCGCCTGTACATGATCGACACCTTCCTGCAGGCCTCCGACGACGGCGGCCGCACGTGGAAGCGGGCGGGCGAGGCCAACAAGCACGTGGACAACCACGTGGTGTGGGTGGACCCGCGCGACTCGCGCCACCTCATCGTGGGCTGCGACGGCGGTCTGTACGAGACCTTCGACCGCTGCGCGACGTGGAACTTCTTCGCCAACCTGCCCATCACGCAGTTCTACAAGGTCGAGGTCGACCAGGACCTGCCGTTCTTCAACGTCTACGGCGGCACGCAGGACAACGCCACGTGGGGCGGCCCGTCGCGCACCGCGAACGACCACGGCATCCGCAACTCGGACTGGTGGTTCGTGCTGGGCGGGGACGGCTTCCAGCCGCGCGTGGACCCGACCGACCCGAACATCGTCTACGGCAGCTACCAGCACGGCGAGCTCTACCGCTTCGACCGGCGCAGCGGCGAGCGCACCGAGATCCAGCCGCAGCCCGAGCCCGGCGAGCCCGGCAGCCGCTGGAACTGGGACAGCCCGCTCATCATCTCGCCGCACTCGCACACGCGGCTCTACTTCGCGTCGCAGCGCGTGTACCGGAGCGACGACCGCGGCGACACGTGGCGCGCGGTGAGCCCCGACCTCACGGCGGGCATCGACCGCAACCGCCTGCCCGTGATGGGCCGCGTCCAGAGCGTGGACGCGATCGCGAAGAACATGTCCACGAGCATCTACGGCAACATCGTGTGGGTGGACGAGTCGCCGATCGCCGAGGGCCTGCTCGTGGTGGGCACCGACGACGGGCTCGTGTGGGTGAGCGAGGACGCGGGTGCGAACTGGCGTCGCGTGGACACGTTCCCCGGCGTGGGTCCGTACGCCTACGTCTCGCGCGTCGTCCCGTCGCGGCACGCCCGCAACACGCTGTTCGCCACGTTCGACCGTCACAAGATGGGCGACTTCAAGCCCTACGTGCTGCGCAGCGACGACCTCGGCCGCACGTGGACGAACGTCGCCGGCGACCTGCCGGCGAACGGCTCGGTGTACGCGTTCGTCGAGGACCACCAGCAGCCCGGGCTGTGGTTCGTGGGCACGGAGTTCGGCGTGTTCGTGACCCCCGACGCCGGTCGCCGCTGGGTGCAGATGAAGGGCGGCCTGCCGGTCGCCTGCATCCGCGACCTCGCGATCCAACGCCGCGACGACGCGCTGGTGGTCTGCACGTTCAGCCGCGGCTTCTACGTGCTCGACGACCTCGCTCCGCTTCGCGCGCTCGTGCAGGACGGCCTGCGCGCCAGCTCGCACACGCTGCTGCCGGTGCGCGACGCGCTCCTGTTCGTGCCGGGTTCGCCCATGGGCGGTGCGGGCAAGGCCGAGCAGGGGGCGAGCTTCTACGTGGCCGAGAACCCACCGGTGGGCGCGGTGTTCCACTACTGGCTGCGCGACGGCTGGAAGTCGCTGCGCGACCAGCGCCGCGCGCGCGAGCAGGACCTCGCCAAGTCGGGCGGCGACGCGTTCTACCCGTCGTGGGACAGCCTGCGCGCCGAGGACCGCGAGGAGGCCCCGGCGATCGTGCTCACCGTGAGCGACGCGCAGGGCCGCGTCGTGCGCCGGCTCACCGGGCCGGCGGGCGCGGGGCTGCAGCGCGTGGTGTGGGACTTCCGTCGTCCCGACCCGTCGCCGGCCTCGCTCGAGGCGCGCACGCGCGGCGACTGGGAGAGTGCGGGCGGTGGCCCGCTCGTGGCGCCGGGCCGCTACCAGGTGGCGATGGCGGTCCGCGCGCTCGGTACGCTCACCGCAATCGGCGAACCGCGCTCGTTCACGGTGAAGCCGCTCGAGAACGTGACGCTGCCCGCGCCCGACCGCGCTGCGCTGGCCACGTTCCAGGAGCAGGCCGCCGAGTTGCAGCGCTCGCTCGAGGGCACGCAGCGCCTGCTCGGCGAGGCGCAGCAGGTCGCGCAGTTGCTCCGCAAGGCGCTCGACGAGGCGCCGTCGCCCGAGGCGACCGCCATGCGCGAGCAGGCGGTGCAGGCGATCGACCGCCTGCGCGGGATCGGCATCCGCCTGAACGGCGACGCCGAGGTGCGCCGCCGCGAGGAGGCCACGCCGCCGTCCATCGCGGACCGCGTGGGTCGCATGGTCGAGGGCAGCTTCGTCTCGACGAGCGCGCCCACCGCCACGCAGCGTCGCGCCTACGCCATCTGCACGACCGAGCTCGCGCGCGTGGTCGAGGACCTGCGCGCGGTGCTGGCCGACCTGCGCACGCTCGGCGATCGCGCCGAGGCGGTGGGGGCGTCGTGGACGCCCGGCCGCATCCCGACCGTCCGCGTCCCCTGACCCCGCACCGGAGACCGACCATGCGCAAGCCGACGCACGCCGATGCCGAACTGCTGCTGCGCCTCTACGAGGTGCGGCGCGACCCCGAGTTGCGCCGCGCCCGCGCCTGGTTGGTCTCCGAGTTCGACCCCGCCACGCCGTGGTCGGTGGTCAAGGCCCGCTACCTCTCGGGCAACGACGAGGACCGCTGGTTCCGCATGGCGACCTCGTACTGGGAGATGGTGGCCTCGCTCGTCAACCGGGGCGTGCTGCACCCCGAGTTGTTCTTCGACCACACCGGCGAGGACGTGGTGACGTGGGAGCGCGTGAAGGGCGTCATGGCCGGCGCGCGCGCCGACATCCGGCCCACCTACATGCGCCAGTTCGAGCGCATGGTGGTCGCGCACCAGGCCTACCGCGCCCGCGCCAACGCCGCCGCACTCGCCGAGTCGGCCCGCACCGCGCGTCCCGCACGCTCGCGCCGCACGCGCGCGAAGGGGCGCTGATGTCGTCGGGCATCGGCACCCTGTTCCGAGTCACCACGTTCGGCGAGTCGCACGGCCCCGGGGTGGGCGTGGTGGTGGACGGCATGCCGCCGGGCCTGCGCGTGGACGTGGACGCGATCCAGCACGAGCTCGATCGTCGCCGTCCCGGGCAGAGCGCGATCACCACGCAGCGCCAGGAGGCCGACCGCGTCGAGGTGCTCTCGGGCGTGTTCGAGGGCGTGTCGCTCGGCACCCCGATCGCCCTGCTCGTGCGCAACACCGACGCGCGCTCGCGCGACTACGATGCGCTCAAGGACGTCTACCGCCCGGGCCACGCCGACCGCGTGTACGACGAGAAGTACGGCGTGCGCGACCATCGCGGCGGCGGCCGTTCGTCGGGCCGCGAGACGGTGGGCCGCGTGGCGGCCGGCGCGATCGCTCGCGGGGCGCTCGCCACGGTGGGCGTGCGCATCGTGGGCGGTACGGTGCGCGTGGCCGACGTCGAGGCGACCGCGCGCGACTGGGACGAGGTCGAGCGCAACCCGGTGCGCTGCCCCGACGCGGCTGCCGCGGTGCGCATGCGCGAGGCGATCGAGCGCGCGCGCGACGAGCGCGACTCGGTGGGCGGCGTGGTCGAGGTGGTGGCCACGGGGGTGCCCGCGGGTTGGGGCGACCCCACCATGGACAAGCTCGACGCGCGGCTGGGCTCGGCCCTGCTCAGCATCCCGGCCACCAAGGGCGTCGAGATCGGCGACGGCTTCGCCATGACGCGCCTGCGCGGCTCCGAGGCCAACGACCGGCACGACGGCTCCGGGCACCTCAGCAACCACGCCGGCGGCATCGCGGGGGGCATCTCGACCGGCGCCGACGTGGTGGTGCGCGTGGCGGTGCGCCCGGCGACCAGCATCGGCCAGCCGCAGACCATGGCGCGCCGCGACGGCGGCACCGAGACCGTGACCATCGAGGGCCGCCACGACCCGTGCATCTGCCCGCGCGTGGTGCCGGTGGCCGAGGCCATGGTGGCGCTCACGCTCATGGACGCCTGGCTGCGCCAGCGCGCCCTGCGCGGCCGCGAGCGGTGAGCGTTGACCCTGATTCCGCGCGGGTGCTACGCTTGAGGGGTGGTTCACCCGCGTCCCCGAGGTCCCCTCATGCGCACCGCGTCTTGGACCGACTCGCATTGGCGTTGGCGCCCCTGCCCGTGGCGCTGCCGGGGGATCGCGTCCGTCCGTTGAGTCGTCGCGCACCCACGAACCCCCGGCCCATGCCATGACGGCGTGGGCATTTTCGTTGCGTCCCCGGAGCCCCCGATGCTCGTCGTCCTGACCCCCCAGACCCCCGAAGCCGTGGTCGCCTCGGTCGAGGCGCGCCTGCGCATGGCTGGTCTGGCGGTCCACCGCACCGAGTACGACGGACGGGTGCGGTTCGCGGCCGTGGGGGAGTCGGGGGCGATCGACCCCAAGCAGGTCGAGGGCTGGGCGGGCGTGGAGTCGGTCGCGCGCCTCACGCGCCCCTTCAAGCTCGCGAGCCGCGCCTTCCACCCGCACGACACCGTGATCAGCGTGGGCCGGGTCGCCATCGGCGGGCCACAGCTCGCGGTCATGGCCGGCCCGTGCTCGGTCGAGAGCGAGCACCAGATCCAGACCGTGGCCGCCGCGGTCGCCGCCGCGGGCGCGACCGTGCTGCGCGGTGGCGCGTTCAAGCCGCGCACCTCGCCTTATGCGTTCCAGGGCCTCGGCGAGGAGGGCCTCAAGCTCATGCGCCGCGCCGCCGACACGCACGGTCTCGCGGTGGTCTCCGAGGTCATGGACCCGCAGATGGTGCCGCTGCTCGCGCGCTACTGCGACATCCTGCAGATCGGCGCGCGCAACATGCAGAACTACGCGCTGCTGCGCGAGGTCGGGCACCTCGACAAGCCGGTCCTGCTCAAGCGCGGGCTCTCGAGCACCATCGAGGAGTGGCTGCTGTCGGCCGAGCACGTCATGGCCCAGGGCAACCGCCAGGTCATCCTGTGCGAGCGCGGCATCCGCACGTTCGAGACCTACACGCGTAACACGCTCGACCTGAACGCCGTGCCGGTGGTGAAGGAGCTCTCGCACCTGCCGGTGATCGTGGACCCGTCGCACGGCGTCGGCATCCGCGACAAGGTCGCCTCCATGACGCGCGCCGCCATCGCGGCCGGGGCCGACGGCGTGATCGTCGAGGTGCACCACGACCCCGACCGTGCGCTCTCCGACGGTCCGCAGTCGCTGTACCCCGAGGAGTTCGCCGAGTTGGTGCGCCAGATCCGCACCATCGGCGGGGTGCTCGGCCGCACGGTCTAGGCGCGGGGCGGGGGAGCCCGAACGCGCCGCACGGTGCAGGTCCTGGGCGGAGGCGCGCGACCGCGCCGCACGGTGCAGGACCTGGGCGGAGGCGCGCGACCGCGCCGCACGGTGCAGGCCCTGGGCGGAGGCGCGCGACCGCGCCGCACGGTGCAGGCCCTG
>JBJTRI010000159.1:0-6396 GCA_046076045.1 bacterium
TTCGACGCGAACGCGTGGGGGCCCGCGTTCGACTGCGGTGCTTATGATTCCGCCCCATGGACCATCTTCCGACCGCCGCTCAGCGCATTCGCCGGCACGGGTGCTCGTTGGATCTGGGCGGGTACGCCGCCCTACGCCGGCAGCTATGGCTACTACAACCCCGGCGGTCACCAGTTCGCCTATGTGCGCCGCACCATCACGCTGCCCGGCGGTACCACGACCCAGTCCGTGTCGTGGGGTGCGTTGAAGAGACACTTCCGCTGAAGCCAGTCCGGAACCTTCGCTGACAGGGGGGCCGCTCCATTCAGAGCGGCCCCCTGTCTGTAATAGCCGGAGTGCGAAGCGTCCCATGCCCCTTCAGGCCCATGCTCTGCATGGAGATTGCCTGACGGTTCATGGCGCTGACCTAGGGCGACCTCGGAACCGACCTGTTCACAACCCGTTCCGTGGCCGTGAGGCTTGCCCGCACCGCCCGGTTATCCTATCCTGCCGACCGGTTCGTGCCAGAACTCCACCCTTAAGGCGGTCCAGAGAGTCCGCCAGGAGGACGGTCCATGCCCTCTTCCGTGCCTACGCATGCCCCGACGCCGACCGGCGCCGGGATTTTTTCTGCCCTCGGAGGTCCCGAGTCGTTCGCGCTCGCGGCCACCCGTGGGGCTGTCATGAGCCGTGCCGCGGCCGACCTCGATGACGAGGTCGCGACCGACGGCCGCCACCTGCTCGGGCTCGAGGGCATGGCGCGCGAGGAACTGCTCGCCACGCTCGCCGACGCCGCCCGCGAGCGCGCCTGGCTCGCCAAGGGTGAGCCCAACCGCACCGACCTCGCCGGCCTCACCGTGGTGCTGGCCTTCATCGAGGACTCCACCCGCACGCGCACCTCGTTCGAGATCGCGGCGCAGCGGCTGGGGGCCAACGTCGTGGTGTTCTCCAGCGCGGCCTCCTCGCTCAACAAGGGCGAGACGCTGCTCGACACCATCCGCCTGTTCGAGGCCATGGGCTCGGCGCTCGTGGTCGTGCGCCACCCCTCGTCGGGTGCGCCGGTCTGGCTCGCGCGCCAGCTCGACCGCATGGGCGTGATCAACGCCGGCGACGGCATGCACGAGCACCCCACCCAGGGCCTGCTCGACCTGCTCACGCTGCAGGACGCGTGGGAGGGTCGCTTCGAGGGCCGCCGCCTCGCCATCGTGGGCGACATCGCGCACTCGCGCGTCGCGCGCTCGGCGATCGCCGGGCTCACCACGCTGGGCGCGCGCGTCACCGTGTGCGGGCCCAACACGCTCATGCCGGCCGACGTCGCGCTGCTCGGCTGCGACGTCGCGCCCACCATCGAGGACGCGCTCGCGGGCGCCGACGCCGCCATGGCGCTGCGGCTCCAGCGCGAGCGCATGGAGAAGGGGCTGCTGCCGTCGTACGGCGAGTACGCGCGCGTGTGGGGGCTGTCGCCCGAGCGCATCGCGCTCATGGCGCCGCACGCGGTCGTGCTGCACCCCGGACCGGTCAATCGCGGCGTCGAGTTGGCGCACGAGGTGGCCGACGGCCTGCGCGCGCGCATCCTCGCGCAGGTCGCCAACGGCGTGGCGGTGCGCTGCGCGGTGCTGCGCCGCTGCGCCGACGCCACGCGTCGCCCGCACGGCTTCACGGCCGCGGTGGAGGCCCGATGAGCTCGCTCACCCTGTTCAAGGACGTCACGCACTGGCGCACCGGCGAGCGCATGACGCTCGCGGTCGAGGACGGCGTCGTGGTGCCGGTGCCGCGCACCGTGCCCGAGCACGCCCGCGTGCTCGACGCGCGCGGCGCGGTCGTCGCGCCCGGGCTCGTGGACCTGCACGTGCACCTGCGCGAGCCGGGCCAGTCCGCCAAGGAGACGATCGAGACCGGCACGCGTGCGGCCGCGGCGGGCGGGTTCACCGCGATCGCGTGCATGCCCAACACCGACCCGGTCGTGGACACCGCGGCGTGGGTCGAGTGGGTGCGTCGCCGCGGCGAGTCCGCGGGCCACTGCACCGTGCTGCCCATCGCGGCCGTCACCGTGGGGCAGAAGGGCGAGCAGTTGGCGCCGCTCGACGCGCTCACGCGTGCGGGCGCGGTGGCGTTCTCCGACGACGGCCACCCCGTGACCAGCGCGGCCATGATGCGACGCGCGCTCGAGTACGCGCGCCCGACCGGCCGGCCCATCATCTGTCACGAGGAGGACCCGACGCTCAAGGGCGACGGCGTCATGAACGAGGGCTTCACCGCGACCCGTCTGGGGCTGCGCGGGCTGCCCGGCGCGGCCGAGAGCATCATGTGCCGCCGCGACGCCGACCTCGCCGAGCTCACGGGTGGGCGCGTGCACCTGGCGCACCTCTCGGCGGCGCAGTCGTTCGACGCGCTGCGCGACGCCAAGCGCCGCGGTCTGCCGGTCACCGGCGAGACCTGCCCGCACTACTGGGTGCTCACCGACGAGGCCGTGGGCGACTACGACACGAACGCCAAGATGAACCCGCCGCTGCGCTCCGAGGAGGACCGCGCCGCGTGCATCGCCGCGATCGTGGACGGCACGGTGGACTGCTTCGCCACCGACCACGCGCCGCACACCGCCGACGAGAAGGCGCGCCCGTTCACCGACGCGCCGTTCGGCATCGTCGGGTTGGAGACCGCGCTCGCGCTCACGATCACGCACCTCGTCGAGCCCGGGCACCTGTCGCTCGCGCGCGCGATCGAGCTGTGGAGCGACGCGCCGCGGCGCATCTTCGGTCTGCCCGAGGTCTCGCTCGAGCCCGGTTCGCAGGCCGACCTGGTGCTGTTCGACCCCACCGCCGAGTGGGTCGTGGATCCCACGCGGTTCCACACCAAGGGGCGCAACACCCCGTTCGCGGGCTGGACCCTCCGGGGTCGGGTGCTCGCGACCCTGCTGGAAGGCCGATTCACCCATGTCGCCGAGGGCGTCACGTTCGAGCGCCCGGCGACCACGGAGTCCGCACGATGAAGCGACGCGAGGCGATGCTCGCGCTCGAGGATGGGCGCGTCTTCCGCGGTGAGGCGTTCGGCGCCGACACCGAGACCACGGGCGAGGTGGTGTTCAACACCGCCATGACGGGTTACCAGGAGGTGCTCTCCGACCCGTCCTACTGTGGCCAGATCCTCACCTTCACCTACCCGTTGCTCGGCAACTACGGCGTGAACGACGTGACTGGGAGAGCGATGGCCTGCGTGCGCAGGGCATGGTGTGCCGCGACCTGTGCGAGGTGCCCAGCAACTGGCGCAGCACGGGCACGCTCGACGGGTTGCTGCGCGACAAGGGCCTGCCCGGCATCACGGGCGTGGACACGCGCGCGCTCACGCGTCACCTGCGCGACCGCGGCACCATGCGCGGTTGCCTCTCCACGCTGTCCACGCGCGCCGACGAATTGGTCGAGAAGGCGCGCCGCAGCCCGCGCATGGAAGGGCTCGCGCTCGCCGACGTGGTGACCTGCACCGAGCCCTACTGGTGGGGCGCCGAGGGCGTGGTCGCCACCGAGCCCGCCGCCAACCGCGGCAAGCCGCTCGTGGTGGTGCCCGACTACGGCGTGAAGTGGAACATCCTGCGCCGCCTGCGCGCCGAGGGCTTCCGCGTGCGCGTGGTGCCCGGCCGCACCACGGGCGAGCAGATCCTCGCGCTCTCGCCCGACGGCGTGCTGCTGTCGAACGGCCCCGGTGACCCCGAGCCGCTCGACTTCGCCATCGCCACCGCGCGCGTGGTGTCGCAGAAGGTGCCCACGTTCGGCATCTGCCTGGGCCACCAGCTGCTCGGGCTCGCGTTCGGCGCGCGCACGCGCAAGCTCAAGTTCGGGCACCGCGGCGCCAACCACCCGGTGATCGACCGGCGCACCGGCGTGGTCGAGGTCACGAGCCAGAACCACGGCTTCATGGTGGACGCCGACACGCTGCCCGCGGGTGAGTTCGAGCTCACGCACTTCAGCGGCAACGACGGCACGCTCGAGGGCATGGTGCACCGCTCGCTGCCGGTGCTGTCGTGCCAGTACCACCCCGAGTCGAGCCCGGGCCCGCACGACTCGCGCGTCTGGTTCCGCGCCTTCGCCGACCTCGTCGCCGCGCGCATCGGGCAGCCCGTGGGGGTCGCGGCCGCCCCGCCGCGCACGGCCCGCGCCGCCGAGCCCGTCACCGTGTCCCGCACCCCGTCGAAGAAGGACTGACGCCGATGCCGAAGCGCACCGACATCCGCAAGATCCTCGTCCTCGGCGCCGGCCCCATCGTGATCGGGCAGGCGTGCGAGTTCGACTACTCGGGCACGCAGGGCTGCCGCTCGCTCAAGGCGCTCGGCTACGAGGTGGTGCTGCTGAACTCGAACCCGGCCACCATCATGACCGACCCCGAGTTCGCCGACCGCACCTACGTCGAGCCGCTCATCCCCGAGATCGCCGAGCGCATCATCGCCAAGGAGCGTCCCGACGCGCTGCTGCCCACGCTGGGCGGCCAGACCGCGCTTAACCTCGCGGTCGCGCTGGCCAAGAGCGGCGTGCTCGAGAAGTACGGCGTCAAGCTCATCGGCGCCTCACTCGAGGCGATCGAGACCGCCGAGGACCGCGACCTGTTCAAGAAGGCCATGGAGCGCGCGGGCATGCGCCTGCCCAAGAGCGGCTACGCCACCACGGTGGCCGACGCGGTCGCGCTGGGCGAGCAGTTGGGCTACCCGCTCGTCATCCGCTCGTCGTTCACGCTGGGCGGGCAGGGCTCGGGGCTCGTGCACGACCGTCGCCACCTGCGCGAGGCCGCGCGCATCGGCATCGCGGCCAGCCCCAACGGCAGCATCCTCATCGAGGAGTGCCTGCTCGGCTGGAAGGAGTACGAGCTCGAGGTCATGCGCGACGGCCACGACAACGTGGTCATCGTGTGCTCGATCGAGAACTTCGACCCCATGGGCGTGCACACCGGCGACTCGATCACGGTGGCCCCGGCCCAGACGCTCACCGACCGCTGCTACCAGATCATGCGCGACGCGTCGTTGCGCATCATCCGCGAGATCAGGATCGAGGCCGGCGGCTGCAACATCCAGTTCGCGGTGCACCCGCGCACCGGCGACATGATCGTGATCGAGATGAACCCGCGCGTCTCGCGCAGCTCGGCGCTGGCGTCCAAGGCGACCGGGTTCCCGATCGCCAAGATCAGCGCCATGCTGGCGGTGGGGCTCACGCTCGACGAGATCCCCAACGACATCACGCGCAAGACGCCGGCCTGTTTCGAGCCGTCGCTCGACTACTGCGTGGTCAAGATCCCGCGCTGGGCGTTCGAGAAGTTCCGCTTCACCGACCGTCGCCTCGGCACGCGCATGAAGTCGGTGGGCGAGGTCATGGCGATCGGCCGCACGTTCCCCGAGGCGCTGCTCAAGGGCTGGCGCGCGCTCGAGACGAACGGCGGCGTGCTGCCCGACGCGGTGGCCGACCACGAGCGCGAGGCCGTGCAGCACGCGGTGCGCGAGCCCTCGCCCGACCGCCTGCGCGACCTGTTCCGCCTGCTCGCGGGCGGCGACACGCCCGAGTCGCTGTCGGCGATCACCGGCATCGACCCGTGGTACCTGCACCAGATGACGCGCATCACCGGGCTCGACCGCGAGCTGCGCGGGGCGGCGTGGGACGACGCGACCGTGCGTCACGCCAAGCGCATGGGGTTCTCGGACCGCCAGCTCGCGCTGCGCTTCGGTCTCGCCGAGACCGAGGTGCGCCGCCGTCGCGTCGCCGCCGGGATCGTGCCGGTGATGAAGGCCGTGGACACCTGCGGCGCCGAGTTCCAGGCCGAGACGCCGTACTTCTACTCGACGTACGAGGAGGAGTGCGAGGTCCCCGAGGCCACGCGCCCGCGCGTGCTCATCCTGGGGTCGGGCCCCAACCGCATCGGGCAGGGGCTGGAGTTCGACTACTGCTGCGTGCAGGCCGCGCTCGAGTTGAAGTCGCGCGGCTACGACGTGCTGATCGCCAACTCGAACCCCGAGACGGTGAGCACCGACTACGACGTCTCGAACCGCCTGTACTTCGAGCCGCTCACGGCCGAGGAAGTGCTCAACATCGTCGATCGCGAGAAGCCGATCGGCGTGGTCGTGCAGTTGGGCGGTCAGACGCCGCTCAAGCTCGCCAAGGCGCTGCACGAGGCCGGGGTGCCGCTGCTGGGCACGTCGTTCGACGGCCTCGACCTGGCCGAGAACCGTTCGCGCTGGCGCGACCTCGTGACCGAGCTGGGCCTGAAGCAGCCCGACTCGCGCATCGCCGCCACGCGCGAGGCGACGCTCGCGCTGGCCGAGCAGCTCGGCTGGCCCGTGCTCGTGCGTCCGTCGTACGTGCTGGGCGGTCGCGGCATGCGCATCGTGTACGAGCGCTCCGAGCTCGAGGACTGGCTGGCGCGCGAGGCGCTCATCTCGGCCGA
>JBJTRI010000160.1:0-52024 GCA_046076045.1 bacterium
CTCGGTGGCCCTCGAGGCGGTGCGCGACGACCTGCGCTCCCGCGACGAACGCGACCGCTCGCGCGCCGACAGCCCGCTCCGTCAGGCCGCCGATGCGGTCGTCGTGGACACGAGCGGCATGGACGTGGAACGGCAGGTCGAGGCCGCCCTGCGCGTCATCCGGGCGCACCCGGACTGTCCTCCGGCCCCCGACCGGCCGATATCGGGGGAGGCCGGGGACCACCCCGGGCCCCCCTCGGACCCGCGCCGCTAGGGCGTTCGGACCACTTGGAGAACGCGTGAGCCTGCACTACAATGCGTCCCGCTTCCTGCTCGGGGGCTTCGTGGGTGCCCTGAGCGGCTGGGAGGTTCTGGGACGCGATCGCGTGCCGCACACCGGCGGGTTGATCGTCGCCCCGAACCATTGCTCTTACTGGGACCCGCTGCTCGTCGGTACCGCGGTGATGCGCGAACTGCACTTCCTCGCGAAGGAGGAGTTGTTCCGTCCACCGGTGTTCGGTCCCTTGATCCGTTCCTACAACGCCATCCCGATCCGTCGGGGGGCGACGGACAAGGCCGGGCTCGCACGTGCCATCGACGTCCTGCGGGCGGGGCGAGCGCTGATCGTGTTCCCCGAGGGGACGCGCGCGCGCGATGGGGAGTTGCGGACCGCCCGTCCCGGGGTCGGCATGCTCGCCGTCTCGACGGGCGCGAGGATCCTCCCGGTGTACGTCGACCACAGTCATCGCCCGAGGGAGTGGATGTTGCGGAAGGTGCGTCTGCGCGTCGTCATCGGACACGCACGCACGTGGCAGGAACTGGCCGGGGTCGAAGGCACACCCGAACCCACCCGCGCGCTGTACCAGGCGGTCGGGGACGGGGTGATGCACGAGATCGCAGCGCTCAAGGCCAGCTGAACGAGGCTGTCCGCGACACGGTGACCCCGTGATCGCATATTCCATACTGCAGGAGGTCGCACCGAATGTCGGATGTCATGGAGAAGAACCTCAACCCCGCAGGCAACAAGCGGGCACAGGCGTTGCCGTTGGTCCCCCTCAACTACGATGAGGAGGAGGACCTCACGCCGGAGCAGCGGCAAGAGCTGTTCGGAGCCTACGAGGAGTCCATGCGCTCCATCGGCGAGGGCGAGATCGTGCGTGGCACGGTCCTGTCCATCGACGACAAGGACGTGCTCGTGGACGTGGGCTTCAAGAGCGAGGGCATCATCTCGCTGTCCGAGTTCCCGGACCCCACCAGCATCAAGGTCGGGGACGTGCTCGAGGTGTTCCTCGAGAAGATGGAGAACCAGGACGGCCTGGTCGTGCTCTCCAAGCAGCGCGCGGACTTCGTGCGCGTCTGGGATCGCGTCAAGGAAGCCCACGATTCGGGTCAGGTGGTCGAAGGCAAGCTGATCCGCAAGATCAAGGGCGGCGTGGTCGTGGACCTGTACGGCGTCGAGGCGTTCCTGCCCGGCTCCCAGATCGCGCTGCGCCAGGTCCAGAATGTGGACGCGCTGCTCGGTCAGACGGTCGCCGTCAAGATCATCAAGCTCAACAAGCGCCGCCGCAACATCGTGGTCTCGCGCCGCGCCGTGCTCGAGGAGGAGCGCGACCGGTTGAAGGCGACGATCCTCAAGGATCTCGCGAAGGACCAGATCCGCGAGGGCGTGGTCAAGAACATCACCGACTTCGGTGCGTTCGTGGACCTGGGCGGCATCGATGGTCTGCTCCACATCACCGACATGTCGTGGGGCCGCGTCGCCCACCCGTCCGAGCTCGTCAAGATCGGCGACAAGGTGCGCGTCAAGGTCCTCAACTTCGACCCCGAGAAGGAGCGCATCTCGCTCGGCCTCAAGCAGCTCGACGCCTACCCGTGGGAAGGGGTCGAGGAGAAGTACAAGGTCGGCGACCGCGTCAAGGGTCGTGTCGTGTCCATCACGGACTACGGTGCGTTCATCGAGCTCGAGAGGGGCATCGAGGGGCTCATCCACGTGTCCGAGATGTCGTGGACGCGCCACGTGCGTCACCCCTCCAAGATCGTCAACATCGGCGATACGATCGAGGCGGTGGTGCTGAAGGTCGACAAGGCCAACGAGAAGATCTCGCTCGGTCTCAAGCAGGTCGAGCCGGATCCGTGGCTCACGCTCGACCACAAGTACCCGCCGGGCATGCGCGTCAAGGGCAAGGTCCGCAACCTCACGAACTTCGGCGCATTCGTCGAGCTCGAGGAGGGCATCGACGGTCTGGTGCACGTCTCGGACATGTCGTGGACGAAGCGTGTGGCTCACCCGAGCGAGGTGCTCAAGAAGGGTGACGCCATCGAGGTCGTGGTGCTCTCGATCGACAAGGAGCATCGCCGCATCTCGCTCGGTCTCAAGCAGGTGTCGGACGATCCGTGGCCGCAGCTGGCGGACAAGTTCCCCGCCAACATGGAGCTCACGGGCACCGTCAACCGCCTGTTCGACCGCGGCGCCATCGTGGATCTGGGCGACGGCATCGAGGGCTTCATCCCGCTCTCGCAGCTGGGTCTCGACGACCTCAAGCGTCCGAACGACGCGTTCGAGGTCGGTGAGTCGCTCGTCATGAAGGTCACGCGCGTGGACGTGCCGAACCACCGGCTCATCCTGAGCGTGAAGGCGTGGCTCACCGAGCAGGACGACATCGCCCTGGCCGAGTGGACCTCCAAGCGGAACCAGGTTCGCGCCCGCATCGCGGCGAACCCGCCCGCCGAGGAGCCCACGGGGACCAAGGTGCGTGAGGACATCGGCGACGAGGAGTGATCCCGTCCTGAACGGGGTCGCACCGACCACCGCAGGGGCCCGTCCGGCAACGGACGGGCCCCTCGTCCATGCGGGCGAGGAGGCCCCGGGCAGGGCTGGCGCGGGGGAGTCGGTCGGCCTAGACTGCCCCCCTCATGTCCGTCCACACCCGCCTCCTCGCACTCCTGTTCGCGCTCGCATCCGGCACGCTGGCGGTCCCGTCGTGGGCCCTGGAACCCGTGCCCGGGATCCCGTCCGGGGTGTCGGCCGACAGCATCGTGCGGGTGTTGCGCCGCATCGAGGCCACCTCGACGCGTCCGCTCGCGGGTGCGGCCGCCTTCGAGCTGGGCGGGTTCCATCACGTGCGCGGCGAGTACCGGGCCGCAGCCGAGGCCTTCTGGCGCGCCGCGGCACGGCTCCAGGACTACGACCACGCGCTGGCGCGCTACCGTCAGGGGCTGGCGTGGCTGGGCGAGGGCGAGGCCGGCCGGGCCCGCGCGGCGTTCGAGGAGGCCGCGGGGGGCTCGCGTCCGCTGCGCGCCGAGGCGCTCTACGGCTTGGCTCAGGCCCACGCGATGCTGGGGGAGACGGCCGCCGAGATGGAGGTGCTGCGCCGTCTGCTCGCGGGCAGCGCGGGCGAGGTCGAGCCAGCGGCACTGGCGCGCTGGGCGGTGCTGTGCGAACGCGCCGGCAACACGACCGAGGCCGCCTCGGCACGCGACCGCATCCGGCGCCGCTGGCCGCGCAGCCTCGAGGCGGCGCGTCTCGGCGGCCCCGCCGCGCTGGTGAAGCCATGACCACCACGCCCGTGTCGCGCCTGCCCGATCCGACCTCGGCCGCCGCCCGCACGCCGCTCATGCGGCAGTACCTCACGACCAAGCAGGAACACCCCGACGCGTTCCTGTTCTTCCGGCTCGGCGACTTCTACGAGATGTTCTTCGACGACGCGGTGCGCGCCGCGCAGTTGCTCGGCCTCACCCTGACGTCGCGCAACAAGCAGGACCCCGAGCCCATCCCGATGTGCGGCATCCCGTGGCACCAGCGCGACGGCTACGTCGCGCGCCTGCTGCGCGCCGGGCACAAGGTCGCGATCTGCGACCAGCTCGAGGACCCCGCACAGGCCAAGGGCATCGTGCAGCGCGGCGTCACCGAGGTGCTCACGCCCGGCTCGGTCACGAGCGACACGTTCCTCGACGGCGGGGGCCACAACTTCCTCGCGGCGCTGTGGCCGCGCGCGGACCGGCTCGGCCTGTGCCTGGCCGATGCTTCGACGGGCGAGATGAAGCTGGCCGAGTGCGGCTGGGACGAGGCCACCACGCTGCTGGCCCGCTCGCGCGTCGCCGAGTGGCTGGTGCCCGAGCCGCTCGAGGACTCGGTCGCTCCGCGCGTGGAGGCCGCGCTCACCGGGCTCGGGGGCACGCGCAGCCGCGTACCGGTCGCGCGCTACCTCGACGCCTCACGCCCGCCCGCGCGCTGGAGCCAGACGGTCGCCGACGCCCATGCCGACCTGCCACTCGCGCTCGCGGCCTCGGCGGCGGCACTCGACTACCTCGACCGCACGCAGGGCGGGGTGGCGGCCCAGATGACGCGCGTCGAGCGCTGGAGCGAGGACGCCGTGCTGCGGTTCGACGCCTCGACCGCACGCCATCTCGAACTGTTCGCGCCGCAGCCCGGGGGCGAGGTCGCGCACACGCTGTGGGCGCACCTCGACCTCACCGTCACCGCCGCGGGCGGGCGCCGTCTGCGCACCTGGCTCGAGCGTCCGCTCGCCTCGCTGCCCGTCATCCGCGCCCGGCAGGCCACGGTCGCGGCGTGGCTCGCCGACGGTTCGCCGCGCGCGTCGTTCCGCGATGCGCTGCGCGGGCTGCCCGACCTCGAACGGCTCGCGGCCCGCATCGCTGCCGCCAAGGCCACGCCGCGCGACCTCGGCGCGCTGCGCGACGCGCTGCAGCGCCTGCCGGGCATCGCGGCCGCGCTCGCCTCGGGACCGTTCGCCGACGACCTCGCCCCGCTCGCCGTGCCGCCCGCCTACGCCGCACGCCTCGCGTCCGCACTGGTGGACGAGCCCCCGGTCTCGGCGCGCGAGGGCGGCATCGTACGCGGCGGGTTCGACGAACTGCGAGACCGCCTGCACGAGCTCGCGCACTCGGGCAAGCAGTGGATCGCCGACCTCGAGACCCGCGAGCGCGAGCGCACCGGCATCACGAGCCTCAAGGTCGGCTACAACAAGGTGTTCGGTTTCTACCTCGAGGTGACGAACGCGCACCGCGACAAGGTGCCCGCCGACTACGAGCGGCGCCAGACGCTCACCAACGCCGAGCGCTACGTCACGCCCGACCTCAAGGCGCGCGAGGCCGAGGTGCTGGGGGCCGAGGACAAGCTGCAGGCGCGCGAGCAGGAGCTGTTCGTCGCGCTGCGCGAGGAGGCGGCCGCGTGGGTGTCCACGCTGCAGGCCGCCGCCGACGCGCTGGCGCGGCTCGACGCCTCGGCCGCGCTCGCCGAGGCCGCGGCCCGCTACGGCTGGACGCGCCCCGAACTCGAGGACTCCGACCGGCTCGAGGCCGAGGGGGTGCGCCACCCGGTGGTCGAGCGCCTGCTGCCGCGCGGGGAGTTCGTCGCCAACGACGTGCGCCTCGACGCCGCCACGCGCCAGGTGGTGCTGCTCACCGGCCCCAACATGGGCGGCAAGAGCACCTACCTTCGCCAGATCGCTCTGCTCGTCCTGCTCGCGCAGAGCGGGTCGTGGGTCCCGGCCACCCGGGCGCGCATCGGTCTCGTGGACCGCCTGTTCACGCGTGTCGGGGCCGCCGACCGACTCGGCGCCGGCCAGAGCACGTTCATGGTCGAGATGAGCGAGACCGCCGACATCCTGCGCTCGGCCACCTCGCGCTCGCTCGTGCTGCTCGACGAGATCGGCCGCGGCACCGCGACCTACGACGGTCTCGCGCTCGCGTGGGCGGTCACCGAGCACCTGCACGCCGCCGAGGGCGCCCGTCCGCGCACCGTGTTCGCGACCCACTACCACGAGCTCACGCAACTGGCCGAGCGCCTGCCGCGGCTGGCCAATGCGCACGTCGCGGTGAAGGAGTGGGGCGACGGCGTGGTGTTCCTGCACCGCATCGCCGACGGTGCCGCCGACCGCAGCTACGGCATCCACGTCGCAAAGCTGGCCGGGCTGCCCGCCAGCGTCATCGAGCGGGCGCGCATTGTGCTCGCCGAGCTCGAGAGCGAGCGCACGGTCGAGGAGCTGGAGCGCCACGCGCGCAAGCCCGCCAAGGCCCCGGCGCCCATGCCGCTGTTCGAGTCGGCCCCGCCGGCCGAGCATCCGCTCGCGGCCGAGTTGCGGACCCTCGACCCGAACGCCCTCACGCCCCTACAGGCGCTGCAGCGGCTCGTGGAGTGGCGCGAACGCTACGGACGCTGAGCGCGCGCGTCAGCGACGGCGGCGTGCGGCCTTGCGCTCGGGCAGGTGCGTGGCGGGCTCGTGCCCGGCCTGTCCCGGCTCGGCGATGCGGACCAACGCCTCCACGACCGGGGAGCGGCGCGGGCGCGCGGCCGGCTCGGACTTCTCGCGCCGCCACGCTTGCAACCGACGCCAGTGCGCGGGCCGGGTGCGGCGGATCCACGCCTCGAGCTGGTCGGCATCCTTGAACCACGCCACCACATCCGAGAGCGGCAGGCGTCGCTCGCAGACGCGCGGGTCGTACTCGCGGCACAGGATCGGGTGCCGCCCGTGGATGCTGCACCGGTTGTGGGCATCGAGCTTCGAGCAGCGCGTCTCGATGTGCAGGAACCAGCGCTCGGGCTTCTCGAGGTAGAGTTCGAGCGACTCGTGGTGCAGCACCCACACCCACTGGTCGTACTCCCACGCCGAGCGCGGAGCGTCCACCTCGATGCTCACCGTCTCGCAGCAGCGCGCACAACCGGCGCACAGGTCGGCGTTCTCGGCCGAGGACAGTTCCAGTGCGTCGCGCTCGTCGGTCTCGACGGCGGCCGGCGGGGTGGGGCGGGGGTTGCGGCGCGACGCCATCAGTCGCGCCCGCGAGCGCCGTCGAGCGTGCCCTCGAGCACCTCGAGGCAGTTCTCGTAGCGCCCGAACGAGGGCATGAGGTAGACGCCGTTGGCGAGGTCGCGCGCCTCGTGCAGCAGCTCGCGCGCCAGCTCCACGCCGACCTTCTGCCCCTCGTTGCCGGCATCGTGCATGCGGCGACGGATCCAGTCGGGGACCTGGATGCCCGGGACCTCGTTGTGCAGGAACTCGGCGTGCCGGAACGACTGGAGCGGGAGGATGCCGATGAGCAGCGGCACCTTGGGCATGCCCCCGAGCTTGTCGAGGAACGCCTTCCAGCTGTCGAGCGTGTAGACCGGCTGTGTCATGACGTACTGCACGCCGGCGTCGAGCTTGCGCCGGAAGCGCTCGAGTTCGGTCTCGAGGTCCTCGGCCGTGGGGTTCACGCCACAGCCGACGGCGAACGCGGTGCGCCCACCGATGCTGGAGCCGGCCTGGTCGGTACCCGCGTTGAGCTGGTGCACGATCTTGATGAGCCCCACCGAGTCGGTGTCGAACACCGCGGTCATGTTGGGGTAGTCCCCGAGGCTCGGCGGGTCGCCCGTGAGGCACAGGATGTTGCGCAGCCCGAGCGCGTGCGCGCCGAGCAACTCGCTCTGCAGCGCCATGAGGTTCCGGTCGCGCGTCGTGTAGTGGAGGATGAGCTCCATGTGCGCGGGCAGTTCGCGCCGCATCTGCGTGGTGAGTGCCATGGCGCTCATGCGGATGCGCGCCATGGGGCTGTCGGCCACGTTGATGCAGTCCACGCCGCGCTCCGCCATGAGGCGGGCACCGGCCATGACCTTCTGCGTCTGGATGCCGCGCGGCGGGTCGATCTCGACGCTCACCACGAACCGCTGCCGCATGAGGCGCAGCAGCGTGGGCTCGGACTCCTCGGTACCGGCGTCGGCACCCGAGGCGGGCACGGGCGGCTCGAGCACCCGGACCTCGGCCCCGCTCGGGAGGCGCTCAGCCGGCAGGTGCGACGCCAGTCGCTCGCGCATCGCGCGGGTGTGGGCGGGCGTGGTGCCGCAGCACCCGCCGATGACGCGCACGCCCAACGCCACGGCGCGCGCCGCGAAGTCGGCGAAGTACTCGGGCGACGACAGGTAGACGTAGCGGCCCTCGACGAACTGGGGCAGCCCGGCGTTCGGCATCGCCGAGACCGGCGTGTCGCCGGCCGCCGCCACGAACTGCTCCAGCAACTCGAGCGTGGCCTGCGGACCCACGCCGCAGTTGACGCCGACGACGTCGGCACCGGCCTGCTTGAGCGCACGCACGACGAGGTCGGGGGTGTGGCCGTAGCGCGTCTTGCCGTCGGGCCCGAACGTCATCTGGGCCATGATGGGGACCTCGACCGTCACCGAACGGATGGCGCGGATGGCGGCGAGGACCTCGTTCAGGTCCTGGAACGTCTCGAGCACGAATACGTCGAGCCCGCCATCGAGCAGGCCCTCGGCCTGCGAGCGGAACGCGGCCTCGGCTTCGGCGACCGGGACCGGGCCGAACGGTTCGAGGGCACGACCGAGCGGTCCCATGGACCCGCCGACGAACGCCACGGTCCCCGCGATCTCGCGGGCGTTGCGCGCCACCTTCACGCCCTGCCGGGCCAGCACACGCGCCTTCTCGGCCAGACCGTGGTCGGCGAGCCGCAGCGCGTTGGCCCCGAAGGTGTTCGTCTCGATGAGTTCGGCGCCCGCGGCGAGGTACTCGCGGTGGATCTCCTCGACGAGCGAGGCGTGCGTGACGATCAGCTCGTCGAAGCAGCGCTCGTAGGGGATGCCCCGCTGGAACAGGAGCGTGCCCATGGCGCCATCGGCGAGGAGCGGACCTTGGGAGAGGCGTGCGAGGAAGGGGGAATTCATGGCGCATGGCACAGTACGCGGGGCCGCGCCCCGGTTCAACCCTCGACCGCCGCCAACGCGACGCCTGCGCCGTGGGTCTGCTAGATTCGCGACGTGATGCGAACGATCCTCGCCCTCGTGCTCACGCTCGTCCTCGCGCCGCCCTCGACCGCGCGAGCGGCCCCGTCGTCGCCCGCCGACCTGCGCCCGGGTCAGCCGCTCGAGGTCCGCACCGTGTTCGCGGGCGACTCGGTCGAGAGCTTCACCGCGGTGGTCGTGGGGGTCCTGCCGGGCGGGCGCTCCGAGGGCGACCTCATCCTCGCCCGGGCCACCGACGAGCGGGTGCTGCGTTCCGGCGTGGCGCAGGGCATGAGCGGCTCGCCCGTGTACGCCGAGGGCCGACTCATCGGGGCCCTGTCGTCGGGCTGGGCGTTCTCGCGCGAACCCGTGTTCGGCATCACGCCCATCGCCGAGATGCAGGCGGTGCTCGCGCACCCCGATCGAGTCGGCGAGGACGGCACCGTGGGACCGACCGGCGTGGACCCCGGCCCGCGCACGCGCTTCGCGCTCTGGAACTGGGAGGGGGAGGAACCCGCGGCACCCCTCGCGCACCCGACAACGTCGCGCCCCGGACTCGCGCTTCCGCTGGCGGTCGCGGGCGCCAACCCGGGCACGCTCGACCTCGTGCGCGACGACTTCGCCCCGCTCGGCCTGCAGGTCGTGCCCGGCGGCCGCGACCCCGCGCCGCCACGCACGCCCCCGTTCGTGCCCGGCTCGGCGTGCGCGGTCGAGGTCATGCGCGGCGACCTCAACATGGCCGCGATCGGCACCGTGACCTGGACCGAGGGCGACCGCGTGCTGTTGTTCGGTCACCCGTTCTTCCAGAGCGGGGACGTGCGCCTGCCGCTGGCCACCGCCCGCATCACGACCGTGCTCGGCAGCCTCAACATGTCGTTCAAGCTCGGGCTCGCGGGGCGTGCGGTCGGCACCGTCACGCAGGATCGCCGCGCCGCGGTCGCGGGCCGGCTCGGACCCAGCCCGGCGCTCATGCCCCTGCGCGTCACCGTGCGCCCCGAGGGCGGCGCACCGCAGCGCTTCGCGTTCGAGTGCGTGGACGACCGCGCGCTGCTGCCGCAGCTGGTGAACACGGCGGTGCTCAACAGCCTGCTCGAGTCCGGCGGCACCGCCCCGGCCCAGTCCGTGCGCTGGACGCTCGCCGTCTCGCACGCCGGTCGCACGCTGCGCGTCGGCGATGCGATCGCCGGCGACTCGCCGTTCGCCGACCTCGCGGGCACGCTGGTCGCGCCGCTGCGGTTCCTGCTCAACAACCCGTTCGCACGCTTCCGCCCCGACAGCGTCGCGATCGAACTCGAGGTGCTGCCCGGTCGCCGGCAGGCCACGCTGCGGAACGCGGTGCTCGCGGCCCCCGCGGTCCGGCCCGGTGGCGTCGCCCGCGTGCGCGTGGAGTTGGAGCGCTGGCGCGGCGGGCGCGAGACGCTCGAACTCGAACTCCCGGTCCCTGACGACCTGCCCGAGGGTCGCTACCCGCTGCAGGTCGCCGGGGGCGTCGAGCTCGACCGCGCGATCGGACTGCGTCTGCCCGCGCGCTTCCGGGCCGCCTCGGTCGCCGAGGCCATGGACCGGTTCGCGACGTTCCACCGCGGCGACGCGGTGCATGCGCTGCTGTGGGGGCGCGCGCCCGAGGTCTCGATGGATGGCGTGGACCTGCCCGAACTGCCGGCCTCGGCCGCACAACTGCTCGCTCCCGTGGTGCGCTCCGGCGATCGCGCGCGCCCCGGCGAGTGGGCCGTGGTCCACGAGCGCACCACCGCCTACCCGGCCGTCGTGCGCGGGGACCTCACACTCGACCTGATCGTGGACCGGCGCGCCCCGTGAGGGGGCCGCACCAGAAGGGGATGACGATGGCGATGCGATGCCCGTGGCGGACGTTCGCGACCCTGCTGACGTTGCTCACGCTCCCGGCCGTGACCGCGCGCGCCGCCGAGTCGCAGTGGTGGACCGCCAACACCGCCGCCGACCACGCCCGCGCCGAGGCGGTGGGGGTGCGCGTGGACGCGCAAGGCGTGCTGCGACTGGCGCCACGCACCACGGTCTCCACCACCGACTCGCTCACGGTGGCGTGGGCGGCGGTCCTGCTGCGCGACGGCTCGGTGGCGGTGGCGGGCGATCGCGGGCGCGTGTTGCGCTGGTCGGCCGCGCGCGGGTGGACGATGTGGGCGCGACTGGGCCCCGGGCCGGTGCTGGCCCTCGCTGCCGACGGGGACGGCGCGATCGCGGGCACGGGCCCGCGGGGGCGCGTGTACCGCATCGCGGCGAACGGCGACACCACGTTGCTCGCCGACGCCGGTGAACGCTACGTGTGGGGCATCGCGCCAGCGCCCGATGGCTGGTGGTTCGCCACCGGGACGCGCGGGCGCGTGCTGCGTTGGCGTGCGGGACGCACCTCGATCGCACTCGACACCGAGGAGGGCAACCTCGTCTCGATGACCGGCGACGGCCGCGGCGGCGTGTACGTGGGCGGCGATGCGCGCGGACGCGTGTACCACGTCCCGGCCGACGGTCCAGCGCGCACGCTGTTCGATGCCCCCGAGGACGAGGTCCGTGCCCTCGCACGCTCAGCGGACGGTCAGGTGTGGGCCCTCGCGCTCGCGGCGGCCGCGACCACCGACGACGAGGATCGCGACGACGGTCCGCGCCCGGTCCGCAGCGCGCCCAGCGACGGCCGCGCCGTGCTCTACCGCATCACGCCCGAGGGGCAGGCGACGACGTGGTGGACGTCGCCGCAGCCGGTCGCGTACGCGCTGCTCGACACCCCCGAGGGGCCGCTCGTGGGTACCGGGACGCGTGCGGGCGTGCAGCGCGTCGAGCGCATCCAGGGCGGCTCGCTGTTGTGGGCCCCGGCCGCCGCGCAGGTCACCGCGCTCGCCGCCGGTGCGCCGGGCACGGTGTACGCCGTGACCTCGAACCCGGTCGCGCTGGCGCGCCTCGAGTCCAGCCCGGGCAGCGAGGGCACGCTCACCTCGGCGGTCCAGGACGCGCGGCGGTTCTCGCGCTTCGGGCGCATGGTGGCCGAGAGCGCGGGGCGGGTCACGTTCGAGACTCGCACCGGCAATGGGGCCGAGCCCGACACCACGTGGTCGCGCTGGCAGTCCGTGCGCGACGACGGCGGCATCGTCTCGCCGCCCGCGCGATTCCTCCAGTGGCGCGTGCGCCTCGCGTCGGCCGACGCGCGCGTGGACGAGGTCGCGGTCAGTCGGCGCGAGGCCAACCTGCCGCCGCGCGTCGAGGACCTGTCGGTGGCCGCGCAGGGCCGCGACTTCCGCGAGGGCGGCATGTCGAGCCGCACCGAGAGCGTCACGCAGACGCTGCCGAGCGGCCAGAAGGTCGAGTACTCGGCCACCATCCCCGCGGGTGGCAAGGCGCTGCGCGAGATGCCGCTGTGGGCGCGCGGACTGCGCACGCTGCAGTGGCGCGGCGTGGACCCCAACGGTGACGCGCTGCGCTACGCGGTCGAGGTGCGGCGCGAGCCCGAGGGGCCGTGGATCCGCATCGCGCGCGACCTCGAGGTCTCGCTGCTCACCTGGAACACCGACACGTTCGGCGATGGTCGCTACCGGGTGCGGGTGATCGCGAGCGACGAGGACGGGAACCCCATCGGCGAGGGGCTCACCGGCGAGTCGTGGAGCGAGGCGTTCCGCGTCGACAACACCTCGCCCGAGGTGGTGGGGCTCGAGGCCACCGCCACGAGTGAAGGGGTGCGCGTGACGGGCCGCGCACGGGATGGGCAGGGCTTGCTGCTGCGGCTCGACCTGTCCACCGACGATGGCCCATGGCGCCCGGTCTCACCGACCAGCGGCATCGCCGACACCGGGACGCTCGAGTTCGCCGTCACCCTGCCCAAGCTCGAGCCCGGTGCGCACCTCGTGTCGTTACGCGCCGTGGACGCCGCGGGCAACTCCGCCACCCGTGCCGTCCAGGTCACCGTGCCCGTGCGCCGATGACCACGCCCGCCACCGCGACGCTCGCGCACGGCCCGCGCCTCCGGCTCGCGCTGGAGCCGGTCGCACTGGCGCTCCTGCTCGCGGCGGTGACCTCGCAGTGGGGACGGCTCGACGACTGGCGGGCCGGGCTCGGGGCGTTCCAGATGCTCGCAGCGGTGGCCTTCGCCGCCTACCTGCTCGCGGTGGGCCGCCGGGGCCGCTGGCGCCTGCTCCCGCGCGGCGGCGCGTTCGTGGTGCTGGTGGCGTTCACGCTCCGCATGGGCGTGCTACCCGTCACGCCCACGCTCTCGGACGACGTCTATCGTTACGCGTGGGAGGGACGGGTGCTGGCGGCGGGCGAGAACCCGTGGGCGCTGCCCCCGGACTCGCCGGCGCTCGCCGCGCTGCGCGACGACGAGGTGCACCCGCGCATCAACCACCCGCACCTCGCCGCGATCTACCCGCCGTTCGCGGTCGCGGGGTTCGCGCTCGTGGCGCAAGCCTCGTACACGCTGCTCGCGTTCAAAGGCTGGGTGCTGCTGCACGACCTCGCGCTCTGCATCCTGCTCGCGGTCTGGTGCGCGGCCCGCGGGCGATCGGCGTGGGACTCGCTCGTGTACGCGTGGAACCCGCTCGTGGTCGCCGAGTACGCGGGCTCGGGCCACTTCGACCCGACCGCGTTGTTCTGGTTCGCGGCGGCACTGTTCTGGGCCGAGACGCGACCACGCCGCTCGGCCACCTCGGGACTGGCCGCGGTGATGGGCAAGCTCGTGGCGCTGCCCGCATGGCCGTTCCTGATCCGACACTGGCCGAAGCGGGTGCAGTGGGGGGGCAGCGCGCTGCTGGCGCTGGGACTCGCGGGCTATCTCGCGCTCACGTGGGGCCCGCACTCCGGGTTCGCCGCGTTCGCGAGCACGTGGCGGCACAACGAGGCGTTGTTCGGCCCCCTCGCCGCGATCACCGGCGATCGCATGGCCCGCATCGTCGTCGCCTGCGCCCTGCTCGCCCTGCTCGTCGTGCTGCTGCGGCGGGGCGTGCCCACGCTCGACGGTGTGCGCACCATGATGCGCACCGGACTCCTGCTGGGCCCCGTCGTGCACCCGTGGTACCTCGGTTGGGTGCTCGTGCTCGAACCGCACCGTCCCTCGTGGCCATGGCTGCTGCTCTCGGGCACCGTGCTGTTGTCGTACGGGGTCGGGACCCCGCCCGCCGCGGGCGGCGCCTGGCACCCGGGCCCGCTCGTGCGACTCGTCGAGTACGGCGCGCCCGCACTGCTCGCCGTCATCCTCCACCTCCTCCGCCTGCGGGAGCGCCGTGTACGAACCCCTGCTTGAGGCCGCCCGTCACCACACCGACGGGGCGCGCACGCTCGCCGACGTCCGCGCGCTCGCGCGCTTCCACCGCATCCAGTCCACTCCGGGCTACGACGAGGCCGCACGCTGGTTGCAGGGCGCCCTCGAGGCCGCGGGACTCGCGTCGGAGTCGCATGCGGTGGCCGCCGATGGCACGACGCGTCACCTCGGCTTCCCCATGCCCGAGGGCTGGCACTGCCGCTCGGCCCGCGCGGTGCTGCACGCGGGCGGGCACACCGCGACCGTGGCGGACTTCGCGACCGCCCCGCTCTCGATCGTGCAGCGCAGCGCCTCGGGACGTGGGCGCTGGCCCGTCGTGGTGGTCGACTCCCCGAGCAGCCTCGCGCACACCGACGTGCGGGGCCGCGTCGTGCTCACCGCGGGTCCCGCCCAGCGCATGCACGAACTCGCCGTGGTCGAGCGCGGTGCGGTCGGGCTGGTTTGCGACGGACGCCGACTCATGCCCCCGGTCCGCACCGCGGACCACGACCTCGACTCGCTCACCTACACCTCGTTCTGGTGGGTGGGGGACCGGCCGCGTGGTTGGGGCGTGGTCGTGAGCCCCGGACGCGGCGCGGACTGGCGACGCCGCATCGCCGCGGGCGAGTCGCTCGAACTCGAGGTGGACCTCGATTGCGAGCGCTACCGCGGCACGTTCCCGCTCGTGACCGCCACGATCCCGGGCGACGTCCCGGGGGAGGTGCTGGTGACCGGGCACCTCTGCCACCCCATGCCCGGCGCCAACGACAACGCCTCGGGGGCCGCCGCCACACTCGAGACCGCGCGCGTGCTGACCGCCATGGCCGCCGAGGGCTCGCTGCCCGCCCGCCGGCGCACGCTGCGGTTCCTGTGGATGCCCGAGTTCACGGGCACGTACGCCTGGCAGGCGGTGGCCCGCGACCATGCGCGCTCGACCGTGGCCGCGCTGAACCTCGATATGGTGGGCGAGGCCCAGGACGACTGCGGCAGCACGTTGCTGCTCGAGCAGGCCCCGCACTTCCTGGGATCGTTCGCCGACGAGCTGCTCGCCCGCATCCGTTCGGCCGCGCAGGACTGGGTGCGCGACTTCTCGGGCGAGGGGCACTACTCGCTCGCTCGCATGGCCGAGGTGCCCTACTCGGGCGGCAGCGACCACGCGCTCTGGCTCGACCCGGCGTTCGACGTGCCGTGCCCGCTCCTCATCCAGTGGCCCGACCGCTACTACCACACCGACCTCGACACCCCCGACCGCTGCGACCCGGCCTCGCTCGCCCTCGCGGTACGCAGCGCGGCCACCTACGCCGCGTTCGTGGCCGCGGCCGACGGCGCGGGGCTCGAGTGGTTGCTGCAGTTGGTGGCCCGCGGGGCGCGCCGTCGCATGCTGGTGGCACTCGAACACGCGCATCCCCGCCGCGCCGCCGAGGCCGCGCGCGAGCGCGGTCAGCGCGCCCTCGCCAGCGTGGCGAGGTTGGCGATCGGACAGGCGCCCGACGACGACCTGCCGCGCACCTTGCGTGCGCGCCTGCCGCTCGCGGTCGAGGAGCTCGAGGGCTTCTGGGAGTCCGAGGTGGAACCCGCGCTTGCGCACCAGCCGCTCGAGGCCCACGTCGCGGGCGCGTACGTGCCGGTGCGGCGGATCGGCGCGCTCGTGTCGCCCATCCGGCATCTCGGCGAGGGTTGGGACGGCCTGCCGCGCGAGCGACGCGACGCCCTGCTCGCGCTCGAGGCCGGCATCCCCGGCGGCTCCACCGCGCTCGACCTGGCGTGGTTCGCGTGCGACGGCGTGCGCGACACGGGTTCGATCGCCCGCTTGCTCGCGCGCGAGGGCCATGCCGTCCCACTCGCCGACCTCGAAGCGTGGTACGGCCACCTCGCGGCACTCGGCTGGGTCGAACTCGTCGCGGTCCCCTCGGAGGTCCGATGAAGGCGCAGCGCACCGATCATGGCTGGCTGCTGCGGCTCGACCGCGGCGAGGAGATCCTCGACTCGCTGCGCGGTTTCGCACGCGAGCACGCCATCGGGTGCGCGCTCGTGAGCGGCATCGGGGCCGTGGGGGAGACCGAACTCGGGTTCTTCACCCCGGCGACGCGCACCTACGACCGCCACACGCTGCACGGGGACCACGAGATCCTGTCGCTGAGCGGCAACCTGAGCGTGATGGACGGCGAACCGTTCCCGCACTGTCACCTCATCGTGTGCGGACCGGACCTCGTGGCGCGCGGCGGGCACCTGTTCCGCGGCGTCGTCAGCGTGACGTGCGAGATCCACCTCGTCACCAGCGCCGGCGTGCTCGTGCGCACCCCGCGGCCCGACCTCGGGTTCCACCCGCTCGCGCCCGACGGGGAGTGAGCGGTCAGCGCGTCGCGGTGGAGTCCACGCGGGCGCGGCGGATGAGCGCGAGTCGGCCCGGGTTGGCGTCGGAGTTCGTGCGCGCGATGTCCTTGCGATCCGACAGCGCCACCAAACGGTCGATGGTGTCCCAGCCCGAGACGACCTCGCCGAACACGGTGTAGCCACCGTCGAGCGCGGGCAGGTCCTTGAGCGCGATGTAGAACTGCGAGCCGTTCGACTCGCGCTTCGGGTTCACCACGTCGGGCATGCGAGCCATCGCGAGCGCGCCCTTCACGTGGCGCCGCTTCACCTCACCCGGCACCGTCCAGCCGGGCCCGCCCTGACCGTCGTTGAACGGGTCGGTGTCGCGCGAGTTCGGGTCGCCACCCTGGATCACGAACCCCGGCACGACGCGATGGAAGGTGAGCCCGTCGTAGAACCCCGTGCGCACCAGCCGCAGGAAGTTGGCGGTCGTGCGCGGGGCGTCCTCGGCGAACAGGCGCAGGGTGATGTTCCCCTCGGCGGTCTCCAGCACGACACGAGGCGTCTGCACGGCGCCCTTCGTGGCCTTGCCGGGGGCGGGGGCGGCCGCGAGGGCCGGGGCGACGAGCGTCAGGGCGAGGAGCGACGCGACGAGGCGCACGACGGGACCTCCGAGGGGAGAGGGGGGGGCGGGAGGGGCGAACGGTAGCAGAGGGCGTCCGGGGAGGGTCAAGACCGGCGCCGGAGGGGGTGACGGCGGGGGTTCCGTTGGTATAATCGCCGCCCGCTCTCCCTCCACCCCGTCAGTCGGCGAGCGCCGCGACGCCCCACTGGCGTCCGGTGCGCCCCCGATCACGGCGGTGGGAGAAGTAGCGGGCGGCCTCGCAGGCCGTGCATGCCCCCGTGTCCGTGACGGCCTCGGGACGCACGCCGGCCGCGGTGAGCGAGGCCACGGCCGCCGTGGGAAGGTCGAGTCGGGCCCGTTCGCCGACGCGCCGCACGGCCGCCGCGGGGAAGCGCGACGCGACCTCGTCACCGACCTCGTAGCAACAGCCCCGGATGGCGGGGCCGATCGCCACCTCGACGTCCTGCGGCCCGCAACCGGCGAGCCGCTGCACCGCCTCGAGCGTGGCGAGCGGCATGCCGTCCACGGTGCCACGCCAGCCCGAGTGGGCGGCGGCCACCACACCGGGGGCGCGGTACAGAAGGGACATGCAGTCCGCGGTGGTCACCGCCAGCACCACGCCGGGAACGCGCGTCACGAGCGCGTCGCACTCGGGGTGGTGGCCCGGGGCGACCACCTCGACCACACGGGCGCCGTGCACCTGCCCCGCGGTCGCGAGACGGTCGGGGTCGAGTCCCGCGGCTCGCAGCAATCGCGTGCGGTTCTCGGTCACGGCCTCGGGGTCGTCCTCGGTGGAACGACCGAGGTTGAGGGTGTCGTACGGGGGGCGGCTCACACCGCCCACTCGCGTCGAGAACAACAGTACGGCTCCGGGGGACTTCTCCCGGGGCCGCCAGTAGGGAACCGCTGTGCGCTCGTCGAGGATCCACATCGCGCGCGGCACGCTAGGGTGCGACGCACGGAGCGTCAAGCCCGTGAGAGGGAGACCGGTGAGACTTCGACACGCTTCGGTGGTGATGCTGTCGGCACTCGTGCTGGGGTCGGCCATCCCGCTCCTCGCGCAGGCGCCTGCGACGAAGGAGGCGGTGGCCACGGTCGGTGGGCTGCGCATCGAGCGCGACGAGTACGAGACGCGCCTCGCGGGTCTGCGCGCGCAGATGGCGCAGCGCGGCACCGCGCGGCCCGAGGCGATGAACGACCTGTTCCGTCGCCAGGTGCTCGAGACCATGATCCGCATGCGCATCCTCACGCTCGAGGCCAAGCGCACCGGCGTCACCGCCACCCCGGCCGAGGCCGAGTCGGTGCTCAAGGCCGACGCGTTCTTCAGCCCGAACGGGACGTTCGACGCCGACCGCTGGCGCCTCACGCGCATGTCGCAGCCGGGCCGGTTCCAGTCCGCGATGGCCTCGGCCGGCGAGCAGCTCGCGGCTCGTCGCCTCAACGACCGCCTCGAGCAGCGCTTCCGTCCGAGCGACGCCGACCTGCGCTCACGCGCCGTGCGGCAGTTGCGCACGGCCGTCACCGAGGACCTCTCGCTGCGCACCGCCGACTTCGACGGTCGCTATCCCGAGCCGCGCGAGTCCGACGTCGTCGCCTACTACCGGTCGAACCCCGAGGAGTTCCGCCGTCCGTCGCGCGCCACGCTGAGCGTGGTGTTCGTGAACGACCCGCCGCCCACCGAGGCCGATCGCCGAATGCCCGAACGCATGGCGGCGTGGACCCAGCGCATGCGCGGGGTCGCCGACAGCGTCATCGCCGCGGTGCGTCGCGGGGCCACGCTCGAGGACGCCTCGGCGTCGCTCGGTGGTCCGCGCCCCGACGTCACCGTGCTGCCCGGCAACTTCCCGGGCTACTGGCGTGCCGACGCCACCGCCGGCTCGCCGGTGTTCAAGGCCCGCAACGGTCAGGTGCTCGAGCAACCGCTCCCGGCCAACGAGGGCTGGTTGGTGGTGCGCGTGGACCGACTCGAGCCCACGCACATCGCACCGCTCCAGTCGGTCGCCCCGGGCATCCGCAAGGCGCTGCGCGAGGACTCGCGCCTGCACCACGACGAGCGCGACCAGCGTGCGCTCTACGCGCAGGTGCGGGACTCGCTCGCGACCTCGGCCTGGGTCATCCGCTGGGCCGCCGTGGACACCGCCGACGTGCGCCTGAGCGAGCCGAGCCTGGCCGAGCTCGATCGGTGGTATCGTGGCCACCTCGCCGACTTCTCCAGCTTCGACGCGGCCACCGGCACCATCCGCGCGCAGCCCTTCGACGAGGTGCGTGACGAGGTGCGCATCCGCTGGCGCCGCGACACGCGCGTGCTCACCGCACGCACCCAGGCCGACGACCTGTACCGCGCGTGGAACGCCGGCCGCCGCGCACCCGCACTCGAGTCCGCACTGCGCGTGCGCGAGTCGCAGCCGGTCCCGCTGCGCGCCCCCGTGGACACCGGGTTCGCGGCGGGAGCGCTGTCCGACGCACTCTGGAGGAGCGGGGAGCCCACGGGCACGCGCCTCCAGCCCTACGGTCGCGGCTTCCTCGTGTGGCAGGTCGTTCGCCGAGTGGACGGGCACGTGCCGACGTTCGAGCAGGTCCAGCCCGCGCTGGCGCGCCGCATCGCCGACCTGCAGCGGGTCCGCGAGGAGCGCGGCGCGCGCGAACTCTACGAGCGCGACCCGCGCCGCTTCGGCGGCGGCAAGGTCTACCACTTCTCGCGTCTGGTGGTGCCGTGGCCGGCCCTCGACCAGGTCGAGCTCACGCGCGAGCAGGTCGAGCGCTGGCACCGGCGCAACCTCGACAAGTACGCCGCGCAGGAACTCGTGCGCATCAAGCACATCCTCATCGAGCCCATCGCCAAGACCACGGCGGCCGATCGGGCGGCGCGTGCACGGGCCGATTCGCTGCTCGCACGCATCCGGGCCGGCGAGTCGTTCGATGCCCTCGCGGCGCGGTTCTCGGACGACCCGGCCACCAAGGACAAGGGCGGCGACATCGGCGTGTTCGCGCGCGGGGCCATGCTGCAGGAGTTCGAGGACGTGGCGTTCTCCATGCGCGAGGGCGACCTGCGGGGCCCGATCCGGACCGAGGTCGGTTGGCACATCATGCAGTGCACCGAGTACGTCCCCGAGTTCGTGCAGCCGCTCACGCTGGTGTACACGATCGTGGCGAGCGACCTCGCCAAGGTCGAGGCCGACACGATCGCCATGCTGCGCGCGGACAGCCTCATCCGTCACATCCGCACCGCCGCGCAGGGCCGGGCGATCGGGGAGCGGCACGGCTTCCAGGTCCTCACCTACGTGAAGCCGGTGGACGAACCGCACGGCAACGCGCGTCTCGACGACTACTTCGACCTCCTGCACTCGATGCGGGCGGGCGAGGTCATGGCGAAGCCGTGGATCTCGCGCGGCGAGGGCTACTGGATCACGTGGGTGGATTCGATCACCACCGCGGGACCGCCGGCGTGGTCGGCCGCGCAGGGCGCCGCACTCAACCTGTATCGCGAGGGGGCCGGGGAGCGCGCCATGATGGCCAAGGTGGCCGAGCTCGACTCGCTCGCCGCTCAGGGCTGGTCGCTCGACAGCCTCGGCGTGCTGTGGGGCGGGCTCGCACGTTCCAAGCGCATCCTCGGCCGCGATCGTCCCGAGGAGTCGAACCTGCCGGCCGCGCTCGACTCGCTCGTGTTCGGGCGGGGTGGCGACGCCGCCGCACTCACGCAGGGGCAGGAGAGCGGCTGGGTGCGCTGGCCCGGCGGTGTGGCCCGCGTGCGCCTGCAGGAGCGGCAGGAGCCGTCGCCCGCGATGGTGCGCGAGCGCATGGGCGACCTCGCGCGGATCGCCATCGAGCGTCGGATGTACGCGTGGGTGCAGGACGCCAAGCGCCGCTACCCGGTGAACATCCTCGACCGTTCGCTGCGGGCCATCCCCGTCCCCGAGCCGCCCGACGAGGACGAGCCCGCGAAGTGAGTCCCACGCCGCGGCCCCCGGGCCCCGGCCGCATGGGGGGCCCGGTCCGTACAGGGACCGGGCCCCATCGTGCAGGCATGCGAAGGGAGGCCTCAGGCGGGCGGGGGGGACGGCCGATAACCCGGGGCGCACCCTCGACCCCCGGAGAACGCCGAACGATGTCCTCGCTCGCGCCGGGTGCGGCCGTCCCCACGACGCGCCGGATCCTGCTCCTCGACCTCGACTGGGCGGATGCCGACCGGATCCCCGAGATCCTCCGGCAGCCGGGCGCCAGCGTGCGCCTCGTCGCAGGTACCGGCCCGCGGGACCCCGGTGTGCGCATGGCCGAGATGTGCGGGCTGCCGCACACGCTCGACCTCGCGGACCTGACACGCGAGATCTTCGACGTCGCGGTGATCGGCGAGCGCGGTTCGCGGCGCACCCAACTCGAGAGTCTGCTCATCGCACTCGGCACCCCGTGCCTCACCCCGTCCGGGTTCCTCGACGGGCACACGACCGCCGAGGACCGCCCCGGCGTGGACGCCCCGCTCGCGGTGCACGCGGTCGCGCTCGAACAGTCGCTCTCGGGTTCGACCGACGCGCTCGTGGACGCGGCACTGCCCGACCTGTCCGAACCCACACCGCTCGCCCCGCGCGAGGTCACGCCTGCGGACGTCCCGCGCATGGACCCCATCTCGCTCGCCGACTTCCCGTCGCACGAGACCCGTCGCGGCCTCGAGGACACGCTGGTGCATCTGGTCTCGGGCTCGCGCGCGGGATCGGCGCAGGTCCACGTCGCCGACCACGACGCGTTGCGATTGGTCGCACAGGTCGGTCCCGAGGACCGCCTGCTGCGCGGGCTCATCGACCTCGCCCACGAGCTCGGCACCCCGCAGGTCGTCACGCGCCAGTCCGAACCGGGCAAGGGTCTCACGTGGGCCGCGTGGCCGTTCCGCACCCTGCAGCGCCGGGGCGTGCTCGCCGGTGCGGCGATCGACGGCGAGGCCGGGCTGGCGTCGTGGCAGGCGACGGTCGAGGGTCTGCGCGCCGACTGGGACCGCGAGGATCGCGAGCGCAGCGCCTCGTCGTTCCCGCTCATGCCCGCGCGCGAGTCGCGCTGGCTCGACCCGAGCGAGTTCCGTGAGCGCGTCGCGTTGGCGGTCGAACGCCATCGCCGCGACGGCCTGCGCTTCGAACTGCACCGACTCGAGTTCCCCACGGGGCCCGAGGCCGTGGAACGCTTCTGCGGCGGACTGCCGGCCCGTGTGCGCGACACCGACTCGATGTCGCGTCCCGCGCACGGCGTGGTGACGCTGCTCGTCGCGGGGGCGCCCGACGGACTGGCCGTGCTGCGCCATCGCCTCCTCGCGGCGTGGGAGGAGGCGTGGAGCGCGGGCCGCACACCGCCCCCCGCACCGGCGTTCGTGGACCGCAGCGTGGCGCTGGCGGGCCCCGAGGACCGCGAGGCGTTCCTCATGGCGGCCGAGGTCTGGACCGCGGCCCAGTGACGGGCGAGGCTTGACCCGCTCCGGCGCCGACCCGCATCCTGCGCGGTCCACCGGAGGCCCCCTTGTCCCAGACGATCCGCAGACTCCCGCCCGAGACGGCGTCCCGCATCGCCGCCGGCGAGGTCATCGAGCGGCCGCTCTCCGCCCTGAAGGAGATCGTCGAGAACGCGCTCGACGCCCGTGCCCGCGCCCTCGAGGTGAGGGTCGAGCGCACGCTCGACCACTCCTTCGCGGTCGCCGACGACGGGGTGGGGATCGCCGCGGACGAACTGGAGCTCGCGCTCGAACGCCACGCCACCTCCAAGGTGACCTCGCTCGAGGACCTCGACCGCCTCGCCTCGCTCGGGTTCCGCGGTGAGGCGCTGCCGAGCATCGCGGCGGTGAGCCGGCTGCGGCTCGTCTCGCGCATCGCGGGCACCGAGGCGGCCGCGTTCGTGCGCGTGGACGGGGGCGAGGTGCTCGAGCGGGGCTTCGTTGCGCGCGAGACCGGGACCACGGTCGAGGTCCGAGACCTGTTCCACAACACGCCGGCGCGCCGCAAGTTCCTCAACGCCCCGGCGAGCGAGTTGCGCGCCGCCATCCGCATGATCGAGGGCTACGCACTCGCGCGGCCCGACGTGGGCTGGCGGCTCGTGGTGGACACGCGCGAACGCTTCTCGTGGCCCGCCGTGGGCAGCGAGCGCGAGCGTGCTGCGCAGGTCTGGGGCGCGCGCCATGCCGAGCAGTTGCTCGAGGCACGCGCCGAGCGCGGCGGCTACGCGGTGCGTGCGCTCCTCGGGTTGCCCGAGCACGCCCGCGCGACGCGCGAGGGGCAGGTGCTGCTCGTCAACGGCCGTTGGGTGCAGAGCCCGGCGCTCTCGCAGGCGTTGCGTCACGCGTACGGCAACCTGCTCCCGCACGGGCGCTTCCCTTCGGCGGTGGTGTGGCTGGAGGTGCCGCCCGACCGGCTCGACGTGAACGTGCACCCCACGAAGCGCGAGGTCCGCTTCGCCGACGACGACGCGGTGTTCTCGCTCGTGGCGGCGGCCTGCGCGCAGCCGCTGGCCGCGATCCACCCGCCGTTCTCGGTCGCGCACGGCAACGACGACCCGTCACCGCCGTGGGCCGACCGCGTCCGCGAACGACCGAGCGAGCCCTCGACGTCGCAGATGCCGCTGCTGCTCCCGGTACCGGGGGGCGCAACGAGCGAGTCGCCCGTGATCGGTACCGCGCCCGAACCCAGCGCGCCGCCCGCGGCCGCGAGCACGGCTGGTACCGGCGAGCCCGAGATGTGGCAGCTGCACCGCACCTACATCCTGGCCCCCGTGCGCGGCGGACTCGTCATCGTGGACCAGCATGCCGCCCACGAGCGCATCCTCTACGAGGAGGCGATCGCGCGCTTGCGCGGGGAACAGGGGAGCTCGCAGGGGCTGCTGTTCCCGGTGCTCGTGGACCTGTCGCGCGCGCAGTTCGACCTGCTGCTCGAGGTCGGCCCGTTGCTGCAGCGGCTGGGCTGGGACCTGTCGCCGCTCTCGCCGCCGACGGTCGTCCTCAAGGGCGTGCCCTCGGGCCTCAAGGTGGAGCGTCCTGGGCAATTGCTGCAGGACGTCATCGACGGCATCTCGGAGGGCGGCCCCACGGCGCAGGACGACCTGCTCGAGCGCGTCGCCAACTCGCACGCCTGCCACTCCGCGATCCGCGCGGGCGAGACGCTGTCGCGCGAGGAGATGCGAGCGCTGGTGGATCGCCTGTTCGCGACCTCGCGCCCGCACGGCGACCCGCACGGGCGACCCACGTTCGTGCGCCTCGACCTCGAGGAGTTGCACCGCCGCTTCGGCCGGAGCTGACCATGGCCCGCGCCCTGATCGCCATCGTGGGCGAGACGGCCACCGGCAAGACCGCGGTCGGCGAGGCGGTCGCGCGCGCCATCCAAGGCGAGGTGGTGTGCGCCGATGCGCGGCAGGTGTTCCGCGAGCTCGAGATCGGCACGGGCCGGCCCACACCCGCCGAGCGCGCGGCGCTCCCGCACCACCTCTTCGACCGCTGGGGGCTCGGCGATGCGGTGACCGCCGGCGCGTGGGCGCGCGCGGCGGCCGCGGTGTGCGAAGACGCGTTCGCACGCGGTGCGACCCCGGTGCTGGTCGGCGGTTCGGGTCTCTACCTGGAGGCGCTGCGCGTCGGGCTCCACCCGGAGCCGCCGCGCGACCCCGCCCTGCGCGCGGCGCTCATCGCCGAGGCCGAGGCGGTGGGTATCGAAGCGCTGCACGCCCGCCTCGCCACGCTCGACCCGACGACCGCCGCCACCCTGGCTCCGCGCGACCGCCAGCGCGTGCTGCGCGCGCTCGAGGTGGTGACCGTGGGCGGGCACCCGCTCGCGTGGTGGCGGTCGCGGCCACGCGAGGTGCCGCTCGTGGCGGACTGGGTCACGCACCGACTCACGTGCTCGCCCGAGGTGCTGGCCGCGCGCATCGCCACCCGCACCACCGCGATGTGGGACGCAGGACTGCTGGCCGAGACGCGCGCACTCGTGGAGGGGGGCCAAGGGCCCGCACTCCGCCGACTCGCGGCGATCGGCTACGACGAGGCGCTCGCGGTGCTCGACGGTCGGTCGTCGCAGGACGAGGCGACGACGCGCATGAACGAGCGCACGCGCCAGATGGCGAAGCGCCAGCGGACCTGGTTCCGCCACCACGCGCCGGGGCGGACCCACAGCGCCGATGCCCCGGAGGCGGGGGAGGACATCGCGCGCCTCATCGTGGCCGAGCACGGGGCCGCGGCCCGCGGGTCGGGTTGACACCCAACCGGGGGCGACCTAGCTTCCGTGGGCCTCGTAGCATCCTGTCGCGGGCGTAGCTCAGTTGGTAGAGCGCGAGCTTCCCAAGCTTGAGGTCGCGGGTTCGACCCCCGTCGCCCGCTCCATTCCTCGCGCAGCGCGCCGGACGATCGCGGCCCTTCCCGCGCCCGGCGCGCGCCGATCCCCCTCGGCCCTCGGCCAGACCCGACCCCATGTCCGCTCCCGTCGTCGCCATCATCGGCCGGCCCAACGTCGGCAAGTCCACGCTCTTCAACCGGATCCTCGGGGAGCGGCGGGCGGTGACGCATGACCGGCCCGGCATCACACGCGACCGCAACGCGGTGCACGCGGAGTGGACCGGGCGGCGCTTCGTGCTCGTGGACACCGGCGGCTTCCTGCCGGCCTCGTCCGAGGGGCGCGACGCCGACATCCGTCGCCAGGCCGAGGCGGCCATCGGGCTCGCCGACGTGGTGATGTTCCTCGTGGACGCGCACACCGGCGTCACCGACCTCGACCAAGCCATCGCCACGCAGTTGCGGCGCACGCACGGCAAGGCGCTGCTCGTGGTGAACAAGATGGACAAGCCCGAGGACACCATCGTGCACGAGTTCCACCGTCTCGGGCTCGGCGACCCCATCCCGGTCGCCGCCGAGGGCGGTCTCGGGATCGGCGACCTGCTCGACGCGGTGCTCGCCCTGCTGCCCCCGGTGCTCGAGGAGGAGACGCCCACGCCGCGCGTCGCGATCGTCGGCCGTCCCAACGTGGGCAAGAGCTCGCTCGTCAACGCGCTGCTCGGCGAGGAGCGCGTGCTCGTGGAGCCGCGCCCCGGAACCACCATGGACGCCATCGACGCGCGCTGGGAGACCCCGCGCGGGGTGTTCACGCTCGTGGACACGGCCGGCATCCGACGGCAGGCGATGTTCGACGACCAGGCCGAGTTCTACGCCACCATGCGCGCCTTGCAGGCGCTCGAGCGCGCCGACGTGGCGGTGCTCATGGTGGACAGCACGCGCGGGTTCGAGAAGCAGGAGGCCCGCCTCGCGCACCACGCGCTCGAGGCCGGCTGCGCGCTGCTCATCCTCTACAACAAGTGGGACGTGGTCGAGAACCGCGAGCAGGCGTGGAAGGACGTGCAAGCCGATCGCGCCCGCCGCTTCCCGACGCTGGCCGACATCCCCGCGCATCCCATCTCGGCCACCGAGCGCATCCACCTCGTGCGCCTGCCCGACCACATCGCCGAACGCGTCGAGGAGAACCTGCGCGAGATCCCGACGCGCGAGCTCAACGCCTGGCTCGAACTCGCGCAGAAGCGTCGGCAGGTGCCCAGCAACTCCATGGGCAAGGCGCCGAAGATCTACTACATGACCCAGACCGGGAAGCGGCCGCCCACGTTCACGCTGTTCGTGAACGCCCCGTCGCGGCTCTCGGACAACTACCGGCGCTTCCTGTGGTCGCAGTTCGCCGACCACTTCGGGTTCAGCGGCACCCCATTGCGCTTCCGGGTTCGCAAGAGCGAGTAGTAGGATGCCGGACATGGCATCCCTCATCCTCGCCGTCGCGATCGGTTACCTCGCGGGCTCGCTCCCGTGGGGCCTGTGGCTCGGACAGTGGTTCAAGGGCGTGGACGTGCGCACGCTCGGGTCCCGCAACCTCGGCGCCACGAACGTGTACCGCGAACTCGGGCCCGCGCTCGGTGTCCCCGTGCTCGTGCTCGACATCGCCAAGGGCGCGCTCCCGACGTGGTTCGTGCCCGCGCTGCCGCTCGCCATGGGGTTCCCCGGGGGCGAGGAGTGGTGCCGCCTCACGGTCGGACTGGCCGCGGTGCTGGGCCACGTCTTCACGATGTTCGCCGGCTTCAAGGGCGGCAAGGGCGTGGCGACCACGGTCGGGGTGCTGCTCGCGCTCTCGCCACCGGCCTTCGGCGTGTTCGTGGCCGTGTTCGTCGTCACCGTGGCCGTGACGCGCTGGATCTCGCTCGGCTCCATCCTCGGCTCGCTCGCGTTCGCGACCACGCTGGCACTCGTCTCGCCGACGGGCGTGCACAGCCCCACGTTCGGGTTCGGCGTCGCGATCGCCCTGCTCGTCATCGTGCGGCACCGCGACAACATCGGGCGGCTGCTGCGAGGGGAGGAGCGTCGCTTCAGCCTCAAGGGCGGCGCGCGGTGAGCCGCGTCGCCGTCCTCGGGGCGGGCTCGTTCGGGACCACGCTCGCCATCCACCTCGATTCGGCCGGCCACGAGGCCCGGCTGTGGGGCCGCGACGCCGCCGCCATGGCCCGGCTGGACCGCGAGCGGGTGAACGCCAAGTTTCTGGCTGGCATCACACTGCCCCCTGGGGTTAAGGTTCAGCCGGAACTGGAGGAGGCACTCGATGGGGCGGACGTCGTCCTGTTCGTGGTGCCCTCCCAGGCGATGCGGACGGTGGCCACGCAGGTCGCGGCCATCGGGGCGAAGGGAATCCCCGTCTGCGCCAGCAAGGGGCTCGAACTGGGGACGCTCGAACGCCTCTCGCAGGTGCTGTCGGAGACCCTCGGCGATGCGGCCCCGGTGACGCTCACCGGTCCGAGTCATGCCGAGGAGGTGGCGCGGGGCATCCCGACCACCGTGGTCGCCGCCTGCGCCGACGAGTCGCGCGCCGTGGCGGTGCAGTCGTTGTTCTCCACCCCCCGGTTCCGCGTGTACACCAACCCGGACGTGGTCGGCTGCGAGTACGGCGGCGCGCTCAAGAACGTGATCGCGATCGCCGCGGGCGTCTGCGACGGGCTGGGGTACGGCGACAACACCAAGGGCGCCCTGCTCACGCGCGGCCTCGCCGAGATGTCCCGGCTCGGCGTCGCGATGGGAGCGAAGCGCGAGACGTTCTTCGGGCTCACCGGCATGGGCGACCTCATCGCCACCGCCATGAGCCGCCACAGCCGCAATCGGCACGTGGGGGAGCGGATCGGGCGCGGGGAGTCCCTGGCGACGGTGCTGGGCGGCATGGTGATGGTGGCCGAGGGCGTGAACACCGCGCGCGCCGCGCGCGACCTCGGGCAGCGTCACCAGGTCGAGTTGCCGATCACGGATCAGGTCTGTGCCCTGTTCGAGGGGCGCGACCCGCAGTCCGCGCTCATGGCGCTCATGACGCGCGACCTGAAACGCGAAGCGTGAACGGGTGGGCCCCGGGCCCACACCGGTTGACGAGGAGGTCCCAGTGGCGATCGGAAGGAACGCCCCCGAGTCCGAGGGCAAGCTCTACCGCTCGATCAGCGAGGTGAGCGAGATGCTGGACGTGAAGGCGCACGTCCTCCGGTACTGGGAGACCCAGTTCAGCATGCTGCGCCCGAAGAAGAACCGGGCCGGCAACCGCATGTACCGCCCCGAGGAGGTCCGGCTGCTGCTCCGCATCAAGGAGCTGCTCTACGATCGTCGCTACACCATCGAGGGTGCGGTGCGCACCCTGCTGGACGAGCGCAAGCTCGACGAGCCGCAGGTCGAGCTGGCGTTCAGCGAGGCCGACCGCAAACTGCTCCTCATCGAGGTCAAGGAGGAGCTCAAGACCATCCTCGCGCGCCTGCGCAAGGACCGCGAGCCCGCGGGCGCCGCGGGCCGCTGAACCGCGCGGTGCGCTTGCGCACCGCTGCGGGGAGGGCTATCTTGCCTTCCCGCTTTCGTTGTCCACCCCTCAGTACCGGTCGGGGCGTAGCGCAGCTTGGTAGCGCACCTGCATGGGGTGCAGGGGGTCGCTGGTTCAAATCCAGTCGCCCCGACCATTCCCACCCTCCCCGTCGCACCCGGGTCCCGGACCCACGCACGGAGCCGCCGCGATGAGCCCGTTGAACGTCGCCGCGCTGGTCCCGGCCTATCAGGCCGCCGCCCATCTGGGTGAGGTGCTCATGGGCCTCGCCGCCTTGCCCGAGCCGCCCCACGTCCTCGTGGTGGACGACGGCTCGCGCGACGCCACCGCCGAGGTCGCCCGCCAACACGGCGTCGCCGTGCACTCGTTCGCGGCCAACCGCGGCAAGGGGCACGCGCTGCTCGCCGGCTTCGAGTTGCTGCGCGACTTCGACGCGGTCGTCACGCTCGACGCCGACGGCCAGCACCCGCCGGCCTGCATCCCCACGTTCGTGGCCGCCGCGCGCGCGGGCGCCGACCTCGTGCTCGGGCAGCGCGAGATCACCCCCGACATGCCGCCGGCGCGCCGCTTCGCCAACCGGTTCTCGTCCTCGTGGTGCTCGGCCCTCGCAGGCCAGCCCATCCGCGACAGCCAGTGCGGCTACCGGCTCTACCGTCGCGAGGTCCTGCGACGCACCCCCGTGGCGGCGAGCCGCTACGAGGTCGAGACGGAGATGGCCGTGCGCGCCGCCCGACTCGGGTTCCGCGTCGCGCACGTTCCCATCCCCACGGTGTACGGGGACGAGACGAGCCACCTCAGCCCGACGCGCGACGTCCCGCGCATCGTGGGCATGATGCTGCGACTCACGTTCGAGCCGCGGCCCACCCCGAGAGCCTGACCCATGCACATCCTCGTCACCAACGACGACGGCATCGCCTCGCCCGCGCTCGCCCAGTTGCGGCGCGTGCTGTCGCCGTTCGGCCGCGTCACGATCATCGCCCCGGACCGCAACCAGAGCGCGATGTCGCAGGCGCTCACGCTGCACCGCCCGTTGCGCGTGCACGAGGTCGGCGAGGACACGTGGAGCCTCGACGGCACGCCCACCGACTGCGTCCTGTTCGCGTTCCACGGCAAGCTCATCGAGCGCCCCGACCTCGTGGTCTCGGGCATCAACCACGGGCCCAACATGGGCGAGGACGTGTTCTACTCCGGCACCGTGGCCGCGGCCATCGAGGGCGTGCTGCAGGGCGTCCCCGGCGTGGCCGCCTCGCTCGTGACCCGTAAGCCGAGCGACTTCCGCGAGGCCGCCGACGTCGTGGGCAGCCTCGTGCGCCAGGCGCTCGAGCGCGGACACGACCGCCGCCTGCTGCTCAACGTCAACATCCCGTTCCGGCCCGCCGCCGAGTGGCAGGGAGTGCGCGTCACCCGGCTCGGCTCGCGCGTCTACGACGACACGCTCGTCCACAAGGTGGACCCGCGCGGCCGCGACTACTTCTGGATCGGGGGCGAGGACCCGGTCTGGAAGCCCGACGAGGGGACCGACTTCCACGCCGTGGACGCCGGCTGGGTGTCCGTGACCCCGCTGCAGTTGGAGCTCACGGATCACCAGCGCCGGGCCGATATGCAGGACTGGCAGCTGCGCCCCTGAACGGCGCGGCCGGGGTTGGCGGCCCCGGAGGCCCTGTGCTAACTTTCCGCGCCCCACGGACCCCGTGTCCGTGGCCCATCTACCTGTCGGGGCGTGGCTCAGCCTGGTAGAGCACCTGGTTCGGGACCAGGGGGTCGGAGGTTCAAATCCTCTCGCCCCGACCATCTTCGAGGAAGCCGGAGGGCCTGCGCCCTCCGGCTTCCGTCGTTCGGCCCCCGGGGCCCACGGACGGGGTTGCCTCGCTTCGGGCGGCGGTCCATCCTCGCCGCATGGCGTCGGTGCGGGTGCGGGTGAGCGGGCGGGTGCAGGGGGTGGGGTTCCGCGCGTTCGTGGTGCGGGAGGCCTCCCGGCTCGCGCTCGCGGGCGAGGTCCGAAACCTCCCGGACGGGTCGGTCGAGGCGCACGCGCACGGCCCGCGCACAGCGCTGGAGGCGTTCGTGGGAAGCCTGTCCCGGGGGCCGCTGGCCGCCCGGGTCGAGGATGCGGTGGTGGAGTGGTACGACGTCGCGGCGGTCCCCCGGGACTTCCGCGTCACGGGGTGAGGCCAAGGTGGACGGACCGACGATCGTACGATTCCCCGACCGCCTCGCGGCGGCCGAGGCCGAAGCGCGCGTGCGAGGCGAACTCACGCAGCGCGACCTCGACGCGCTGGTCGTGGACCCGGGCTTCGACCCCGAGGCGTTCGAGGACCTCCGCCAGCGCCTGACCGCGGCGGGGGTGAGGCTGCCCGAGGACGACACGCCCGACCCGGCCGCGCCCATCGACCGCCAGTCGCTCGAGCGCGAGGCCGAGCCCGACCTGCTCGACCGCTACCTCGACGAGATCGGCCGCTTCCCGCTGCTCCCGCACGAGGAGTCGCTGCGCGTGGCGGCCGCCTCACGCGCCGGGGACGAGCGCGCCCGCGAGCGCATGATCCGCTCGAACCTGCGGCTCGTCGTGCACGTGGGGCGCCCGTACCGCAATCGCGGCCTGCCGTTCCTCGACGTCATCGAGGAGGGCAACGTCGGGCTCATCCACGCCGTGGACCGCTTCGAGCCCGAGCGCGGCCTGCGCTTCAGCACCTACGCCTCGCTCTGGATCCGGCAGGCCATCCTGCGCGGCATCGCCGAGCAGTCGCGGGCCGTCCGCATCCCCGTGCAGATGTACCAGCAGCTCAACCGCTACGTGCGCGCCGAGCGCGTGGTGCGCGCGCGCCTCGGTCGTGAGCCCGCGATCGGCGAGGTCGCCGAGGAGATGATGGTGTCGCCGGCGCGCGCCGAGCGACTGCGCGCCCTCGTCACGGGCATGCGCTCGCTCGACGAGTCCGGCGACGGCGACGGCCTGCGCGAGCTCTCGCACGACGAGGCCGGACGGGCCGAGCTCTCGGTCGAACGCCTCGTCGAGATCCAGCTCGAGCAGGAGAAGCTCGACCGCCTGCTGCGTTCGCTGCCGCCGCGCGAGGAGCAGTTGCTGCGCGTGCGCTACGGGTTCCACGACGGGGTCGCCCGGTCGTTGCAGGAGACGGGCGAGCACTTCCGCATCTCGCGCGAGCGCGTCCGTCAGATCGAGGGCCGTGCCCTCGCGCGCCTGCGACGGGCCATCGAGATGGCCGACCTCGGACGCTCCGACGTCCCCGACGACCGCTCCCTGACCGCACCTCCCACGGAGAGACCATGATGCGCATCGAGGACCTCATCCGCGACGTCCCGGACTTCCCCAAGAAGGGCATCCTGTTCAAGGACATCATGCCGCTGCTGCGCTCGCCCGAGGGCTTCCGCACCGCGATCGAGCGGCTGGCCGCGCTCACGCCGCGGCCCGACGCGGTGGTGGGCATCGAGTCGCGCGGCTTCCTGTTCGGGGTCCCGCTCGCCATGCACTGGGGCGTGCCGTTCGTCGCGGCCCGCAAGTTCGGCAAGCTGCCCGGCATCACGGTGCGCCAGGTCTACTCGCTCGAGTACGGCGAGGACACGCTCGAACTGCACGCCGACGCGCTCGCGGCGGGGCAGCGGGTGGTGGTGGTGGACGACCTGCTCGCCACCGGTGGCACGGCGCTCGCGACCACGCAGCTCGTGCGCCAGCTGGGGGCCGAGGTGACCGCCACGCTGTTCGTGATCGAGTTGCAGGGCCTCGGCGGGCGCGAGCGGCTCGGCGCGGTCCCCGTGCATGCGCTCATGAGCGTCCCGGTCGCGGGCTGAGCGCCGCGAGCCGGATGCGCGAGGGCCCCGACGATGCACGCATCGTCGGGGCCCTCGGCGCGACAGGGCGCGATCACTCGGTGACGATGACGAGCTGCCTCACCTTGCGGAACTCGCGCGAGTCCACGATGCGCAACTCCATGCCACCCGGGACGCGCTCCAGCACGTAGCTCGAGACGGTCTGCGGCGTGAGCACGCGCGCGTTCTGCGCCACGAACTCGATCGACGACTGGCGGTCGGTGTCGAGCGGGCGGTACAGCGACGGCTCACCGCGACCCGACGGCGCGAGCGTGCGCCCCATCCCGAGCACACCACCGCGCGCCACCACCAGGCTGTCGCGCAGCAGCGTGCGACGATCGCCGATCACGTACCACACGGTGGCGAGTTCGCGTCGCCGGTCCTCGATCGAGGCCTCCTGCTCGACGACCTTGGCCTGCGTCACCTGGAGCGAGCCGCTCAGGCCGCTGACCTGCTGGGTGAGCGAGTCCACCTGGTCGGTGAGCGAGGTGACGAGCCCCTCGCGCTCGACGAGGTCGGCCTTGAGCCGCGCGACCAGCTTGTCGAGCCCGTCGAGCCGCTGCCCGCTGGCACGCATGCGGTCCTCGAGTCCCTGGATGCGCGCGCGCGCACGCTCGATGCTGCCGCGCAGCGAGGCGATGCGGGCGAGGGCCTCCTCGGCGCTCGGGACGATGCGCTGCTCGGCGCCGAGCGACGACGGCTCGAGCGAGGCCTCGGCATCGAGCGGGGTGATGGCGTCGAGGCTGTCCTGGATGGAGGCGATGTCGGCGATGGCGCGCGCGTAGCGGTCCTCGGCCTGCTGTTCGCGATCGGCGGTGCGCCGCGTGTCGTCGCCACGGCGGCGGACCTCGACGGCGAGCCACGCGCTGAGCGCGGCGAGGATCAGGACGACGGCGACGAGGATGGGGGTGGAGCGGCGCATCGTGCCTCCGTGGGTGGGCCCGGCTGGTCGGGGTGCGTCGCCCCCAGTATGGTGAAGCCTCGCGACCCCGCAAGTCCCCCTCGAGGACCCGTTCTCCCGATGGCGCTAAGCCCGCTGGGCACACTACCGGCCCACGCCCGACTCGGTCCCGTGCACCTGCGGGTCGCCGACCGCGCCCGCACCCTCGAGTGGTACGCCCGCGTGACGGGTGCGTCCCTGCTCGGCGAGGGCGACGGTCGGGCGCGTCTGGGGCTGGCCGGAGGGCCCACGCTGCTCACGCTGCGCGAGGTGAGGGGTGCGCGGCCGGTCCCGCGCTCGGGGCGCCTGGGGCTCTACCACCACGCCCTGCTGCTGCCGAGCCGTGCCCACCTCGCGTCGTTCGTGCGCCACCTCGACGCGATCGGGCAACCGTGGGCGGGCTCCGACCACCTGTTCAGCGAGGCGGTCTACCTCACCGACCCCGACGGGCTCACGCTCGAGGTCTACGCCGACCGCCCGCGCTCGGCATGGCGCTGGCGCGAGGGACAGGTGGAGAGCGCGGTGGACCCGCTCGACCTCGCGGACCTGCTCGCCCAGCCCCACGAGCCGTGGCGCCAACTGCCCGCGGGCACGACGCTCGGCCACGTGCACCTGTTCGTGGACGACCTCGGGCGCGCCGAGCGCTTCCACGTGCTCGGGCTCGGGTTCGAACCCACCACGCGGCGGTTCCCGGGCGCGCTGTTCGTCGCGGCCGGCGGCTGCCACCACCACGTGGGCCTCAATACCTGGGCCGCGCATGCCCCCGTGGCGGGCCCGCAGTATGCCGGGCTCGACTCGTGGACGCTGGTGCTCGCGACGGCCGAGGAGGTGCGCACGACCGCCGAGCGCCTCGCCGCCAGCGGGGTCGAGGTCCGCGACGTGCCGGACGGGTTCGAAGCCACCGACCCGTGGGGCGTCGAGGTCCGCATCGTGGCGGGTGCCGATCGCCGATAGGAAGGTGCGGGACCGGGGAGCGAACCGTTAGACTCACCGGCCATGTCCGCCCCCCGCGCCCTCGAGAGCCGCTCCCCGGTGCCCGTCTGGGCCGCGCTCTGCTTCCTGCTCTCCGGTGCTGCCGGCCTCATCCACGAGGTCGCGTGGAGCAAGTGGATCGGCTACCTGCTCGGCAGCTCGCTCCAGTCCGTGGCCACGGTGACCGCCGCGTTCCTCGCCGGACTCGCACTCGGCGCCCGCCTGCTCGGGCCCCGCATGGCCCGGCGGGGCGACCCCGCACTCGCGTATGCGCGACTCGAGGTCGCGATCGGCGTGCTCGGGGCGCTCATGATCCCGCTGCTGCGTGCGCTCGATGGACCGGTCGGGATGCTGTACCGCGCCGCCGGGGGCGAGGGCGCGCTGTTCGCCACCCTGCGCGTCGCGCTGCTGCTCGTGCTGCTGGTGCCTCCGGCCGCGCTCATGGGCGCCACGCTGCCCGTGCTGGTGGCACGCTGCGAGCGCGGAGCCCTCGGCGCGGGGCTCGCTACGCTCTATGCGCTCAACACGTTCGGCGCGGTCGCAGGCGCGTTGGCCGCCGGCTTCGTGCTGCTGCCGGGCGTGGGGGTGTGGAACGCGACGCTCGTCGCGTCGGCGCTCAACCTCGCGGCCGCCGCCCTCGCGGCGACCCAGGCGAGGCGATCCCCGTCACCGGCCGTCACGCCGCGCGACCTCCCGGCGCCGGCGCTCGCGAGCCCCGCCGCCCGCCGCATGCTCGGGGCGCTGTTCGTGGCGAGCGGGTTCGCCGCACTCGCCCTGCAGCTCGCGTGGTTCCGCCTCTACTCGCTGGTGCTGGGCTCGTCGGTCCACTCGTTCGCGGCGGTGCTCGGGGTCTACCTCGTGGGCCTCGCGCTCGGGAGCGCGCTCGTCGCCCCGTTCCTCGGGCGCGTGGCGACCCCGCTCGGCTTCGCCCTGCTCCAGTCGTCGCTCGCGGCCTCGGTGCTGCTCGTGCAACGCGCCGACGCCTCGCTCCCGGGTGCCATGCTCGAGTTGGGGGAGCGCATGGGCGGATCGTGGAGCGGGCTCGTGGTCGCGCAACTCGGCCTCGTCGTCCCGGTGATCCTCGTGCCGTGCCTGCTGCTCGGCGCCATCTTCCCGGTGGCCACGCGGTTGCTGCAGCAGGGTGACGGCGCGGAGTCCACCGGCCGCGCCTACGCGCTCAACACGCTCGGGACCATCACCGGTTCGCTCGTGACGGGCTTCGCGCTCCTGCCCATGCTGGGGGTGCACGGGGTGGTGGCGCTCGCCGCGACGATCTCGGCGGTCGTGGCCGTGCTCGCGCTGGTGCTGCCGGGTGCGCCCCGCCCGGGACGACTCGGGTTCGGGCTCGTCGCGGGCCTGACGGCGATCGCACTCGGGGCCGCGCTCACGCTGCCCCGCTGGGACCCCATGCTCATGTCGCTCGGCACCTACCGGCCCTTCAGCGCCATGAACCTCATGACCTCGTTCCGGGCGTCGGGAGCCAGCGGCGACCCCACGCGCGAGGTCGCAGCCGCGCACCGGGTGCTCTATCACCGCGAGGGCATCAACGCCTCGGTGCTGGTGTCGTCCGACCTCGACGATCGGCGCCGCTGGTTGCGGGTCGGGGGCAAGATCGACGCGGGCACGGGGGACATGCTCACGCAGGTGATGCTCGGCATGCTGCCCGCCTGCGTCGCCGACACCGGCGCGCGCACGCTCATCGTCGGGCACGGCTCCGGCTTCACCGCGGCGGCGGCACTCGCGGCCGGGGTCGGCACGACCGACATCGTCGAACTCGAACCGGCCGTGATCGAGGCCTCGCGGTTCTTCCACGAGGGGCGGCCCGACCCGCTCGACGACCCGCGCGTGACCGTGCACCTCGAGGACGCACGCACCCGCCTCACGCACACGCGCGAGCGCTACGACCTCATCGTGTCCGAACCCACGAACCCGTGGATCTCGGGCGTGAACGCGCTCTTCACCACCGACTTCTACCGCCTCGTGCGCGCCCGACTCGCGCCGCAGGGCGTGTTCGCGCAGTGGCTGCCGGTGTACGAGCTCTCGCCCGAGAGCTTCCACAGCCTCATGGCGGCGTTCGCCTCGTCGTTCCCCGACGCCCAGCTGTTCTGCATGTGGAAGGCGAGCGACGTGATCCTCGTCGCGGCCCCGCCCGCGCGCCGCCTGTCGCTCGAGCGACTCGCGTCGCCCGCGCTCGCCCGCATGCGTGCCGACGCGGGGCTCGAGCAGCCCGCGGACGTCGCGGCCTACGAGGTCGGACCGCTCGCGAACCTCCGCCCGCGACTGGCCGGGGCGGTACCCAACACCGACGACCGCCCGTACGTGGAGTACCGCGCCCCGCGCGACCTCGTCGAGGTGGGTCGCGCCGCACGCAACCCGCACCCCGAGGTCATGGCCGGTCTGCCGCGGACGGTGCGCCCGCCCGCCGAGGGCCCGCTCGCGGACTGGCCGTCCGACATCCGGCTCGCGGCCCGCGCCCGCTCCATCGTGACCGACCTCGGGCCCAACGACCCGGGACCGGTGCTCGCGGAACTCCGCGTCGCGGGACTGGGGGCCCTGGCCGACACGCTCTCCGCCCGGCACGCTCGCACCGTTCGCGCGCTCCGCGAGGGGTTCCTGCGCACCACGTTGCGGGAGCGCAGCATGGCGCGCGACGCGGCGGCCGCACGCGACGCGCTCGAGGGGATCGCCAACGAGGGGTTCGCCACCGCGGGCGACTGGCGACTGCTGGCCATGGCCCGACTCGAGGCGGGGGACGTCCCCGGGGCGCGGGGAGCGGCCGAGACCGCGGCGGCGGGACTCACGGGCGGCGAGCGCGTGGAGGCGCTGGTGGTCGCCGGCAGCGCGGCCCTGCGACTGCGCGAGGACGCGCGTGCGCTCACGCATGCCGTGGCCCTCCAGCGTGCCGCTCCCGACGACCCGCGCGGCTACGACCTCGAGGCCCGCATCCACATGCTGCGGGGTGAACGCGATGCGGCGCGCGCAGCGGTCGAACGCGGCCTCGCGCGCGTGCCCGGCGATGCGTCGTTGCAGCAGGCGCGCCGCGCACTCTCGGGGAACTGAGGGCCGCGCACGACTCGAGCCTCGGGGAGTTCGCGTACTCGTCTGGACGCGCGCGCCGAGGAGCTCGTGCACCCGCCGGGATGCGGGCCCTCGAGGAGTCCGCCGACGCGCCTAGACGCGCGCGTCGAGCAGTTCGCGCACGCGCTGTCCCAGCACCGCGGGACTGAAAGGCTTCGAGAGCAGCGCGATGCCCTCGCCGATGATCCCCTGCTGCGCCACGATGTCGTCGGTGTAGCCCGAGACGAACAGGACCGGCAGGGTGGGCATGCGACGACGCACCTCGTCCGCCAGCTGCTTCCCGTTCATGTGCGGCATGACGACGTCCGACACGAGGATGTCGGGGCACACGCGTCCGCTGTCGATCGCATCGAGCGCGAGGTCGCCCCGGTCGAACTCCTGCACCTGAAAACCCATCCGGCGCAGGCCCATCACCATGAGCTTCCGGACCTGGTCGTCGTCCTCGACGAGCAGCACACGGTCGCGGTCGTCCTCCGCGGGGGCGGCATCGACGGGAGAGCCGGTCCCGGTCTCGATCTCGACTCGCAGGGGCCAGCTCACGATGAACGTGGAGCCCGACCCGGGCGTGCTGCGGACGTCGATCGTCCCGCGGTTCTGCTGGATCACGCCGAGCACGGTCGCGAGCCCCAAGCCGGCACCCTTGTTCACCTCCTTGGTGGTGAAGAAGGGCTCGAAGATGTTGGCCTGCAGGACCTCGTCCATGCCGGTCCCCGTGTCGCGCACCGTCAGCTGCACCGCGGGCTCGCCGTTGGGTAGCGGACTGTTGACGCGCACGATGCGGGTGTGGACGTGGATCTCGCGCACGGTCACCGGCGGCTGTGCGTCGTGGATCGCATCGCGCGCATTCAGCAGCAGGTTGCCGAGCAACTGGTCGAGCTGTGTGCGGTCCGCCAGCACGGGCGTGGCCTCGGCGCAGGGGCGGAAGTGCAGAGCGATGTCCTCGCCCAGCAGTCGCCGGTAGATGCGCAGCGAGTCCTCGATCGTCCGGTTCATGTCGAGCGGGACCGGCTTGATGACCTGCTTGCGGCTGAACATGAGGAGCTGCTGGGTGAGCTCCTGCGCACGGCGAGCCGCCCCCTCGATCTCGGACAGGTGCGCGATCAGGTGGTCGGGCAGGTCCTGCGCGCCCATGAGCATCTCGGTGTTGCCGCCGATCACCATGAGCAGGTTGTTGAAGTCGTGGGCCACGCCCCCCGCGAGCCGACCGATCGACTCCATCCGTCGCGACTGCGCCAACTGGGCCTGCAGGCGCTCCTGCTCGGCCTCCGCCTGCCGGCGATGGGAGAGGTCGTGGAAGATGCAGAGCTTCTGGTCGCGGCCGGCGGCCTGCATGGGCATGATGCGGATCTCGACCGGCACCGACTTGCCGTCCGGCGTGCGCAGGGCCTGCTCGATCACGCGCACGTCCCCCTCGAGGCGCTCGTGCGAGGAGTCCTGGGGAGCCTCGAGAAGTTCGGTGAGCGGCATCCCGAACAGGTCGTGACAGCCACGCGACGAGATGCGGCACAGGGCCGGGTTGCAGTCCACCAGACGCCCGGTGTGGTCGTCCACGAGCGCCATGCCGTCCGCGCTGTCCTCGAACAGGTGGCGATAGCGCCCCTCGCTCTCGCGCAACAGGGTCTCGGTGCGCTGCTGCTCCTCGACGCGCTCCTCGAGCGTGGCGTTCGCCCGTTCGAGGGCGTTGTTCGTGCGATCGAGCTGCTCGAGCTGGTCGGCGACGAGCTGGTGCGACAGCAGCATGCGGTGGAGCACGTCGACGTGGCTCGCGAACATGCGCAGCCCCGGTACGCCGAGCGCATCCATGGTGGGGAAGAACGCCTTCTTCCGCGCCGTCACCGCGGTCAGCAGGATCCGGATGGGCGACTCCCCGGGCGCGCTGACCGGAGCCAGCATCATCGCCGCCAGCTCCTCACCGCCGAAGGCGAGGTGCTTGAGCGCGGGCCCCTCCTGGAACAGTGCGTTGCGGGCGAGGAAGTCGTGCAGGCGGCGCACCCCCTCCTCGGGTTCGGGCAACAGCGTCGGACGCGGTCCGCGCGAGGCGAGGATGCGCCGCTCGTTGCCCTCATACTCGATCGCCATGCAGACCTCGCACTCGAAGGCCTCCGTGGCGGCATCCACCACGGAGTCCCAGAACGAGGCGAGGCGCGCATGCGACAGCACGCGCTCGCTGGCACGCACGATGGCATCGAGCACGCGCTGCTCGCGGTCCCGACGCTCGCGCAGGTCGATGAGCGACTGCTGGGTCGAGAGCAGCAACCCGACGGTCTCCCGCAACTCGCGCTGCGGGTCGGTCGGGTGCGAGGAGCCCGGGCCGTGGGGGGCCGGGGGCTCGGAGGGCTGCCGGGTACTCATCCGCGCGTGATGACGTAGAGCGAGGTCGTGTAGTTGTGGAAGGTGTTGAGCCCCCCGAGACGGGCGAACTCGCCGAAGCCGTACATGCCGAGCCACGGACCGGTCCGGCCGTCGGGGAAGAGCGGCGTCTGCATGGCCTTCACGATCTCGTCCTTGGCCACGCGATCGAGCATCAGGCGCCCGCGCGCTCCGCAGTCGGCGTGGAACACGCCGACCACCTTGCGGGAACCGATGACCGCGCACATCTGCTGCATCATCACGTCCATGTTGCGGAAGATGCGGTCCTCGTCGCGGCGCATGAGCGCGAGCCGCGTCCCCACCGGGCAATTGACCGGCATGAGGAAGGTGCCGTCGGGCAGACGACGGGTGATGACGCGCAGCAGGTGGGAATCGCCGTACTCCTTCGCGAGCTCCGGCGACAGCGCGACACCGACCGCGCCGGGCGGGATGGTGTCCCCGGGCGTCGCGGTCTCGGGCAACCCGAGGTTGCGCGTGAACACCTTCCACGCGGGCTCCCCGTCGAGCTCGTGGACCTGGTTCCCGGTCGAGCGGGTCACGGTCATCTCGACGCCCAGCGGCACGAAACCGTGCGAAGCCTGCGTCAGCACCTCGAGCGTCGGGTCGAAGAATCCCACGAGCATGGCGGCGTGCTCGTGGACGTGGTCGTCCACGAACTGGAAGCTCGAGATGCCCTTCATGTTGTCGGCCGAGGTGCCGCCGAAGATGGTGCACTCCGCACCCAGCACCGACTCGAGGCCGGCGATGGACTCGTCGCAATCCACGTCGATGCCGGAGGCGAGGAACATGACGAACCGCGGGCGGGTGGGACTCGCCGCCACCAAGTCGCGCGCGAGTCGGGCCGCCGCTTGACGCGAATTGGAGCCGTCGAGCCGATCCACGACCGTCATCGCGCAATCCTGCTCGTCGCCCCACACCATCATGAGTGCGAAGGCTCGCAGATTCTCGTTGGCCCCCTCGCTGCCGATCACACCGGCGCAGGTGCAGCCCATGATGCGAGCGGTCGGGCAGTGCTTGCGGATGGCGGGGAGGATCGCGCTGTCGTCGTGCCCCATCGTGACGTGGAACGCCACCAGGCGGCAGTCCTTGGGGGAGCGACCTTCGGAGGCCGCCAGGATCGCGGATTCGACCGCCTGCGCGGTGTCCACGATGCCGTTCGACGAGGAGGAGAAAGCGATCATGTCACGCTCGGGGGGTGGAGGGACGGTTGGCCACGTTCCCGGGTGGGGCGGGCTCAGCGAGTGGACCCTGCGTCCGACACACGAGCGCGCACGAACGCATGACAAGTAAACCACTCGCAGGCAACGACCTGCAATGCGCCCGATGGAGTGGACTGCCCGTGGATCCGAGAGTGGGTCCGCTCCGGCAGATATTGCCGGTCGGTAGGGGGTTCCCATTCCCACAAGGCCTCGCGGAGTGCCATGCGCCATGCTCCACACCAACGGCAGTCGGGGCTCCACGCCCCGCAGCGCACGTCGCCTCCGCCACGCCAAGACGGGCGAAGGGCCCCCGCTCAGAGGGCGGCCTTGGCTTTCACGAGGTCGGCACGCACGGACTCGAGCAGGTCGGCCACGCCTTGCGCGTCCAAGCCGAGCAGCGTCGCGAGCGGCAGGTCCTCGAGCACGACATCCGGCGTCGGGGCCAGGCTCTCACCCAACCTGGCGGCGATGCGGTCCGCGAACGCCACGATGCGCACCAGCACGGGACGGTCCGCGAAGTCCGTGGCGTGATGGTCCCGCACCATCTCGCGGATCGCGACCGGCAGCTTCCACGCCTCGAACAGTCCCTCGCCGATGCGACAGTGCAGCGAGTCGAAGAGCAGGATGAGCGAGGTGCGCGACAGCTTGCGGTCGGGGGCGCGGCGCTTGATCTCGGCCACGGTACGCAGCACGACGATCTTGCCGATGTCGTGCAGCAGCCCGCCGAGGAACGCCAGTTCGCCGTCGGCCCGCAGCCGGGTCGCGAGGTGACGCGAGGCGAGCGCGACCGCGAGCGAGTGGTTCCAGAGCTGATGCAGGAGCGCGTCATCCTCGGGGTCGGGGCTACGGAAGACGTTGCGCATCGAGACGCTCAGGACCGCGTGCTCGGTGGCGTTGAGACCGAGTCGGCTCACCGCATGGTGCAGGTCGGTGATCTCCTCGAGGCCCGAGAACGCGACCGAGTTGGCGTAGCGCAGCAGGGCACTCGCGAGCGCCGCCTCGTGCTCGATGACCTCGACCAGGCGGTCCACCGCGGCATCATGCTCGATCAGGTCGCGCACCTTGAGCGCGGTCTCGGGCAGCACCGGGATCTCGATCCGGCCGGCGCGCACCTCCTGGTCGATCATGTCCACGAGCGAGAGCACACCGCCTTCGCCGCCGGTCGTGCCCGCTGTCCTTTCCGCCATGGTCATCCCCCCGCGGTCCGGGTCCCGGGACCGCTCGTCCCACGGAGTCTCGGCACGGGAGGCGCGGACTTGAGCACCCACGAGGCGCCCGGCGCCCCGAGCAGGGAACTTGCACGGTCGTGTCGGCCACCGGGACCGGAGGACCGTGGCCGTCAGTGGCTCTTGTCGTACCCCGCGCGCCGCCGCTCCTCGACGATGCGGATGGACTCGCCGCTCGCGTTGGAGTGCAGGATGAGCGGCAACTTGCGGGCATAGTCCCAACCCGGGTCGCGCTCGGGCGTGTGACAGCCGACGCAGGTCGCCTCACCGACCCGGTCGAGCGGGGTGCGCTCGCTCCGGTGCAGGGTGCCCATGCCATGGCAGTTCTCGCACTGCACGTCCACGAGGTGGGGGGTCGTCCCGGCGGTACGGAAGCCACCCGGGCCGCCGTAGCCGACGACGTGACAGCCGATGCACTCCGGCGTGGAGTCCTTGCGCTCGCGCACCAGCGTCTCCCACGCGATCGAGTGCGCCGTCGTCCGCCACTGCGCGGCCTCGGCGGGGTGGCAGCGCGCGCACACGTCACCGCCGACGAAGTGGTCGACCGGGTCCTGCTCGGGGTCGGCGTCGGCCAACGCCTGCAAGCGGCGCTGCTCCTCGCGCATGCGCTCGTTGTAGACATCCTCGAACGCCTGCACCGCGGCGAGTGTGCGCGCCTCGCCACGGCGCTCGGGCCCGAGCGCGAGCACCGCCGCCGACCACGCGGCCGGCGCGCTCGCGCTCGCCGCGGTCCACTCGAGCAGCCCGAGGTGCTGTCCCTGGTCGCCCGAGTAGGACGCGATGCCGTCGCCGACCCGGCGCCCCTGCTCGAGCACCGGGATGTCGTACCCGAGCACGACCGCATCCACGCCCGGCACGGCCGCGGCCAGGTCCTCGCCGCCCACGCGCCCCATCTGAGAGAGCAGCACGATCACCTCGGCACCCTGCGCACGCAGCGCGGCGATGGCACGCTCGGCCGCACCCTCCGGGTCCTCGACGCGCAACGAGTCGCGCGCGGGTCCGAGGTCGAAGCGGTCCCCGAGCAGGGCGAACACCCCGATGCGCCGGCCTCCGCGCTCCACGATGCGCGACGCGGGGAAGGCGAGCCGTCCGGTCGTGCGATCGGTGAGGTTGGCGCACACCATGGTGAGGCCCGCACGCCGCACCTCACCGCGCAGGAACGCGAGACCGAACTGCAGGTCGCGCGGCGCGACCCCCATGGCGTCCACGCCCAGTCGCGCGAGTTCGGGGAACACGAACGGCGGCAGGTCCGGGCGCGCGGGCAGGTCGGGGAACGAACCCCCGCCGTCGAGCACCACCACCGTGCCGTGCACGCGACGCAGACTGTCGAGCGCGCCCGCGATCCGCGCCAGGCCACCCTTGGGGACGCTGCAGCCGCACGGGCTCGTCTTCGCCTTCAGGTCGGCATAGGTGACGAACAGCACGCGCGGGCTCGGGCTCGCGGGCCGCGCACCGAGGACGGCGCGCGACACCCCGGCGAGCAGGGGAACCGCGACGAGGGTCGCGAGCAGGATGCGGAGGGACCGGGGCATGGCGGGGCCGGGAGTGGGAGGGGAACGAGCGAGGGGGGTGCCCGGGATTGTCGGGCACCGCCCCCGTCACCCGCAAGCCCTGCCGACCGTCCGCGCTCCGCGACCGGCGAGCGCCGACCGGGCGCCCCGGTCAGGGCAGCAGGATGCTGGCCCGCCCGCCCGGATAGCCCTCGATCGCACCCTCGAGGTCGCTGCGCTGCCCGGGCTTCGCGATCAACTCCGCGATCGTCTCGGGCGTCTCGGCGTTCAGGATGACCTCGGTGAGCACGAGATGCGAGAACCCCGGCTGGTTGAACAGGCTGGCCGCCACGTTCAGGACCTCGTGGGCGTTCTCGCGGATGCGCTCGGTCATCTCGCCGTCGTCGGCGCACTCCTTGACGACGTCCGCCGGGATCATGGTGAGCGCGGCACCGGCACTGGCGGCGAACTCGATGTCGCAGGCCACCGCCGCGCCCAATTCACCCGAGTCGGTGCGGTACAGCGCGATCACCTCGGGGAAGTCCTTGCCGAAGGCGTGCGGCTTGGCCGGCTTGAACTGGGCGGAGCGCCCGGTGAGTCCCGCGAGGAGCGAGGAGACTTCGTTCGGCTTCGGCAGAGAGCGGCTCACGTTGCGTCACCCTTCCTTTGGGCCCCCATCCTGGGGGGGAGTCGGGGCCCCCGTAGGGGCCCCATCGTCCAACCACCACTTCGACCCTCGACCGCCTCAGGCGGCGCGGGCGTAGTCCCCGTGCCCGCCCGACCCGTGACCATGACCATGGCCATGACCGTGTGCGGCCTGGGCGGCATGCGCCGCCGCCTGGATCGAGGCGATGTCCAACTGGCTGGCCAACTCCTCGAGGCGCGTGGACTGGTTCGCGAGCGCGACCGCGGTGGCGGTCAGTTCCTCGGCCTGAGCGGCCGAACGCTGCGTGGCCTGATCCATCTGCCCCATCGCGGAGTTGATGCTGCGCACACCCTGCGACTGCTCACCGGCCGCGACCGCGATCTGCTCGACCATGCGAGCGACCTGGTTCACGAGCGTGGAGCCGGAGTCCACCGACGAGATGGCGGTCTGGATGAGCCCCTTGATCTCGCGAGCCGCCGACGCGCTGCGCTGCGCGAGGGTACGGACCTCGGTGGCGACCACGGCGAACCCGCGGCCGTGCTCCCCGGCGCGCGCCGCCTCGACCGCGGCGTTCAGCGCGAGCAGGTTGGTCTGGAACGCGATCTCGTCGATCAACGTGACGATGCCGGCGATCTCCTTGGACGAGCGGTTGATCTCCTCGATCGCCGCCACCGCCGAGAGCCGCTTGCCACCGTGGTCGTCGCTGCTGTCGTGCACCGCGATGCGGCTGGCCTCGGCCGCGTCGGTGGCGGTGCGGTCCACGGTCGCGGAGATCTCGTGCAGCGAGGCGGCGGTCTCCTCGAGCGCCGACGCCTGCTGCTGGACACCGCCCGAGAGCTGGTCGGCGGCCGCCGACAGTTCGCGGCTGGCGCGCGAGACCTCGACGCTGGCGTCCGCCAGACCCACGAGAGCGCCCTGGACCGTGCCCTTGATCTGGGCGTACGCGTCGGAGAGGTCGTGCTCGTTGCGCGTCACGTCCACCTGCTCGAGGCGCACACCGACCGAGCGGTACATGTCGAACAGGAACGCGTCCACGATCGCCTGCATGTCGTAGCTGAACGCCACGCTCAGCGCACGCTCGGCCTTGGCCCGGAGCTTCGCGTCGAACGGGAAGCTCTTGCGCATGTACTTGCGCGCGAGGTCCTGGTAGAGCGCGTAGCTGCCGAGGTACCACTTGAGCGGCAGGTTGATGGTGTTGTGCAACTGGCCGACCCCGAGGCGCTTCTCGAAGTAGCTGGTGCCGTACTGACCGCCGCGCTCCGCCTCCTCGAAGATCTCGACGAAGTAGCCGGCCTGGGCGCGCTCGAGCACCGCCCGCAGCTGCTCCATGCTCGCGCCCTTGCGCGCGGCCATCCCACGGAAGAACTCGACCGTGGGCGCGAAGTGGAACTGATGCTCGTAGAACTCGCGCGCGATGGCGGGCGCCGACTGGCGGGCCCAACCCGCGAGCTTCGCGAGCACCTGGATGTCGTCCTTCGTGAAGGCCATGAACTCACGACGAAGCGTGAGGTTCATGTCGTTCATGCGGTAGAGATCGGTCAACCGGCCCATCTTTCGACGCTCCTTGTCGGGGGATGCAGGTACGGTCCCAGTCTCGGTCGTTCGGCCGTGGACTGTAGGGGGGGGAGCCCTTGGTAGCAGTTCTCCCCGTGTCAGGTCCCGCTCGGACGGTCCGCCGGGAGGCGGGACGTCCTGAGCGGTCGTTCTCAGCCGATGGCTTCCTTGATCGCGTCCGCGGTGAACGGCTTGGCGATGAGGAAGTCGGCGCCGGCGTCCTTCACGCGCTGCCGCATCTCCGGCGTACCCTCGGTCGTGACGAACCCGAAGCGCACCCCGATGTTCGCCTTGCGCAACTCCTCGAGCAGTTCCATGCCGTTCATGCCCGGCATGTGCCAGTCGCTCAGCACGAGGTCCGGCGGGCTGTTGCGGATCGCCTCGAGGGCGTCCTTGCCGTTCGACGCCTCCTCGATGGTGTGGTCGCCGTAACCGGCCTCGCGCAACGCCCGCTTCACCAGCATCCGCATGGCCATGCTGTCGTCCACGACGAAGATCCTCATGCCGCCACCTCCTGGGTTCCGCCCGTGCCGCCGAGGCGCTGGGCGTTGCTGTTGTGCTCGAAGAGCTTGACCCACAGGGTCTCGCCGTTGCAGCGGAAGGCGCGCACGGTCGCGAGCGCCATGTCGGGGACGTAGACGTCGTGGTTCTCGCCCTGCACGACCGTGGGGAGGGAGAGCCCCTTGGTGCCCGGGATGCCGGCCTTCACCGCGCCCCCGATCACGTTGGCCATCTCACCCATGGCGTCCCGCACCATCGCGGGTTCCACCGCGTCCGGCGGCATCTCGAACATGGCACCGGTCGCCGATCGTGCGAGCGCCTGCGACCCGCAGACGACCACGAGTCCCTGCCAGTCGCCCATCACCTGGACGAACGCGGACAGTTCCGCCTTGAGTGTCGGCGAGAAGTCCACTTCCTCAAGGGGCATGTTCAACGTGCCCGTCCACGCGGTCGGCACCGCGTCCAACCACGGTCCCGTGGTCTGGCTCATCGCGTCCCTTCCCTTCGTGCGCCGGGCACGTGTCCCGGCGGGTGGTGTGTCGGGGAGCGGGGGGACTCCCGGTGAACTGCGCTTCCCTGCGACCGGCTCACGCCGCCTGGCGACCACCCCCGCGCCGCAGCTCGGCGACCCAACGGGTGATCGTCCCGGCGATCTGGTGCAACGGTTCCACGGACTCGGCACCGCCCCGGGCCGCCGCCTCGCGCGGCATGCCGTAGACGACGCAGGTGGCCTCGTCCTGCGCCACGGTGTGCGCACCTGAACGGCGCATGGCCACGAGGCCAGCGGCGCCATCGGCGCCCATCCCGGTCAGGATGACGCCCACCGCGCTCGCGCCGACGCGCGCCGCGACCGAGTCGAACAGCACGTCCACCGCGGGCTTGTGGTAGCCGACCGGCGGTCCGTCGTTCAGATGCACGACGAATCGTCCGCCCTCACGCTCCACCGTCATGTGACGGTCGCCGGGCGCGATGAGCACGGTGCCGCGCACCACGGGATCACCGTGCTCGGCCTCCTTCACGCGCACCTTGCAGCTGCGGTCGAGCCGGTTGGCGAACGCCTTGGTGAAGCCCGCGGGCATGTGCTGCACGATCACCGTCCCCGGCGTGTCCTCGGGCAGGTGCTGCAGCACCTCGAGCAAGGCCTCGGTACCGCCGGTGGAGGCGCCGATGGCCACGACGTGCCGCGAGCCCGCGTCCGGCCCCGGCGCCGGGATCGAGGGGCGCGCCGGGCCGACCGGCCGGGGAGTCGAGGTCGAGGACGGTGGCCGCACGGCCTGTGCGGTGGGCGCGGCCGGTGCCGTCGGTCGCGACAGCACGCCGCGACGCGGACGCGCCGCCCCCGCGGCCTTCACGACCGCGACGATGTCCGCGGCCATGGCCCGGGTCCCGTGCTCGACGTCGAACTTGGGCTTGGCCAGCACGTCCACGGCGCCCAGTTCGAGCGCCCGCATCGCGGTCTCACAACCCCGCTGGGTGAGCGCCGAGACCATCACGACCGGGAGCGGGTTCGTGGCCATGAGTCGTTCGAGGAACGTGAGCCCGTCCATGCGCGGCATGTCCACGTCGAGCGTGAGCACGTCGGGGCGGTCGAGCGGGATGCGGGCCTCGGCGGCGATCGGATCGGGGGCCGACCCCACGACCTCGAGTTCGGGGTCACGGGACAGGATGCGACGCAGCAACTCCCTCATGACCGCGGAGTCGTCCACGATGAGGACGCGCACCTTGCGTGCGGTCGGGGGCGTACCCGGCATGGCGCTGGACATCAGAAGAGCTCCACGTCCGCGGACGGCGGCGCCGCCACGGACTTCTTCGCCTCGGCCACGAAGCGCTCTTCGGCGAGCGCCACGTCCTGCGTGGCCGTGGCCTCGAGGGCGTGCACCCACGCACGACCGTCGTAGGTGTCGAACTTCACCTCGAGCGGGGAATGGCCGCCGAGACGCTCGGCGACGATGCGGATGTTCTCCTTCGCCAGGAAGGAGCGGACGAACTCGGCGTTGCGCTTGGGAACGGACGAGTCGAAGCCCGCGACGCGCAGCACGTGGCCGCCTCCGAAGACCTTGGCCTCGAGTCGGCGACGGTCGCCGCCGCACTTCATGATCTCGTTGATGAGCAACTCCATGGCGTGCACGCCGAACCGGCTGGAGCCCACCTCGCTCGCACCGCCGTCGGGGAGCAGGAAGTGGTTCATGCCGCCGACCTTCGCGACCGGATCCCACAGGCAAGCGGCGATGCACGAGCCGAGCAAAGTGCGCACGATGCGCCGCTCACGACTCGCGAACACGCCACCCACCGTGATCACGGTCATGGGCGGCTCGCCCGCGGCCGTGGTCGCGCGCGCGATCACCGGCGCAGAACTGTGCGGAGCGGGGGATGCGGGTACGTGGGGCTTGTGCGGGCTGTGCGGCTTGTGCGGCGCATGCGAGCCGTGCCCCGGCTGCGGCGTGTGCGGGGTGTGCGGCTTGTGCGGCGCGTGCGAGCCGTGCTCCGGCCGCGGCGTGTGCGGGGTGTGCGGCTTGTGCGGCGCGTGCGAACCGTGCCCCGGCTGCGGCGTGGCTGGCTTGTGGGGGGCGTGCGGCTTGTGCGACGCGTGCGAACCGTGCCCCGGCTGCGGCGTGGCCGGCTTGTGGGGGGCGTGCGGCTTGTGCGACGCGTGCGACTCCGCGGACGCCCTCAGGCCCGGCTGTTCCGGCGTGGAACGCGCCAGGGGCGAAGGGGGAGGTGCGGACTCGCTCCGCGCCGACGGGCGTGCCGGCGCGCCACCGATCGCGTCCTTCTTGCGATAGACCGTGTTGGCCACCGGGACGACCAGATCCGAGAGCCAGTGCAGGCTCTCCGAGTGCCCCACGATGAGGTCGCCGTCCGGCTCGAGCAGGGCCACCATGCGACGCAGGATGCGGTCCTGCGTCGGACGGTCGAAGTAGATCGCGACGTTGCGGAAGAAGATGGCGTCGTACGGTCCCTGCACGGGCCAGCGGTCGGCCACGAAGTTGAGCTGCTGGAACTGCATCATCGCCTTGAGTTCGGACGCGACCGTGACCTCGTTGGGCTGTCCCGTCGGGCGCAGCCAGCGCTGGGCGAGTGCGGTCGGTACGGGCTCGGTGCGCTCGCGCGGGTAGATTGCCGCCGCGGCCTTGGCGAGCACCTGCGTGTCGAGGTCGGTGGCCGTGATGCGAACATCCCACCGCGGCCCGTTGCCCATCGCATCCGCGATGGTCATGGCGATGCTGTACGGCTCCTCGCCGGTCGAGCAGCCCGCGCTCCAGATGCGCAGCTTCGGAACGCCGCCCTTGGCGCGGGCGCGGATGCGCGGGAAGACGACCTCCTGGAGGTACCGGAAGTGGTGCGACTCGCGGAAGAAGTCGGTCTTGTTCGTGGTGATGGAGTTGATGAGGATCTCCATCTCCTGCCCCGAACGGTCGCTCACCACCCGCTGGTAGTACTCGCCGTAGCTCTTGAGCCCGAGGGTGTTGATGCGCCGGAACAGCCGTGAGGCGAGCAGGACGCGCTTGCCCTCACTCAAGTCGATCCCGGTCTGGCGATAGACGAGCTCGCGCAGTTGCTCGAACTCCTGGTCGCTCAACGACTCCGACGCCGCACCCGACGGACGCCCGGCGGGCGACGCGGGGGAGGCGGGACGGCGGGCGGGGTTCGGCGACGCGGGAGTGGGCACGGTCAGAACTCCTGGAAGGAGCCTTCACCGCCAGCGGCAGCCGACCGCGACGGAGCGGACGCACGAGCGGTGCGGGGGGTGAAGTCGGCCGCCAGCACGCGCGCCATCGGACGCGACGCCACGGGCGCGGCGACCGACGGGGTGGAGGTGCCGAGCTGGAAGCGCCCGACCATGGCCTGAAGTTCGCGAGCCTGCTGCGTCAGCGACTCCGCGGTCGCACTCAACTCCTCGCTCTGCGCGGCGGCCGTCTGGGTGGCGCGGTCCATCTGCCCCACGGCCATGTTGACCTGAGCCAGTCCGGTGCTCTGCTCCTGACTGGCGGTCGCGATGTCGGACACGATGTCCGACAGGCGCTTCACCGAGTCCACGATGTTCTGCAGCGTATGGCCGCTCTCGGTGACGAGCTTGGAGCCCCCCTCGATCTGCTGCACCGAATCCTGGATGAGGGTCTTGATCTCGGCGGCCGCCTTCGCCGAGCGCTGGGCGAGGCTGCGCACCTCGGACGCCACGACCGCGAACCCACGTCCCTGCTCGCCGGCCCGCGCGGCCTCGACCGCGGCGTTGAGCGCGAGCAGGTTCGTCTGGAACGCGATCTCGTCGATGGTGGTGATGATGGCGGCGATCTCGCGGCTGCGGGCGTTGATCTGCTGCATCGCGCCGACCGCGTCGCCGACCACCTTGCCACCGCGCTCGGCCTCGTCGCGCGAACCCATGGCGACCTGGCTGGCCTGATGGGCGCCCTCGGCGTTGTGCTTCATGGTCGAGGTGATCTGCTCGAGGCTCGCAGCGGTCTCCTCGAGCGCCCCCGCCTGCTGCTGGGAACCCTGCGCGAGCGTGTTCACGCTCTGCGACAGCTCGCCCGAGGCGTGCGCGACCCGAGCCGCGGTCTGCGCGACACCGGCCATGGCGCTCCGCATGGAGCCCACGAGGGCGTTCAACGACTCCGACAGCGCCCCCAACTCGTCACGGCTCTCCACCCGGACCACGGTGGTGAGGTCGCCCTTCGCGACCCGCGCCATGGCCTCCCGGGTCGTGTCGAGCCGACGCACGATACCGGCGCGCAGCGTCACTCCGACCGCCACGCACAGCACGATGACGAACAGCGAGGCCAACACGATCGCCCACGCCACCAGGTTGCGGGTGGCCGTCAGGTGCCGCGCCTCCGTCGCCTGCAGGTCGCTCATCATGCGCACCAACTGCTGGGTGGTGATGGCGCTCTCCTCGTAGAGCTTCTCGAGGTCGCGTTCGCGGACGCGCTCGATACGCACCTCGTCACCGGCCGCGAGGGCGGGCAGGAACTGCTGGTCCACGACCGCGAAGAACGACTCCACATGACCGTCGTGGGTCTCCATCACGGACTTGAACTCGGGATGTCCCGCCAGCGCCTTGTGCCAGTGTGCGGACCGACGCCGATAGTCCTCGTGCAACGCTTCGAGGCGCTCGGTCCCCTTGCGGATCCGGGCCGGGTCGCGCTCGGCCTCGAGGTCGTGCGTGAGGAGGTAGGGCTCCATGAGGTTCAGGGGCGGCGGGATGATGTCGGCCACCGCGTCCTTGGCCTCGGAGATGGCATCCGAGGCCGCATCGATCCGGACCATGCCCCACAGCGCGACCGCAGCGAGCACCAGTAGCCCCACACTGCTGCCCGCCACGAGGGCGGTGAGCTGCTGACGGATGGTGAAGCGGTTCAAGACGGACGACAGGGCTCGCATTCGGTTCTCCATGGGGCGGGGAGGGTCCGCGTCGGACTCTTCCTCAGTTCATCTCGATGGCGCCGACACCCGCGACACGCTCGACCTGCAGCAGACCGATCAACCGCTCACCCGAGTGCGCGATACCGG
>JBJTRI010000161.1:0-5146 GCA_046076045.1 bacterium
CCACGGCGAGGTCGGGCACGCCCGCGACCGGGTTGCGGTCCTCGATCCCGGTGAGCAGCACCGCGCGGCGTCGCAGTGCTCGTGCGGCTGCCGCAGCGTGGTCGTAGAAGCGACCCGCGGTGAACACCGCCGACGAACCGAGCGTGAACACGATCGGCGGGTCCCCGGCGTCGAGCCAGTGCGCGAGGGCCGGCGGCATGCCCTCGCCGGCCTCGCCGCGGTCGTACCACGGGAACCCGGTCTGCACCGTGACGGGCGACCAGTCGGGCTGCGGGGGCATGAGCACGCTCGAGAACAGCACGAGGTGCAGGTCGTGCGAGGCCTGGTCGATGAGCGGATGGCCGTGCGCCGGTGCGAGGCCCCACTCGCGCCGCAGGGCGCGCAGTTCGGCGAACCACGGATGCATGACCGCGCGGCCGGTGGCCCAGAACGCGCGCCACGCCCACGGACCGAGCCACTGCAGCAGCGAGCTCGGGAAGCCGGGGAAGCACGCGCCGGTGTGGGTCGGGAACGTGGTGATGGGTTGCAGCACGGTCGAGACCCGCGGGATGCCGCGGCGCTCGGCGACGAGCGGTGAGGCGAAGGCGAGCGCGTGGTCCACGACCAGATCGGCACCCGCGGTGGCCGCCCACAGGTCGGCGGCCGAGTCGCGCAGGTGCGGGAGCACGAGGTCGCGCAGCACCACGACGCTGCCGCGCGTCGGGTGCATGGCGGCGCGCATCGCGGTGTCGAGGTCGCCGAACGCCTCGAGGTCGGGGCGGACGGGCGCGAACGCGAGCCCCGCGGCCTCGACGCGCGCGCGGTAGGTGCCGTGCGAGGCGAGCGTGACCGTGTGGCCACGGGCGCGCAGTGCGCACCCGACCGCGAGGTACGGGTGCAGGTCGCCGAGCGACCCGAACGTCGTGAGGACGATGCGCGCCATGCTCAGCGCTTCGACTTGGGGGCCGGGGCGGGCGGCGGGCTCGGCGGCGGTGCGGCGTCGGCCGAGGTCGCGCGCGACAGCACCTGCAGCAGGGCGCGCAGCCGCTCGAGCAGCACCGGACCCTCGGCGCGCACGCGCAGGCCGAACTCGCGCCCACTGAAGAACTCGGCCTGGAAGTCGAGTCCGGTGACGAGCGCGTGGATCTCGTTCGGCTTGAGCGGCCGCCGCAGCGTGACCTCGGCGACCTTCTGGAACACCTTGAGCGACTCGACCGGGGCCGAGTTCCCGCCCGGCGTGCCGCGCCCGAGCACGCGCGCGCGCCGCAGCTCGACGAGTGCGACCGCCGGTGCGGGCAGCACGCCGAAGCGGTCGCGCAGCTCGGCGACGAGGTCGTCCACCGACTCGGGCGTGGGGGTGCCCGCGAGTCGGCGGTACAGCGCCAGCTTCTCGTGCTCGTCGGGCACGTAGTCGTCGGGCAGGTAGGCCGCCCAGTCGGTGAGGAGGCGCGGTTCGGGGGCCAGCGCCTCGGCCTCACCGCGCAGCGCCGAGACCGCCTCCTCGAGCATCTTGAGGTAGAGGTCGAAGCCCAGGCCCACGATGTGCCCGTGCTGCTCGGGGCCGAGCAGGTTGCCCGCGCCGCGGATCTCCATGTCCTTGAGCGCGACCTTGAAGCCCACGCCGAGCTCGTCGAACTCCTCGATCACGCGCAGGCGCTTCTCGGCGTCCTCGGTGAGCACGCGGCGGCCCGGCACGAGCAGGTAGGCGTGTGCGCGGTGCGAGCTGCGTCCGACGCGGCCGCGCAACTGGTAGAGCTGCGCGAGGCCCAGCGTGTCGGCGCGATCCACGATGAGCGTGTTGACGGTCGGGATGTCGATGCCCGACTCGATGATCATGGTGGCCACGAGCACGTCGAGCCGGCCCTCGGTGAAGTCGAGCATGACCTGCTCCATCGCATGCTCGTCCATCTGGCCGTGTCCGACCGCGATGCGCACCTGAGGCACCAGCTCCTGCAGTTCGGCGGCCTTGGTGTAGATGGTCTCGACCCGGTTGTGCACGAAGAACACCTGTCCGCCGCGGTCCACCTCGCGCAACACGGCATCGGTGATGGTCTCGGCGTCGTACTCGATGACCTCGGTGTGCACGGGCAGGCGGTTCGCGGGCGCGGTCTCGATCACGCTCATGTCGCGCGCGCCGGCGAGCGACAGGTTGAGCGTGCGCGGGATCGGCGTGGCGGTGAGCGCGAGCACGTCCACGGTGCGGGTGAGCTGGCGGATGCGCTCCTTCTGCGCGACGCCGAAGCGGTGCTCCTCGTCGATCACCACCAGTCCGAGGTCGGGGAACACGACGTCCTTCGAGAGCAGGCGATGGGTGCCGATCAGGATGTCCACCTCGCGCGCGGCGAGGCGGCGCAGCACCTCCTTCTGCTCCTTCGGCGAACGGAAGCGCGACAGCACCTCGACCTTCACCGGGAAGTCGGCGAGGCGTTCGCGGAAGGTGTGGCCGTGCTGCTGCGCGAGGATGGTGGTGGGCACCAGTACCGCGACCTGCTTGCCGTCCTGCACCGCCTTGAACGCGGCGCGGATCGCGACCTCGGTCTTGCCGTAGCCCACGTCGCCGCAGATGAGGCGGTCCATGGGCGAGCCGGACTCCATGTCGCGCCGCACGTCCTCGATCGCCTTGAGCTGGTCGGGCGTCTCGTCGTACGGGAACGACGCCTCGAGCTCGCGCTGCCAGACGGTGTCGGGCTTGAACGCGTGTCCCGGCAGGGCGTGGCGCGCGGCATAGGCCTTGAGCAGCGCCTCGGCCATGTCCTGGATGGCCTTCTTGGCGCGCGCCTTGGTCTTCTGCCACTGCGCGCTGCCGAGCGCGTGGATGGCAGGCCGGGCCCCGTCGCCCGCGGAGTAGCGCGACACCAGCGAGAGCTGGTGCACGGGCACGTAGAGCGTGTCCTTGGCCGCGTACGACAGCTCGAGGCAGTCGGTCTCCTGCCCCGAGAGCGTGAGGCGTCTCATGCCGCGGTACACGCCGACGCCGTGGTCCTCGTGCACCACGTAGTCGCCGGTCTTGAGCGCCGAGAGCTCGGCGGCGGTGAGCCCTGCGCTCTTGCGCGCACGCCGGCGGCGCCGGCGATAGCGCGAGAAGATCTCGTGGTCGGTGAGCAGCGCCAATTCGGCCGAGGCCCACGTGAAGCCGGCCGAGACCAGGCCCACGCCGAGCGTCGCGCCGGTGTCGCCGACCATCTCGCGCAAGCGGTCGCGCTGGCCGGCGTTGTCGCACATCACGACCGGCAGCAGCCCGCGCCCGGCGAGGTCGCCGAGGTGCGCGCGCAGCTTCTCGGTCGAGCGCTGCAGCGGCTCGGGGGGTGCGACCTCGGCCTCGACCGTCACCGCGTGGCGGTGCTTGCCGCCGCTCGCGGTGATGGGCGCCATCCAGTCGGCGCCGCGCCGTTCCTCGGCGATCGCACGCCAGTGGTCGGCGTCGTACCACAGGCGTTCGGGCGGCGACACGAGCGGGTAGTCGCGGCGCGCCTCCTCGAACCCGCGCAGTACGCCCTCGGCGAGGTCCTCGGCCCGGTCGCGGAGTGCGTCGGGGTCGTCGAGCACCACGATCGCGTCGGCGGGCACGTGGTCGAGCAGACCGCCGAGGTCGGCGTCGTAGTAGCCCGCGAACCGCTCCATACCCTCGTGGAACAGCGCCGCCCCGCCCTTGGCGGCCTCGTCGCCCGCGTCGCGCAGTCGCTGCGCGATGGTCTCGGCCTCGCCGGGCGCCACCACGATCTCGTAGCGCGGCAGCACGCGCGCCTCGGGCAGCTTCTCGAGCGAGCGCTGCGTGCCGGGGTCGAAGCGACGCAACGAGGCGATGACGTCGCCGTCGAACTCGATCCGGAGCGGGTCGTTCCAGCCCACCGGCCAGACGTCGAGGATGCCGCCGCGCCGCGCGCAGTGGCCCATGGCCTCGACCTCGGGGAAGCGTTCGTAGCCCAGGTACACGAGGCGCTCGAGCAGGCGAGCGGGGTCGGCGTCGGCGCCGGTGCGCAGGTCGAGCCGCGCGTCGGCGAGCCGGGCCGGACGCGGGATGCGCTGCAGCACGCCGCGCACGGTGGTGAGCAGCACGCCGCGCTCGCCGCTCGCGAGGCGCGCGAGCGTCTCGAGGCGCTCGGCGGTGAGTGCGGGGTGCGGCGAACTGGAGTCGTACGGTGCCGCGTCGGGTTCGGGGAACGGCAGCGTCGCGCTGCGGCCCGCGAAGTACTCGAGGTCGTCGCGGGCGGCCTCGAACGCCTCGCCGTGCGGGACCACCCACACCACGGTGGCGTCGAGCTCGGACTGCAGCCACGCGGTGAACAGCGCGCGCGACGAACCCTTGAGCCCGCGCACCGCGACGCGCGGCGTGCGGCCGCCCTGGTCGGCGCGGCCCCAGCCGTCGCGCAGCACGGACAGGGTCTCGATCGCCTCGGGCGCACGCCCGACCTGCTCGAGCAGGGCAGCGGCGAGCGGGTCGCGCAGATGGACGTCGCGGCTCATCGGGCGGGGTGCGGGGCGGCGGTCGTGGGGGTGATCATTCGCACGCAGGCTAGACGAGGGCCGCGCTTCGCTCAACGCGCGCGCGCGTCACTCGGCGCGGCGGGCGCTGCCGCCCATGCCGGCGCGCGCGACGAGCGACTCGATCACGAGCAGCACGAGCGCGAGGAGCACGAACTCGGCCCACAGTTCGCGCCCGTGACGCGCCTCGCGCACGCGCGCCGCGAGGTCGTCGCCGACCGGGATCGTGCGTGCGCGCCCGGGCGGGAACGCCGCCAGGATGGCGCGCTCGGGCAGTGCGGCGAGGTCGCTCTCGGCCGGGTCGGGGTTGACCGCGAAGCTCGTGCGCAGGCGGCCGTCGGCGAAGGCGCGGTACAGACCCGGCCGGTCGAGCGGCTCGCTCACGATGCGCGTCGCCCCCGCCACGGTCTCGGTGCGCACCGGCACGTTGCGCCCGGTCTCGTCCTCGAGCCGCCACTCGGCGGCCGCGGGCGCACTCCACGTGTCACCCGGGTACAGCGAGGGCGCCGCGGTGCCGCGCGCGAGCACGCGCGCCGCCTGGTGCACGAGCGGCAGGAACGCACCCGAGACCGCGAAGTCGCCGCGGACGGCGTCGAGCGGGGCCAGCAGCACGAGCGCACGCGGGGTCTCGACCAGCGCGGGATGACGGTCGTCGAAGCGCAACAGCACGCGGGCGCTCGTCGCG
>JBJTRI010000162.1:0-12109 GCA_046076045.1 bacterium
CCCTGTCCCATGACCCACCGACGGCCCGCCGGGGTTCCCCCCGGCGGGCCGTCGCGCGTTCGGGGACGGGCATCGAGGCCTGCTCACGACTTGCGCGAGTGGATCTCGGCGGCGGCGGTCGTTGCCACTGCAGGCAGCACGATGGCGACTCCCGCTGTGATCCGGCACAGCGGGGTCCGCACACCATGTGGATGCCGCCCTCGAGGTGCGGGCGGCGGAGGCCGCTCACTTTCTGCGAACAGGCCGGTGCCGCGGTGGGCGCGGCTCCATGCGCCATGCGGGCAAGTCCCTCTGTGAACTTGCCCAGCGGGGTCCGCCCACCATGCGGATGCGCCCTCGAGGTGCGGGCATCGGAGCCTGCTCACTTTCTGCGAACATGTCGGCGCCTCGGTGGGCGCGGCTCCATGCGCCATGCGGGCAAGTCCTTCTGTGAACCTGCTCAGCGGGGTCCACCCACCATGTGGATAGCGCCCTCGATCAGCGGGGGCAGCACGCATGCGACGTTGAGGCCGAGGAAGCTCTCCCGGAACATGCGCGCGCGATCGACGTCGCCCCGCTTCTCGGTCTGGATGTCGCGCACACCGACGTAGAGCAGCGCGGCCGAGCACGCGAGCATGCTGACGGTGTGATAACCGCCTGAGTAGGCCCCCTCGGCCCCCACCAAGGCGGGCACGATGATGCTATTGAGGATCATGAAGCCGCCCCAGTAGTAGCCACCGTCCTTCTGGCGGACGGTGGCGTAGGTCATGCCCGCGAGGGCCCCCTCCATGGCCACCGTCAGGCCCACGATGAGGGCGAGGTCGTCGGAGCCCTGCCCTCGGTCGGTGGGCTTGCGAGCGCCCTCGCCCCACTTGTCGCCGAGCGGCCCGGACGGCGCCGGGATGCCAGCAGCCCCGCTGGGCGAGGCGAGGGCCTCCGCGGTGTCGGACGGGACCGCGTCGCGGGAGTCACCCGGGACGCCGGTCGTGTCCGGGTCGGCCGTGCGCACGAACAGGTCGCGTTCGGCTGCGCGCGCGATGGCCGCACGCGAGAACGGGCCATCGCAGGCGGGACGAGCCGCTCGCGCGGGCGATGTCATGCACAGGAGCACGGCGCAGACCAACGGGACCAGGCGAACAGCACGTGCCATGGGGCCACCTCCTCGCTCCGCAGGGTATCGGCGGAGCGGGCGGAAGGGCACGGTGTCCTTAGGTAGGACTACAACTCGACGTCGCGCGTCTCGCGCGCCCCCAGCACGCTCAGCAGCGAGACGACCGCCATGCCGCTTAAGTACCAGCCCACCGCGGGCAGCCCGTGCGAGGTGGCGAGCGAGGTGGCGATGTAGGGCGCGAACGAGGCGCCGAGCACGCCCGCGGTGTTGAACGCGAGAGAGCTACCCGTGTAGCGGACCTCGGTGGGGAACATCTCCGAGAGGGTGGTGCCGAGGGGCCCGTAGAACAACCCCGTGAGTGCCATGCCGATGACCACCGCGAGGATCGTCCCCATGTGGTGGCCCCCGAGCAGGCCGGGCATCACGAACCCGAACGCGAGGGTCGTCAGCGTGGTCAGCACGAACGCGCGGCGGCGGCCCCACTCCAGCATGAGCGCGCTGAGCGGGATGGTGGCCGCGAACGCGAGCACGGCGAGCATCTGGAGCGTGAGGAACCACGGCTTCGAGTACCCGAGCTGCGTGGTGCCCCACGACAACGAGAAGACCGTGACCAGGTAGAACAGCACGTAGCCCGAGACCGGCATGAGCGTGGCGCGGAGGAGCGCGACCGGGTGACGCCGGATCACGGTGAGGAGCGGCACGCGCTCGCGCTGGACGGTCGCGCGGGCGAAGACCGGCGTCTCCTCGATGCGCAGCCGCACCCACAGCCCCACACCCACGAGCACGGCACTGGCGAGGAACGGGATGCGCCAGCCGTAGGTGAGGAAGTCGTCGCCCGGGAGGAATCTGGAGAGCAATAGGAACAGCAGGCTCGAGAGGAAGAACCCGATCGGCGCGCCCAACTGCGGGAACATGCCGAACCACGCGCGCTGCCGCGGCCCCGCGTTCTCGACCGCCAGCAGGACCGCTCCGCCCCACTCCCCGCCGAGGCCCAGCCCCTGCCCGAAGCGCAGGACCGCGAGCAGCATGGGCGCGAGCAGGCCGACCTGCGAGTAGGTGGGCATGAGCCCGATGAGCACGGTGGAGAGCCCCATGAGCATGAGCGACGCCACCAACGTGGTCTTGCGCCCCACCCGGTCCCCGAAGTGCCCGAACACGATCGAGCCGATGGGCCGGGCGAAGAATGCCACCGAGAAGGTGGCGAACGAGGACATCATGGCGCTGGTGGGGTCGACCTCGGGGAAGAACAGCTTGGGGAACACCAGCGATGCCGCGATGCCGAAGATGTAGAAGTCGAAGAACTCGATCGTGGAGCCGATGAGGCTGGCCAGCAGCACACGACGCGTCGAGTTCCTTGGGGCGCCGGGGGCGGGGGCGGCGGTGAAACGTGCGGACGATTGCTCTGACGGCGGGGGAAGCGTCATGGGGGACCTCCGAGGGTGTGCTGGCTCGGCATGATGGGAGCCGTGCGGTCGTGGGTCAATCATGCCCCCGGTGGTCAAGCGAACGCCCCCGGCGAGCAAGCGCTCACCGGGGGCGACGAGGACTGCCTGCCCGGTCCTACCGGTAGGATTGTGCTTGGGAGATTGTTGGGCATGGGGCGTGCAGTGGATCGTCGCCATGACGGGAGACACCAACGCCTTCATCCCCCCGCACTGTCCGCGAACCGATTGCGACTACCACCGTTGCCGGCCCGGCTGGCGATGGGTGCGCTACGGGTCGTTCGTCCGTCGCGCGACGCCCGCGTCCATCCCACGATACCGATGCCGTCACTGCGGTCACACCTTCAGTTCGCAGAGTTTCTCCCCCACCTACTGGCTCAAGCGCCCCGACCTCCTCGAGCCCATCGCCAACGGGGTGCTGGCCTGCGGGGGTTACCGCCAACTCGCGCGCTCCCTCCGCTGCTCCCCGGGCACGGTCCTCGAACAGGTCCGCCGACTCGGCCGGCACGCCCTGCTCCTGCTCGAGCAGCACCGCCCGCGTGGGCCCGTGCGCGAGCCGCTCGTCGTGGACGGGTTCGAGTCGTTCGCCTACAGCCAGTACCACCCGCTCTACCTGAACCTCGTCGTCGGGGCCCACAGTCACCTGGTCTACGCCTTCACCCACTCCCCGCTCCGTCGCAAGGGACGCATGACCGCCGGCCAGCGGAAGCGCCGGGCGGCCCTCGAGTCCGAGGACGGCCGCCCCGACCCGCGCGCGATCGAGCTCGGCACGCATCGCGCCCTCGCCCTTGCGGCCAGGCAGCCGCAGGCGCTCGTGGTGCGCAGCGACGAGCACGCGGCCTACCCGAGGGCGCTGCGGCGTCTGGCGGGCTACCGGGTGGTCCACGAGCGCACCAACAGCAAGGAGGCCCGCACCGCCCGGAACCCGCTGTTCCCGGTCAACCGCCTCGACCTGCTCCTCCGGCACAGCAGCGCGAACCACAAGCGCGAGACGATCGCGTTCTCCAAGCGCCACCAGTCGGTCGTCGAGCGCGCCGCATGGCTCATCGCGTGGCTCAACCTGGTGAAGCCGTTCTCCGAGCGCCACGGCGGCGGCACCCCCGCCCAGCGCGCCGGCACCGCGCAGCGGCCCTACACGGTGCGCGAGCTACTGCATCGCCGACTGTTCAAGGCCCACATCCGACTCCCGGAGGAGTACTCCGCCTACCACGAGGGCACCGTGCGCACGCCCCGCATCCGCAACGAGCGAAGGTTCACCGCCCGACTCACCGTCTGACCAAGCGGAACGCCCCCAGCGAGCGGCTGCTCGCCAGGGGCGTCCACAATCTTCGAAGCACAGACTACCGGTAGAGCGACTTGACGCGGCTCCACGAGCTCTTCTGCGACGGCGTCACCGACTGCGGACCGATCACCACGTTGCCGAACGGCGCCGTGTCCGTGTACCACACGCACGCGCCCTTCAGCTGGAAGCCGTACTGCACGTGACGGTTCGGGTCGTTGATCGTCGCGAGCGAGATCGAGAAGTTGCCCGCGGCCGGCATCGGGATCGACTGCTCCACCACCGACGAGAAGTCGGGGGCGAAGTCGCGGATGAAGATCTTGCCGACGTGCGCCGACGTGAGCGTGTTCGACACGACGTTGCCGATGAAGGTCACCGTCTGGCCCGCGAGCGAGCCGTCGAACTGCGAGTAGAGGTTGGCCTCCATGACTTTGTTGCCGGCCGCGCCCGGGCCACCCGAGGGGGTGTACCAGAACGGGTTCGGGTCGCCGATCGTGTTCGGGCTCAGGGTCCAGTTGCCGCCCGCGAACGTCGCGTTGAGGTCCGCGATGCCCCAGCCGGAGCCGAAGATGTACCCGCCGCCGTTGCTCGGGAGTTCGAAGACGTTCATGAAGCCGTTCGTGAGGTTCACGTTGTCGACGTTGAACGTCACGGCCTTGGCGCTGCCCGCGAAGAGCGTGGTGGCGACGAGCGCACCCACGACGACGCGGCGGATCGAACGAGTCGCAAGCATCATTGCCGGGGACTCCTCTCTAGGATGTGAGGGGCCGGGGGCCCCAGGTGGCAAACGCTCGATGGAGAACTCCAAGCGATAGCTTATTGTGAAGTATGTGCGGCTGACGAACAAAGTGGAATTTTCACGCTAACGCACAATTCTTGAATGGGTTCCAGCCCTTGGCGACGGCCCCGCATGAAGCCCGGGCAAGGCCGGGCCCGCGAATCCGTTGTGGCACAATCCGTTGCGTGCTCGTCCCGCGCGCCCCCATCCCGCCGGAACCGACAGGGGCGGCGGTCAGGCACCCCGGGGCCCCTGCCCCGGTGCCCGCCGCCGCCCCCTCGATGACGGCCCTGTCCGGAGCCCTATCGGGCCACGAACACGGCGGTGGTGTGCGCCGGCACCACCAGTGCGCTCCCCGAGCGATCGGCCCGGGCCCCGCGGACCACGGGGTCGGCGCCCGTGGCCTGTCGCGGGTGGAGTTCGAACGGCAGTTGTGCGAACGCGGGGTACACGATGCGCTGCTCGCTCGGGGTGGCGTTGAACACCACCACCACCCGCTCCCACTGCGCGTCCAGGTCGGGGCGGTCGGCGACCGCGTCCGAGAGCGCCATCACGATGAGCCCGGGCACCTGCCCGGGGCCGGCAGTGAGGAACCCGACGCGCGCCTGCACGTCGTCCGCGGTCCGCAGCCGGAACAGCGGTGAGCTGCGGCGGACGGCGAGCAGGTCCTCGAACGCCCCCGCGGCCAGCTCGATCTCGGCGCGCCCGGGCACCAGGTCGCGCCGCGCGATGCGGTCGCGGATGACGGGCCAGCGCTCGCGGTTCTTCTCGGCGGGCGGCAGCCCCATACCCCAGCCGTTCGACGACCGGTCGGGCACGAACCGGTTGAACCAGTCGCCGGAGTCGTAGCTGTCGGCGTCGAGCGACTTGGTGCGGAGCAACTCGCCGCCCGCGTGGAAGAACGGGATGCCCTGCCCCAGCGCGGGGATCGAGAGCGCCAGCACCTGCATGCGCACGCGCTCGGCGAGCGGAGCGCCCGCAGGCAGTGCGTAGAGCAGCTTGTCCCAGAGCGTCTCGTTGTCGTGCGCCTCGACGTAGTTGATGCACTCCTGCGGGTCGGACGTGTAGCCGGTCGAGGACAGCGCGGCGCCCGTGTTGGGGTTGCCGCGCCGATCGGTGAACCGGTAGTCGGCGAGGTTGCCGGCCAGCCCCACCTTGATGCGATCGGCGGCGTCGAGCAGTGCGGTGCGGCTGGACTCCCCGCCGCGGTCGAGCTCGCCCGGCGTGTGGAACCGCCCGCTCGCGAAGCCCTGCTCGCGCCGATCGCTGAACGGGCTGCCGCCGCGCGCCGCGTCGCGTAGCCGGTCGTTGAACGTGCCGATGCCGGTGCCCGCGAGGTTGCGCTGGGTCGCGTTCACGCCACGCCGTCCCCCCTGCACCTCGCCGAAGTCCCAACCCTCGCCGTACATGAGGATGGCCGAGCCGTCCACGCCGTCGCGCTCGAGCGTGAGGGCGCGCAGCGCGTCGCGCGCGCGCTCGAGGTTGCGCTTCATGTGGTGACCCATGAGGTCGAAGCGGAACCCGTCCACCTTGTGGTCGCGCGCCCAGTGCACGAGGTCGTCCACCATGAGCCGCTCCATCATGCGGTGCTCGCTCGCGGTGTTGGGGCAGCACGTGCTGTTCTCCACCGCGCCGTCCGCGTTCAGGCGGTGGTAGTAACCGGGCACGATCCGATCGAGCACGGCGATGGGCGACATCCCGGCGGCGTTCGTGTGGTTGTACACCACGTCCATGACGACGCGCAGGTCCATGGCCGCGAGCGCCTGCACCATGCCGCGGAACTCGATCAGGCGCGCGCCGCCGTCGGGACGGGTCGCGTAGCTGCCCTCGGGCACGCCGTAGTGGAACGGGTCGTAGCCCCAGTTGAACCCGTCCCGCCCGCGCACGCGCGTGACCGCGGCCTGCTGCTCCTCGCCGTCGGGCGCGAACCGCGACAGGTCCCCGGGGCCCTGCCACGTGGTGCGGTCCTCGTCCACCGTGGCGATGTCGAACGTCGGCAGCAGGTGCACGTGCGTCAGGCCCGCGCGCGCGAGCGACCGCAGGTGTCGCGTCCCCGCAGCCTCCACCCCGAACGCACGGTAGGTGCCCTTGAGCGAGTCGGGCACCGTGGGGTCCGAGACGCTGAAGTCGCGGATGTGCAACTCGTAGAGGACCGCGTCCTCGGGCGCGGCCAGTGCGGGCTTCCGCACTCCCGACCAGCCCGCCGGGGCCAGCGCGGGGTCGGACAGGTCCACGATCTGCGTGCGCGTGGAATTGCGTGACAGGCTGCGCGAGTAGGGGTCGGTGACGAGCGACGTCTCGATGCGCCCGCTGGACGGCACGTACACCGCGACCTCGTAGAGGTAGTAGCGCCCCTTCCAGTCGGCCGTACCCGTCACGCTCCACACGCCGCGCGACTCGGTCATGTCGAGCACGCGCGCGCCCTCGCTGCGCGGCCCGTCGAACAGGTGCAGGCGCACGCGGCGCGCGGTCGGTGCCCACACGCCCAGCGTGGGCACCGCGCGCACCCAAGTCACGCCGAGCGGCGCGTCGGTGGCGTACACGTCGTCGAGCACGCCCGGCAGTTGCAGACCCGTGGCGTCACGCGAGCCGTCGGGCAGTCGCGCCGAGAGCACGCACTGCCCCTTGAGCAGTGCCTCGGCCCGCGCCCCGGCGGCCGGGTCGAGCGTGTACACCGGCGCGCCCGCGAGGTGCGGGAAGCGCGCGCGCAACTCGGACGACATCCCCGCCGGGTCGGGCCGCAGCACGAACGACTCGCCGCCCGTCACACCGTCACGCGTGAGCCGCAACGCGGCGTCGGGACTCGCATGCAGGCGCACCTCGCTGCCGGCGGCCAACCCCGGCCATGCGAACTGTCCGCGCGACAACCAGTGACCGCGAGCGCGCGACAGGTCGCCGGCCGCGAGCGCGCTCACGTCGGGGGCCGCGGTCTCCAGGGCGGTGCGGCCCGAGACGATCCACACCTCGCGGGCGAGCGCGAGGTCGAGGAACTGGTCGGGGCCCGGATCCTTCTGGTCGCCCTTGTGCACGATCAGACCCAGCCGCTTCGCGCCCGGCTTGAGCGGCACGTCCCACCACACGCCCCAGTCGTCGCGGCCGGTCGGCGCGAGCGGCGAAGTCCACGCCACGTTGAGAGGCGTGTCCTCCCACGCGTGCAGCCCCCAGCCGGCGTAGTCCGCCTTGGGGCGGTGGTAGTGGATGCGGGCATGCCCGTCGGGGGGCGCGGCCATGACCGGGGTGACCACGGAACCGAGGAACGCGAGCAGCAGCACGAGCGCGGCACGAGGGGACATGGGGACGGACCTCTCGGTTGGGGGCGGCGGGATGCGATCGAACCGTCGAGCATGGCCCGCGGACCGGGCAGCGACGAGCGGCGACGGGCGGCGACGAGCGGCGACGAGCGGCGACGGGTGGCGACGGGTGGCGACGAGCGGCACCGGGCGGCGACGGGTCGCGACTACGCGAGAGGATATGCGGGGGCGCGGCAGGTGCCAATCGCGGGCCCTTGCCCCGCACCTCCGACGACGAGCCCTCGCCCCACCCCGCTTCCGGGACGGGTCGCGGCGCTGGTAGGCCTCGGTTCGCGCACCCCACACCACCGCGCGTGGTCCGAACGCACACGACCGGACGACGCCACTCCCACCCAGGTCGGGAGGTGTCGTGTGCCTCCCCGACCCTCTGACGAGTCGCCATCGAGACTGACAACATGGCGGCCGGGAATCGTGTTCGGCTTCAGTTCTCCATCGGGCTCTCGCAGTCCGTATTCATACTGAGCCCCTCGCAATCACGTCTCTGAATCGTGACTTACGGCACTGAACCGGATACTTACCGGGCCACGAACGCATACACTCTCCCCATTGGTTCCGGCACGATGGATGCGCGGGTCCCCGGTCCATCCATCGGGGGTCCCATGAGAAACCCGCATCACGTCTGGTCCGTCGTCCTCGCCGGTGGGGACGGCCTACGAATGGCAGCGCTCACACGCGATCGTCAGGGGCAGCACGTCCCCAAGCAGTACTGCCGCTTCGGACCGGGGGGCTCGCTCCTGCAGCGTGCCCTGCGCCGCGCGGCGCGCCACTCCGACCCGGCGCACACGCTGGTGGTGGTGCAGGAGGCGCACCGCGAGTGGTGGACGCCCATGCTCGCGCACCTGCCGCAGGCGAACATCCTCGTCCAGCCGACCAACCAGGGTACGGGCGTCGCCCTGCTGCACGTGGTCTCGCACGTGCTCGAGCACGATCGCGACCCCTACCTGCTCGTCATGCCCTCCGACCACGAGGTGGACGACGAGGATCTGTGGCGCGAGACGCTGCGGCACGCGCTGCGCGCCGTGCACGAATCGCCCGACCACCTCGTCATGGTGGCCGTGGACCCGCCCGACGACCCCGAGTTCGGCTGGCTCCTGCCCGGGCGCCGCTCACCCGACGGGACGCAACCCGTGCTGTCGTTCATCGAGCGCCCCAACCCGACGACCGCGGCTGCGCTCTCGAAGCGAGGCGGGCTGGTGAGCACGTTCACGTTCGCGGCCTCGGCCCACTCGCTGCTGTCGCTGTTCCTGCAGCACGCGGGCGAACTGCTGGGCGAGTACGTGTTGTGGTTGCAGCGTCGCGCCTACGGCAGCGTGCGGCTGGCCGAGGCCCATCGCGCGCTCCCGGTCGTGGACTTCAGCCGCGACGTGCTGGAGCGCGCGCCTTCGGCGACGCGCGTGCTGCACTGCCCACCGTGCGGATGGACCGACCTCGGCACGCCACAGCGCCTGCTCGAGTGGTACGGGCGACGGCTGCCCGACACGCCGCGTCTCGGCACCATCACCCCGTTGCCCGCGAGCCTGCCCGAACCGATCCGGGCGCGCATGTCACCGACACGCGCGATCGCGGAGTCGAAGGCCATGCACTGACGCACCGCTCGCACCGAGGCCCCGGCGGATCGCTCCTCCGCCGGGGCCTCGGTGCCTCGTTCCGGGCTTTCGCGCGTCCCCAGAACTCCCCGTGCCGTCGTGGGCCTGTGTACATGCTCGCGGATTCGCATCGTGCCGTCCGATTCGCTCCGTGCCGTCGTGGGCTCTCGCACATCCCCGAGAGCCTTCGACCCTCGCCCAGCGCCTTCGCGCGCCCCCGGCCCCTTCGCGCCTGGTCGAGGACTACGGCAGGCGCGTGCCGCGCGAGGCGGTGAGGATGGTGTACCACTGCTCGCGCGTCAGTTCGAGCGAGTCCGCACGCACGGCCTCGCGGATGCGTTCGGGGCGCACGCTGCCCACAAGGGGGACGATCCCCGCCGGATGGCGCAACAGCCACGCGAGCGCGACCACGGTGCGCGACACCCCGTGCTCGCCGGCCACGCGGTCGAGGGTCGCCAGCAGCCCGCGCAGCGTACCGGCGCGCGGGTCGTCGGGGGACGGCTCGCCACCCTCACCCAACAGCCCTCGCCCGAGCGGGCTCCACGACACGGGCGTCATACCCTCGGCCATGCACTGCTCGAGCGTGCCGTCCTCGAGCGTGTCGAGGCGCGCCGCGTGCACCTCGACCTGATGCGCGACGAGCGGCATGCGACACACCCTCTGCAGCAGATCCACCGTGGCCGGCCGGAAGTTGCTCACCCCGAACTCGCGCACCTTGCCCTGCGCGTGCAGCTGCTCGAACGCCCCGGCCACCTCGTCGGGGTGCATCAGGTAGTCGGGCCGGTGCAGCATGAACAGGTCGATCCGCTCCACGCCCAACCGCTCGAGCGAGCGCTCGCACGACCACACGATGTGCGCGCGACTGAAGTCCCAGCGGTGCGGGTCGCCCTTCACCGGCTCGTCGGCCCAACGGATGCCGCACTTGGTGGCCACCAGCACGCGCTCCCGCATGCCTCCCACGTCGCGCAGCACGCGTCCGAACAACTCCTCGCACAGTCCGTTGCCGTAGATGTCGGCATGGTCGAAGTGCGTGTACCCGGCCTCGTAGGCCGCGATCACCGCCGCCCGCCCGCGCGCCTCCATCTCGGGCGTGAACCGCGCCCGCTCCATGGTGCCCGCGGTGCGCATGCAGCCGTAGCCCAACCGCGTCGTCTCGAGCGAACCGCCTGCCAGCGTCTGCGTCCTCATGACCCTCACTCCCACTCGATCTCGTCCGCGAACACGAACGAGCGGTTGCCGCTCCCCTTGTGCCAGTCGGGGCACATGAGGGGCGCGGTGACGCGTACGCGCAACCAGCGCGCGGGCCGCGGCGCGAACGTCACGGACAGGTCGCGGATCACCACGCCGTCGGCGCGCTCGTCCACCGCGTTGGCGGCCTCGCCCACCGGTTCCCAGCGCGTGCCGTCGAGCGAGACCTCGAACGTGGCGGCGCGCGGCATGAAGATCCACGAGTTCTGGTCCTGCAGGAACCCCATCGCCGCGCGCCGCAGCGTCCGCTCGCTCCCCAGATCCACCACCGCCTCCACGTGGGTGCCGTAGAAGCCCATCCACGTCGGCAACCGGAAGTCCTCGCCGCCACGCACGCCGTCGAGTAGCGCGTCGGCGCCGTCCCCCGTGTAGGCGCGATGCGGCGCAGTCAGGCTCGCCATGCGCCGCTCGTCGGCGATGCGACGGAATGATGCCTCCTCCTCGGGACTGGGAAGCGCCCCCGGCCGGGTCGCGCGCCAGCGGAGCGTCGCGGTGCGGTCCACCGTCACGGTGTCCCCCACGCCCGAGCGCACCGGAACGCCGTCCTGCATCACCATCCAACCCAGGTCGGCGCCGGGCTCGGCACTCGCCAGTCGCACGGTCTGCGCACCCCGGAAGCGCGCTGCGCCGTCCACGCGGTGCGGCGCGGCGGTCATGCGCGGTCCCGTCGCGGCCGACACCGGGACCGCATCGGGTGCGCTCCACAACGTGGTGTCGGGACGGTCGCCCATCACCAGCACCAACTCCCCACCGGTCACGATCGCCGCGTGCGTAAGCACCGGGCGTGCGAGCGGCACGCCGCCGATCGTCGCGGCGCGCACGTAGGGCCGACCGGGACCGTTGCCCTCGGCTCGCACCGTGAAGCGACGGCCGTTCGGCAGACGCAGCGTGGCGCGCCGGAACAGGGGCGAACCGATCACGTACTCGGCGCGCCCGGGCGTGACCGGGTAGAACCCCAGCGCGGAGAGCACGTACCACGCGCTCATCTGGCCGCAGTCCTCGTTGCCCGAGAGCCCGTCGGGGCGCGGCGTGTAGAGGCTGTCGAGCACGCGCCGGACCAACGCCTGCGTGCGCCACGGCCGGCCCGCGAACGCGTACAGGTACGCCATGTGGTGGCTGGGCTCGTTGCCGTGCGCGTACTGGCCGATCAGCACCTCCTGGCCCAGGGGCTCGTCGGAGTTGGGCACCGGCAGCGTGACGAAGCGGTCCAACCAGCGGCCCAGGCCCTCAGGCCCGCCCCAGCGCTCGCGAAAGCCCTCGGGGCGTGCAGGGCCGGGGCGGCGGTCTGCTGGTAGGCGTTGGCCTCGGTGTCGTCGCCCGGGTTGTTCATGGGGCTGGTGACCACCACCGAGTCGAAGGGCTCGCGCCAGCGGCC
>JBJTRI010000163.1:0-13772 GCA_046076045.1 bacterium
TGCCGTGCACCCGGGCGGCACACGCCGAGTCCTCGAACACGCGGCGCGCGTAGTCGAGCGCGATGGGCTCGCGGTTCTGGTCGTACTGCAGGATGCGCACACCGAGCGGCGCGAGCGCGGGGCCGAGGTGGTCGCGGATGACGTCGCGCGCCTCGTCGGGCCCCATCTCCATGCTCTCCCACTGACCGCCCACGCCGAGCGGCTCGTTGACGGGCGTCACCGCCCACACCGGAATGCCGAGGGCCGTGAGTTCGCGCACCCAGCGGGCGAGGTAGCGCGCGTAGGTGGCGCGCTGGTCGGGTCGCAGCCGACCGCCCGCCACGCCCTTGTCGAAGTACGCACCGTTGGCCTTCATCCACGGGGGCGCGGTCCACGCACTGCCCACGAGCCGGAGCGCGGGCTGGCGCGCGAACGCGTCGTGCAGGAGCGGGAGCACGTCGTAGGCGGGGTCGGCCGCACCCGCGAACCCGGCGCGGTCGGGTGCGAGCGAGAACGCGGCGAGCGCGGTGTCGCCCTCGACCGGGGCGTAGTCGTAGCGGCCGTGCACGGTGAAGTCGCACGACCCGATGGGCGTGCGCGCCAGCGTGAGGTCGGCGCCCTCGGGGCCGAAGCAGGCGTCGAGCAGCTCGGCGCGCTCGGCGGCACCGCGGTGCGCGAGCACGAACGCGGTCGCCTCGGTGAGCGAGCCCCCGATGCCCTCGATCGTCTGCCGCGGCGCATCAAGCCCGACGCGCACCACCACCGGCGCGCGTACGGGACCGCGCCGCCATCCGGGGACGGGCAGGGAGCGCATCCGATCGCCGGCCGCACTGGTCCGGATGTGCGCGGGCCGCTCGGCCCCGAGTCGGAGCGGCAGCGTGCCGGGGGCCCCGAGGACCGCGGCCGCGAGCAATAACGAGATCATGCGAGCCCCACAGCGCGGTAGGGGCCGAGGGTCCCACGCGAAGCGCGGACGGAGGACGAGGGGAGGGAGCGCGACATGGCGGGACCTCGGGAGGGACGTGCGCGAGCGGGACCACGTGGCAACGCGGCGCGAAGGATGACGCGAGCAGTAGCACACGAGCGGCGCGCGACCAACACCTGCGGGCGAGCGCTGCGTGCGACCAACGCCTGAGAGCGCACGGCATGCGAGCAACACCTGCCGGCGCGTGCGGCGCGCGAGCGACGCCTGCGCACGAGTCCGCTGCGCGGTATGCTTCATGTTCCGGACCGCCCGCACGGCCGGATCGTCCTGCGAGGTTCCGCGACCGTGGCCGAAGGACACTCCATCATCCGCTGGGCGCGCCTGCTCGCGCCGCTCGTGGGCGCACCGCTCGAGCAGGTGCGACTGCCCGAACGCCTGCGCGCGGGCGAGGACGCGCTGCGCGGCCAGCACCTGCGCCGCATCGGCACGCACGGCAAGCACCTGCTGTTCGAGTGGTCGAACGACCTCACGCTGCACACGCACGCGCTCATGACCGGCGGCTGGCAGTTGGTGCGGCGCGGGCGCGAGTTCCGCCCCATCCGCGGCACGGTCACCGTGCGGTTCGTGACCGCCACGCACGAGGCGGTGTTCACGAACGGGCCCGTGGTGGAACTGCTCACCCCCGAGGAGCGCGCCTCGCACCGCAAGCTGCGCGCACTCGGTCCCGACCTACTGCACGACCCGTTCGACCTGGAGGGCGTGCTGCGACGCATGCGGCGGACGGCCACCGGGCAGCGCGAGGTGGGCGACGTGCTGCTCGACCAGACCGTGGTGGCCGGGATCGGGAACATCTTCAAGTCCGAGGCCCTGCACCTGGCCGGACTGCACCCCGCGACCCCGGTGGAGCGCCTCAGCGACGCCGCGCTCACCGACCTGCTCGGCATCGCGCGCTCGCTCATGGAGCGCGCCGCACGCGGCAGCGGTCCGGTGGTGACGGTGGCGCGCGTGCCGGGCCGCGGCGCCCCGAGCGAACGCCACCACGTCTACATGCGGGCCGGGCGCCCCTGCCTGCGCTGCGGCACGCGGATCGAGGCCTGGCGGCAGGGTGCGCAGCGCCGCACGACCTACCGCTGCCCGGCCTGCCAGCCCGACGGGACCGGGCGGCTGCGCCTGTTCGACTGACCCTCGCAGCCCCCGGTGAGGCGCCCCGCCCCGGACGCGGCCGCAGGGCCCCGGGAGCGGGCGGGCGAGCTATCCGATTCGCCCGGGACGACCCCAGCCCGCGCACGGGCCTGCCAGGGGCCTTCCCGGGGGCGCGAGGGGGACCGCCTCGGGCGAATCCGCACCCCTTGGCCGGGACCCTGTCAAGGGGAATTGTGCGATGGCCGATCGAGGGCGGGTGGGGCCCCTCGGGAACGGGCCCCGGAGCCCTGCTCGGCGACCTCCCTAATAAGAGACGTCGCGCGGGGCCTCGGGAACGGGCGAAGCCAAGGGGACGACTCGGCTTAGCGACCGCCGGGGAGGTTGGCGGCGATCGCGGCGCGGCCCTCACGACAGGCCACCCGCGGGGGACGCCTCGCGAGGGTCCGACCCGAGCACCGCACGGGGGGCCGAACGAGGGCTCGAACCGGGGGTCGGCGCGAGGCTCGTTATACACATATCCGGCGCCGAACGACCGCCGAGCCATTCCCAGACGAGCCCCGACCGGGGGCGGACAGGAACCCATGAGCAAGAGCCTCATCATCGCCGAGAAGCCCAGCGTCGCCGCCGATCTCGCGAAGGCCCTGGCCAAGATGCCAAGCATGCCTCCGTTCACCAAGGACGAGGACTCGTTCGAGAACGACCGCTACGTCATCACCTCGGCCATCGGCCACCTCGTGCAGTTGCGCATGCCGATGGGTGCGAACGGCAAGAAGCTGGCGTGGGGCTTCGGCCCACTGCCCATCCTGCCCGAGCGCTTCGACCTCGAGCCCATCCCCAAGACCGAGAAGCGCTACCGGGCGGTGGTCCGGATGATCAAGCGCAAGGACGTCTCCGAGCTCATCAACGCCTGCGACGCCGGGCGCGAGGGCGAGCTCATCTTCCGCTACATCCTCGACTGCGCCGGAGTGAACAAGCCGGTGCGCCGCCTGTGGATGCAGTCCATGACGCAGGGTGCGATCCTCGAGGCGTTCGAGCGGCTGCGCACCGGGGACGAGATGCAGTCGCTGTCCGACGTGGCCAAGTCGCGCAGCGAGAGCGACTGGCTGATCGGTCTGAACGGCACCCGTGCGCTGACCGCGCTCAACTCGCAGCACGGCGGGTTCCTGATCACGCCGGTGGGCCGCGTGCAGACGCCGACGCTCACCATCCTGGCGCACCGCGAACGCGAGATCGCGGCGTTCGTGCCGAGGGCCTACTTCGAGGTCATGGCCACGTTCGAGGTGGGGTCGGGCACCTACGAGGGCCGCTGGTTCGACGAGTCGTTCCAGAAGGACGAGCTCGACGACCAGAAGCGCGCCGAGCGCCTGTGGGACGAGGCGCGAGCGACCGCGATCGCCGAGCGGTGCGCGAACCGCCCCGGGCGCATCGAGCAGACGACCAAGCCCACCAAGCAGGCGCCGCCGCTGCTCTACGACCTCACTAGCCTGCAGCGCGAGGCGAGCAACCGGTTCGGGTTCTCGGCGCGCCGCACGCTGCAGTTGGCGCAGGCGCTCTACGACCGCTACAAGGTGCTCACCTATCCGCGTACCGACTCGCGCTACCTGCCCAAGGACTACGTGAGCACGGTGAAGGAGACGCTCGCGGGCTTCGCGAAGCTCGAGGGGCGCGGTGGGTTCCCGACCGGGGTGGCCGAGCACGCCGGGCGCGCGTTGGCCGAGGGCTGGGTCAAGCCGCTGCCGCGCGTGTTCGACGACAAGAAGGTGAGCGACCACTTCGCGATCATCCCCACCGGCACGCCGCCGCCCGCCAACCTGCCCGAGGCCGAGCAGAAGCTGTTCGACATGGTGCTGCGCCGCTTCGTGGCGGTGTTCTTCCCGAGCGCCGAGTTCGAGGTGACGACGCGCATCACCCGGGTGGGCGAGGACGCGTTCCGCAGCAACGGCAAGATCCTCAAGGAGGCCGGCTGGCTCGCGGTGTACGGCAAGGCCGCGGCGGCCGAGGAGGCGTCCGACGAGGACGACGACAAGCTGCTCGCGGCGGCCGCCGACGGCGACTCGGCCGAGACGGTACTCACCGAGGTGCACGAACTCATCACCAAGCCGCCGGCGCGCTACACCGAGGCCACGCTGCTCTCGGCCATGGAGAACGCCGGCAAGCTGGTGGACGACGAGGCGCTGGCCGAGGCCATGAAGGAGCGCGGGCTCGGCACTCCGGCCACGCGCGCCGCGATCATCGAAGGGCTCATCTACGACAAGTACATCGATCGCGACCGTCGCGAACTGCGCGTGACCGCCAAGGGGCTGGCGCTCACCGACCAGATCGTGGCGCTGGGCATCGAGGCGCTGGGCTCGCCCGACATGACGGGCGAGTGGGAGCACAAGCTGCGCATGATGGAGCGCCACGAGCTCGGCCGCGAGCAGTTCATGGACGAGATCCGAGGCCTGACGCGCGACATCGTGCAGGCCGCACGCAAGGGGTTCGAGGACGAGAAGAAGCGGACGTTCCCCGACCTCACGAACGTGACCTGCGGCGTGTGCGGCAGCACCGAGGGCTTCACGCAGAAGAGCACCTTCTACGGCTGCAAGAATCCCGCGTGCAAGCTCAAGGTGAACAAGATCGTGGCCAGCTACGTGCTGAGCGACGACGAGGTGCGCACGCTCATCGAGAAGCAGGAGCTGGGCCCCATCGACCGCTTCCGCAGCAAGAAGGGCGTGCCGTTCACCGCGTCGCTGCGCATCACCGACGGTCGCAAGGCGACGTTCGTGTTCCCCGACGGCACCACGCCCGGCGCGGTGGACTGGCCGACCATGCCGGTGATCGCGCCGTGCCCGGTGTGCAAGGAGAAGGGCCGCGACGGCATGATCCACGACACGCCGTTCGGCTACCTGTGCAGCGCCGGGCAGGAGGACCGTGGCGGCTGCACGGCCAGCCTGCCGAAGCGTCTCTGCCAGAAGGAGCTCACGCCCGAGAACGCGCGCGAGTTCTTCCAGGACGGTCGTACGACGCTCATCGAGGGCATGATCTCGAAGCGCGGTCGTCCGTTCAGCGCCTTCCTGGTCTGCACGCCCGCCGAGAAGCGCCTGCTGCAGTGGGAGTTCCCGCCGCGCGCACCGAAGGGTGGGAAGGGCGGCAAGGGCGGCGGCAAGAAGGGGAAGAAGGCCAAGGCCGGGACCGAGGAGTAGCCTCTCCACCCGGGACGCCACGAAGCACCGCCGCACGCACGGTGCGGGTTGGTCCCGGCACCCGGCACACGGGCCCGCACCGCACGCGGCAGCGACATCGCCTCGCGCGGCGCGGGTCGGTCGTCACACTCGCAGAGGAGCGACCCCATGACGCTGCGCTCGTTCCTGTCCCAGACGGCCGGGCTCGTCGGCTGGCTGCTGGCGACGTTCGCCACCGCGGCGGTCGGCGTGACGGCCTCGATCTCGGCCCCGTCGTTCTACGCCCAGTTGGTGCGGCCGTCGTGGTCGCCGCCCACGTGGCTGTTCGGGCCGGTGTGGACGTTCCTGTACGTGCTCATGGCGATCTCGGCCTGGCTGGTGTGGCGCAAGTCCGGCCCCAAGGCGGGCGCGCTCACGCTGTTCGTGGTGCAACTGGTCGCCAACGCGCTCTGGTCGTGGTTGTTCTTCGCGTGGCACCAGGGCGCGCTCGCCACGATCGAGATCGTGGTCCTGCTCGCGCTCATCGTGGCCACCGCGCGGGCGTTCGCGCGCACGTCGCGAACGGCGGCGTGGCTGCTGGTGCCCTACGCGCTGTGGGTGAGCTTCGCCACCGCGCTCACCTGGACGCTGTGGCGGGCCAACCCGGGGCTGCTCTAGGCGAGCGCGAGCGCTAGGCGGGGTTCCGCGTCCGGCCGCCGAAGCGTGCGTGCACGAACCCGGCGAACTCGGCGGGGAAGGCGAACACGTAGAACATCGCGGCCCACATGGCGAGCGCGGCGAAGAGGTTGAAGCGCAGCACGAGCAGGCAGAGCACGGTCCAGACCATGGCGATGAGGTAGGCCCGGTTCAGCTTCGCCAGTGCGCCCCGAGCCCCCTCGTCGTCGGCGAGCCCGCGACGCAACACGGTGCGGCTGAGCGCCCAGAACGACGCGGCCATGAGCATGAACGTGACGCCGTAGAGGAAGAAGGCGGTGTGGCGGTCGGCGCCGATGAAGTGGTCGGCGAGCAGGGCGGTGGGCAGGGGCACCGCCGAGACCAGCCCCAGTTGCAGGCCGCCGACCCAGAGGAACTCGCGATCCACGCGCACGACCTCGTCGAGCACGGCCTGATGGTTCACCCAGCACACGAAGATGGTGAGGAAGCCCACGAGGTAGGCGGCCCCGGTCCCCCAGTGGTTCATGAGGTGGCCCGAGAGCGACGCGCCGTGCTCGACGTGCTTGGCCGCCGCGACCACGTCGATGATGAGCAGCGTCAAGGCGATCGAGAAGACACCATCGGCCAGAGCCTTGAAGCGCTCCGGACCCAACGTCCTGCCACGCAAGCCCTCGGACATCGCACTCCCTCCTCGGTCCCGGACGACACGCCATGACGGCCCGACGGGCCGCCCGGTGAGCCTAGCATGCGAATCGGCACGCGCACGTCGCGAGGCAGGGGCGGAGGCGGGCACGACGGGGTTCGCGGGAACGTTTGCCGCTCGAGGGAGAGTTCTCTACCGTCCGCTGCGCGCAAGCACTCTGCGCACGCCCCACGTCGCGCGATCCCCCGGGCGACGGGCGACGCCCCCGAAGTCCCCCTGACACCGATGCCGCGGGCTGTCCGACGCATCGAGGAGGAACACCCCCGACCATGAGAACGCTCCTCGCGATCTGCCTGCTCGTGTCGTTCGCGACCACCGTGCGCGCCGAGGGCGCGGTCTTCACCCTGTTGCGCACCGTCGAGGTGGCCGAGTTGAACACCCTGCTCGACGCCGAGCGCACGGAGTTCGTGGCCGGGCACCCCGGCGGCCCCGGCTACGAGATGCCGCCGGTCTCCAAGGCGAGCAACGCCGTCGAGCTGTACACCGTGCGCTACCCGTCGCGCGTGCCGGAGATGGGGGGCAAGCCGGTCATGGCGACCGGGCTGCTCGCGCTGCCCGTGCTGTCGGATCGCTCCAAGCTGCCGCTCGTGGCGTACCTGCACGGCACGGTGTACGGCAAGTACGAGGTGCCCTCGTACGCGTTCCGTCGCACCAACCCGTCGGCGCGCCCGCACTACGCGAACGCCTACGAGACGCGCTACATGGTGGGCCTGTACGCGGGCAACGGCTACGCGCTCATGGCCGCCGACTACTTCGGCATGGGCGACGACGCCGCGAACCCCGAGGCGTACTTCGTCAAGCAGAGCACGCAGCAGTCCAACTACGACCTCTACGTGGCGGTGCAGGAGTTCCTGAAGCGCAAGGGCATCGCCTCGGATCGCTTCTTCGTGGGCGGCTGGTCACAGGGCGGGATCAACACGACCGGGTTCCTGCAGAGGCTCGAGGCCGAGGGCGTGAAGGTGACCGGGGCGTACACCGCCTCGTCGCCGTCGGACCCGTTCGTGGCGCTGTACGGCTTCCTGTACGCGCCGCGCCAGGCGGACGCGATCTGGCTGAACACCATCCTGGCGCTGAGCGTGTTCGCGTTCGAGAACTACCACGGCGCGAAGGACCTGGGTCGTGCGGTGCTGCGCCCCGATTACTACGACGGGCTCAGGAGCATGTACGAGCGCACGTACACCGACGAGAAGGCGCTGTACGGCATGTTCGCGAAGTGGGCCAAGGTACCGCTGCTGGACTACCTCAAGCCCGAGTACCGCGACCCGGCCTACTTCGCGAACTCGACCTACGGCCGCCTGCTCGCGGCCGCGGAGACCTACCGGCAGCCGCTGCGCACCCCGGTCCGCGTGTATTACGGCACGAACGACGAGGCGATCCGCGAGCGGGTCGGCGAGATGGCCGTCCGCCAGCAGGACGCGCTCCTCGGCGACCCCGCGCTGTCCTCGCGCAACCCCATGAGCCTGCACCCGGTGGTGGGGGGCAATCACCGCCTCACGTACCTGTCCGCCGCCCCCGCCGCGAAGGCGTGGATGGACGGGATGCGGTAGGGGCGGCTCGGAACGCGCCTGAGGGAGTTCGCGTAGGCACTCCCCATCGCCGCGGCACCCTCCGGCGATGCGACGCTGACAGGGCTCAGGGAGTGCCGGACGGCCTCCGGGCGGGTGCCTCGCGGCCGAGCGAGGCCATGGCCGCCTCCGGGTAGCGCAGTCCGGCGGCGCAGCCGATCGGGAAGGCGGAGTCGAGCACGGCCACATCGGCGGCGTCGAGTTGCACACGCGCGACCTCAAGATTGCGGTCGACGTTCTCCGGGCGGCCCATTCCGACGAGCGGGATGAGGTCTTCACCCTTGCGCAGAAGCCAGGCGAGCGCGACCGACGACATCGAGACGCCCTTCCTGGCCGCCATCTCCTCCAGCGGTCCGAGGCGGGCGACGTTCGCCGTCAAGTTCGCACCCTGGAAGCGGGGGACCTGGCCCCGCCAGTCGCCGGCAGGGAGGTCGGCCGGCGTGCGGATCCTGCCGGTCAGCAGCCCACGATGCAGCGGGGAGTAGGCGACGAACGTGATGCCCAGCGCGCGGGTGACCGGGAAGAGGTCGCGCTCCGAGTCGCGCTGCAGCAGGGAGTACTCGGTTTGCAGGGCTGCGATCGGGTGGGTGGCTTGAGCGCGGCGAACGGTCTCGGGGCCCGCCTCGGAGAGGCCGATGGCACGGACCTTCCCCGCGCGAACCATCTCGCCCATCGCGCCGACGGAATCCTCGATCGGCACCTCGGCATCGACGCGATGGAGGTAGTAGAGGTCAACGTGGTCGAGCCCCAACTGCTGCAGGCTGCGGTCGATCGCCTCGTGCAGGTAGGCCGGGCTGCCCCGGCTGGCCTTCGTGGCGACGACGGCCCGGTCCCGCCGATCCCGCACCGCACGGCCCACGAGCGCCTCGCTCTTGCCGTAGACCTCCGCCGTGTCGATCAGCGTCATGCCCTCGTCGATCGCGCGATGGATGGCGCGCACGCCGGCGTCGTCGTCGCTCTCGCCGTACCAGCCGGCGAAGGCCATGGCGCCGAGTGCGATGGCACCGACGCGGACGTCTCCCTGGCCGAGCTTCCGGGTCTCGAGCATCTTGCCTCCACAACTGGGTTGAGGTGGCCCTCAAGATACGTCGGTGTCGCGGGCCGGACAACGGGCCCCGGCCGACACCCACGTTCGCGTGCCATGGAAGAGGATGGTCATGGCTCGACCCGGCACCCTACAGGCCTTCGCGCGGGTCGCTGCATGCGGCTCGTTCGTGCGGGTCGCTCCATGCACCGCGGATGCCGCGTTCTCCGGTCACTGCCGGGCCACCGACACCTCATTCGGGCGACGCGCTTCAGCGCCGGATCAGCACGCGAGCCTGTCGCTCGGATCCCGACTCCAGTCGCACGAGATAGATGCCCCGGGGTGCCTCGAAACCACGCTCGTCGCGGCCGTCCCACGCCCACCGATGACGCCCGGAAGCCATCACGGCATCGGCAAGGCGACGCAGGCGTCGGCCAGCGATGTCGAGCACCTCGACCCGACAGTGCGCTTGCGTCGGGAGAAGCGCCTCAACGGTGATGCCGCCACGCGCCGGATTCGGCGACACGACGAAGCGCAACCTCTCCGCGGATGCATCGGGCGTGACCGTAACAACCTCGTTCCAGAGTTGGGCATGGAACGCAGCGAACTCGTCGGCGAATCCGGGATGCCCGAGGTCGCTCTTGTACATCTCGAAGTAGCGGCCGTGGAACGTGTCATACGCGTACTGCATGCCGACCTCGGGCCCACTCACTGCGGTCGAGCGATTGCCCGGCGTTTCGCTCACCAGGCATGCATCGGTAGCGGCGGGATTCGCGAATGGCGACAACCAGCCCTGCAGCGCCTGGAAGGTGATGTAGGTGGCATCCTGCTCCTGCGCCAGCGCCCACGCGAACGCCGCTGTGGGCGTGCTGCAGGCGAGGTTCTCGGCGAAGAGTCCGAGACGTGGCGGGCCGTTACCGTTCCAGAAGCGCGCACGCAGTGAGTCGAGCAGCTCGACATCGAGTGGCGGCACTGGAGTGCGGTCGCTCATCCTGAAGAACGCGAGCCAACCGAAGGGCGAGGGGAGTGCATCGCGCATCGCGACCTGTGAGCGCAGCACGCCGGCAATCAACGAGTCGCGGTCGTAGAGCGGGTGGGACAGCAGTTTGCCACCAAGGTCCCGGATGCCGTTCATGCCGAACGGCGTGCAACTGATGCCGTAGAGGAGTGAGTGGTCGCGAAGCGGCACGGGGCCACCGCCCGCCGCATCGTCGGGGAGTCGGTAGTTGGCAAGAGAGTCGAGCAAAGCCTCCCAACGTTCCTGCGCCGCACGGTGCCACGGCAGCACGGTGAGCACCGTGCCCTGGGAGAACTGCACACTTACCGTCTCGGGGCCTGCAGCTGTGACGAGATCGGTGGGCACCTGGAGCGAAAGGATGGAGAGCGTGAATGGCTTGCCCAGTGGCCGCATTGCCGCGACTACGGTATCGAGGCGCGAGAAGTTGTAGAGGCCGGGAGCCGGCTCCAGCTTCTGCCACGAGAGTCGCTGTGCGAATCCGTCGACGAAAGACTGACCGAGGATGGACGCCGAAGGCGCCAAGGGGTCGCTCAACAGGTAGATCCCACGGGGCCGCTCGACGTCGGCACGCCCCACCGAGGTGGAGAGAACAACGAGCGAGAGAGCGCCGAGCACGAGGGGGAGTCGAAGCATGATGATGACTATACAGGTCTCGCATACGGAGCATGTAGGGGAAACTGAATCGGCACTGCCTTCGAGCGCATGACTGATTGTTCCCCTGGGGCGACAGATGCTGCAGCTTGTTGCTCCACGGCCCCCAGTTCAGACGGATAGAGTAGCGGTTCTCTCGGCCCGATCTTGCTCACCGCGCGCGTGTTCGCCCGCACATCGAAGCTCGCCGCGTGGCGGCTGCTGCCGTATGCGCTCTGGGTGGCGTTCGCATCCGCGCACACTTGGACGCTGTGGCGGGGGAACCCGGGGCTGCTATAGCGGCCTCGGCGCGGCGCTTCGATCTCCGGACCGTTCACCTAGTCCCGGCCCGGCGCCGATCCCGTTCCGGCGGCCCGGACGCACCGCACAGGGCCATGGCCCGCTCCGCGTTGGGCTCGCGCCGCGCAAGAGACTCCCCTCAAGCCCATCGACGCGCATGGTGACGGAATCAGGAAGTGAGTACGATGGGCCACGCGCAGCTTCGGCATGCGGCGTGGCCCGGCTCAATGTGCCCCGCCACCGCCCCTTCATGCTCTAAAGACGGAGGCCGCCCCTGAGCCGGTTCACCGCCGCCCTTGCCGAGAGGAACCACGACCCCAGGGGCCGCCGCTGGCTGTACGTGCCGTACGATCAGCTCAGCGACCGCATCGGCCCCCTCTCGCGGGAGGACCCGCGCGACCTCGGGATCGTGCTGATCGAGAGCCCGGAGAAGGCGGGGCGCCGTCCCTACCACAAGCAGAAGCTCGCGCTCGTCCTCGCCAACCAGCGCCGGTTCGCGCTCGAACAGGCGGAACGAGGAGTCGCGGTACGGCACGTCGTGGCGCGCACTGGATTCGGCGACGCTCTCGGCTCGCTCGCGACAGAGTTGGGCTCGATCCGAGTGATGCGGCCCGCTGAACGCGAGTTGCGCTCGGAGATCGCGCCCCTGGTTCGCGCGGGCGCGGTGGAAGTCCTGCCGCACGAAGGTTGGCTCACGAGCACCGAGCTCTTCGCCCGAAGCGCGCCCAAGGGACCCCCGTGGCGCATGGACGCCTTCTACCGTTTGGCGCGACGCGAGAGCGGCGTGCTGATGACCCGAGACGGCAAGCCGAGCGGGGGCAAGTTCAGCTTCGACGCCGAGAACCGCGAGCGCTGGGGCGGACAGCCGGCCGCACCCGAGCCGCCCCGCTTCGCCGATGATCCGGTGAAGACCGAGGTGCTCGAACTGGTGGAGGCCCGGTTCGCGCGCCACCCCGGCAAGCTCGACGGACCCTCGCTGCCCACCTCGGCCGCGGACGCGAGCATGCTGTGGTCCTGGGCGCTTCGCGAGTGTCTGCCGCACTTCGGTCCGTTCGAGGACGCCATGTCCCAGAACTCGCGCGGGCTCTTCCACACGCGTATCTCGCCCCTGCTCAACCTGCACCGGATCCTGCCACGAGAGGTCGTTCGGGACGTGGCGGGTTCGCAGGTGGAACTCCGCAGCCAGGAGGGCTTCATCCGCCAGGTGCTGGGATGGCGGGAGTTCATGCACCACGTGCACGAGGCGACCGATGGATTCCGGACACCGCCCGGAGGCGCTCGCCCGGCCGTCTTGACGACTGCGGGAGACGGCGGCTGGGCGAGGGCTTTCGGCGAGGCGTGGCGGAACGCGGAGACGGGCACGGGCGGATCGGCCGCCGACGGCGGCGCTGGGCCCTCTCACCTTGACGCCCATGGGCCCCTGCCCGCCGCATGGTGGGGACGCGAATCCGGTCTGCGCTGTCTCGACGAGGTCGTGCGGTCCGTGTGGGAGGAGGGGTATAGCCACCACATTACGCGACTCATGGTGCTCGGCAATCTCGCCACCCTGCTGGACGTGTCGCCGCGCGAGCTCACCGATTGGTTCTGGTCGGCCTACATCGATGCCTACGACTGGGTCGTCGAGCCGAACGTCCTCGGGATGGCATCCTTCGCGCTGGGCGATCTGTTCACGACCAAGCCGTACGTCTCGGGGGCAGGCTACATCGACCGCATGAGCGATTACTGTAAAGGCTGCGCGTTCGATCCCCGCTCGACCTGCCCGATCACACCGCTTTACTGGGCCTTCCTGAGCCGACACGCGGCCACGCTGGGGGATCTCCAGCGCATGAAGCTGCCCCTGGCCTCGGCACGAAAACGGCCGCCCGCGAAGCAGCGCCACGACGCCCGCACGTTCGAGTGGGTGCGACGAGGGCTCGCCGAAGGCCGGCGACTCGATCCGCGGGACTCGCCCACCGAGGAAGGCACCTGATGGCGAGGTGCTTTCCGGTAGGCGAGACGAGGGCATCCGTGGAGTCAGAAGCCCGGCACCGGTAATCTGATGTACAAGAGCCACACAGAAGGACGCGCTGTGGAGCAGCATCAGGATTCGGGGGCTTTCTGTGAGTGACATGCGATCCCCCGTGGGCGTGGTGCTGGGGGCCAACGGCGGCACCGCCGGCGTGCGCGCGCTGGGCGTGAACGTGTTCTCGCGCGGCACGCTGCACGACGACGCGCTGGGCTACGACTCGCTCGGCTGGATCGTGCCACTGGCGGTCGGCGCGCCTGCCGCCGGCGTTTGGCCCTGAGCGCCAGCCCTCGCGGCGTGTGGTACAAGATGCAGAAGGGCAGTGGCGCGTGGCGCCACCGCCCTTCGTGTAGGTGAGCGAGGTGTGATGGACGACCTAGCCGACCTTCCAACCCGTCTTGAGCGCACCCGCCGCCGCGATCAGCCCGTCGCAGGCGCCCGCGCACTCCTTGCACTCCATGTGCATGCCGTGCGCCCAGTGCGCCTTGTGCTCCTCGCAGGCGTCCTTGCACGACTTGCACGCGGCCAAGCAGGCGTCGAGCATCGCGCCCAGATGCACGGACTTGAGTGCCGCCAGCTTGCCGACAGCGGCACACACCGCCTGCATCTGCTGCACGGCAGCGCTGCAACGCGCGAAGTCGGTCTCGCCGACGGCGAGCCGCTCG
>JBJTRI010000164.1:0-8037 GCA_046076045.1 bacterium
GCGTACCACCTGCCGCTTGTCCTTGAGCGAGCGGGACCCCGGCAGGTGCAGCTCGATGCGCACGACCCCGACGACCATCGCCCCCTCGCCTACCGGCCCCCACGGCCGCGGTGCCGCACCCCGGCCGGGGACGCCCCGACCGCGCGCGGGCCGCGATGATGGGGCCTCGCGCGCCCGCTGTCACGCGGGTGCGAAGGGAGGTGAGGCGAGGCTGCCCCGCTAGCGCTTCCGGCCGTCGTGTGCACCCGTGGACGAATCACCCATGCGACCTCGGGTCGAGCCCGATGCCGAATACAGCCCACCGGACAGGATCCCCAGCACGACCCCGAGGCCGTACCCGACCGTCTGCCACGAGCCCGTGAGCAGGGATGCCGAGAGGATGACGGCGAGCAAGCAGCCGAAGAGGCACCGGAATCCCCAGCCTTCGAGTCGTGACAGCATGTCATCCTCCCGCGGCGGCAGTCGGGGTTCGACACTCATGCCGGAAGGTCTTCGTGGCGACACGGATGGCTCGAATAGCCATGAGCCACTAGGCCCTTCGCATGTCATCAAGGCCTACGACTCCCCGCTGCGATTCTCATCGGAGACCATGGAGCGCCTCTCCGTTGGCCATCGCAGTCGGCATCATGCCACACCCTTTCCCTTGGGTTGTACTTCGAAGATTGTTGGTGCCCCGGATCGCCCACCACCCGGACCGGACCCGCCGGCCTAAGTCGTTGTCACTACGTGGCAGCCGTTTCGCGTCCGGGGCGGTGACGGGCCCACCAACAATCTTCGAAGCACAAGCTATCCCTTGAGGGCCGCACACCCTGCGGTGCGGAGCAGATGCCCCTCGACCGCATGGGCCTCTACTCGCGCCACGAGGCGCATGCACTCGCGAGCACGGACGTCCCGGGCGGCTGCAATATGTCAATATGGGACCCCGAAGTGAACACGGGATACGGCTACTTTGCATATCGCAGTCGCGCTCAGGTAGATTCGCTTCGGACGCTGCGTGACGAGTCGCCCTGCGGAGGCTGAATGCTTCTATCGCGTCACTCGCCCATCGCCTCCTCGCACGCCACACCCTTCCGGACCTGAAGGGCATCGGCCCGGCGCAGTTGTCGGCGATCTACCTGGACCCGACGAGCCGCCCCACGGACCGTCTGCTCGAGCTGGCGACGCGTGCCGCAACTTACCCTCGCGCGAGGAGTTGCACGACCTCTCGGAGCGGATGCCGGCCCATGAACGTTGGCCCGACATCTGGCCGGGCGAGCACTACAAGTTCCTTGCAGGCCTGGTGCGCGCCATGCGACCGCAGGTCGTGGTCGAGATCGGAACCTACCAGGGCCTGAGCGCGTTGGCCCTTGCGAAGCACTTACCGGTCGGCGGAGCCGTGCACACCTTCGACGTCCTCGATTGGGAGGACATCCCGGGACAGACGATGCGGAAGGAGGACCTCGCAGCGAGCCGCATCGTGCCCCATCGAGACGATCTCGTATCCGCGGACGGCTTCGAACGGCATCGAGCGCTCCTGGAATCCGCGGAACTCGTGTTCGTGGACGCGGCGAAGGACGGACAAATGGAACGCGTGCTGCTCGAGCGCTTCGAGACGCTCCACTTCCGCGCGCCCACCATCGTGGTGTTCGACGACATCCGACTCTGGAACATGCTTGCGATCTGGCGCGATGTGAAGCGCCCCAAGTTCGATGCGACCTCGTTCGGCCATTGGAGTGGAACGGGCATGATCGATTGGGATGGCGCGTCTCGCTGATCCCCCTGCCCGCGACGAATCGTTCCAGGCGATCGTCGGAGCGTCGGCCGCGTCTCTCAGGACCACCTGAAGCGGCCGCCAAGCGTGAAGAACGCTCGACCGACGGACCGCCCCCACCGTCGCGTTACGGTCCGCCCCGGATCGCGCGGCTGACGACGCATCCGCCCATACCCCGTGTGGATCCTCCTGCGGCCTATGGCCGGCGGGGACGGACCACCAGCTCGTCGTAGCCGGTGGCCGGATCCGGCTCCCGCACGAGTCGCCACTCCGGCAACAGGACGAGCAGGACCTCGGCGGTGGTCCGCACCTTGTTGCCACGGACCACATGCCCCCCGTACACGACCCCTTCGGCCGTGGAGATGGACATGTGGAGGTGCGCCCCGTCGGCCGAGAGACTTCCCGAGAGGGATACGATCTCGGAGGGCCCCTCGATGACGGTGGCCGCGTCCCGATCCGCGAAACGCAGTCGGGCATCCACGAGGCTCCCGATACCGCAGACGACGAAGCCATCCACACGAGCTTCGGCAACGAACGCCTCGAGCGCCTCGCTCAGGTCGCTCCCGGGCAAGAGCCTCAGCGGATGGGTCTTCATGTTCGGCCTCCACGGGTGACACTCGAGTCCTGCCGGCGAACGACCGGGGCGCTCTCGCATGGCGACCCCGTGGCACGAAGCGTACACCGCTCATGGGGTTCGCCCCGGCCTTGGGGCCGGCACAGCACCTCGCACGACGTCCGCCGCCCCGAGGGGACGGCGGACGTTCGTGACGACTTCACGTTGTGACGAGCCGCGCCTACAGCGTTCGCGCGAGCTCCTCGATCTTGAACGACTCGAGACGATCGCCCTCCTGCAGGTCCGAGAACCCGTCCAGGGTGACGCCGCACTCGAAGCCCTTCTCGACCTCCTTCACGTCGTCCTTGAACCGCTTGAGCGCCTCGACGCGGCCGGTCCACAGCGTCTCGTCGCCGCGCAGCACGCGGATCTTCTCGCCTCGCACCATCTTGCCCGTCGAGACCATGCAGCCGGCCACGATGACGCCCTTCGAGAGGCGGAACACCTGCCGCACCTCGGCGGTGCCGACGATGACCTCCTTCAACTCGGGCTTGAGCATGCCCTCGAGGGCGAGCTTCACGTCCTCCTGGGCCTTGTAGATGATGTCGTACAGACGGATCTCGACCTTCTCGCGATCCGCCAGGTCGCGCACGCGCGCGTCCGGACGGACGTGGAAGCCCACGATGATCGCCCCCGAGGCCGCCGCGAGCAGCACGTCGGACTCGGTGATCTGACCGACCGCGGAACGGATGACGCGTACCGCGACCTCGCTCGTCGAGAGCTTCTGCAGCGACTCGCTGAGCGCCTCGACCGAGCCGTCCACGTCGCCCTTGATGAGCATCTTGAGCTCGTTCGGGCCGCCCTTGCCGAGGTTGTCGTGGAAGCTCGTGAGCGTGATCGACTTGGTCGAACGCTGCTCGTGCTCGCGGTGCATGGCCGCACGCTTGCCCGCGACCTCGCGGGCCTCGCGCTCGGTGGCCGGGGACACGAACAGGTCGCCGGCCGACGGGGTGCCGTTCCAGCCCACCACCTCGACCGGGGTCGAGGGCGGGGCCTCCTTCACCGTGTGGCGACGCTCGTCGTACATGGCGCGCACGCGGCCGTACACCTGTCCGGCCACGAACGGGTCGCCGACGCGCAGCGTGCCGCTCTGCACGAGCACCGACGCGACGACGCCGCGCCCCTGCTCGACACGCGCCTCCACCACCACGCCCTTGGCGCGACGATCGGGGTCGGCCTTGAGCTCGAGCACGTCCGAGGTCAGGACGATCATCTCGAGCAGCTGGTCCATGTTGAGACCCTTCTTCGCCGAGATCTCGACCGACGCGTACTTGCCACCGAACTGCTCGACCACGACGCCGTGGCCTGCGAGCTCGGTGCGGATGCGGTTCGGATCCGCGGTGGGAAGGTCCACCTTGTTGATCGCGACCACGATGGGCACGTTGGCGGCCTTGGCGTGGTCGATGGCCTCGATCGTCTGCGGCATGACGCGGTCGTCCGCCGCGACCACGAGCACGACCAGGTCGGTGACCTGGGCGCCGCGCGCACGCATGGCGGTGAACGCCTCGTGACCGGGCGTGTCGAGGAACGTGATCTTCTGACCCGAGGACAGCGTCACCTCGTAGGCGCCGATGTGCTGCGTGATGCCGCCCGACTCACCGGCGACCACGTTGGTGCGGCGCACGTAGTCGAGCAGCGAGGTCTTGCCGTGGTCGACGTGACCCATGACGGTCACGACCGGGGCACGCGGCCGCAGCTTCTCGGCCGGGATGACCTCCTCCTCCTGGACGGCCTCCTCCTCGAACTCCGAGATGAACTCGACCTCGTAGCCGAACTCGTCGGCGACCGCACCGATCGCATCGCGATCGAGACGCTTGTTGATGGTCGCCATGAGACCCATGCCCATGCACGCCGTGATGACCTCCTGCGGGCGCACCTCCATCATGTTCGCGAGTTCCGCGACCGTGATGAACTCGGGCGCACGCAGCTTCTTGACCTCCTCGACCGGCGCCGTGGGATCGTCCTTGTCGCGCTTGCGGCGGCGCGTCTGGGTGCTGTCCAGGCTGGCGAGGGTCTTGCGGACGTTCTCCGCGGTCACCTTCTCGTCGAACTTCGGGCCCTTCTTCTTGCCGCGATCACGACGGCCTCGGCCCGGCCCCGCACTGGGCGCACCGGTACCGACACCGCCACCACCGCCACCGAATCCGGGACGACCACCGCCACCGGGCGCACCGAAGCCACCCGAGGTCGGACGACCACCGAAGCCACCGGGACGCGGGCCGCCGGGGCCACCGAAGCCACCGGGACGCGGGCTGCCGGGGCCGCCGAAGCCACCGGGGCGCGGGCCGCCGGGACCGCCGAAACCGCCGGGGCGCGGACCACCGGGGCCACCGGGACGCGCACCGAAACCCGGGCGCGCGGCCGGCGGACCGGTCGGACGCGGGGTGGTGGGCGGAAGTCCGGGGACCGGCGGACGATAGACGACCGCGAGACCGGCGCCCGGCACGATCGGCTTGGGCGCGGGCGGCGGCGCGGGCGCGGACGGCGCCTCGGGTGCCGCAGGCGCGGCGGCCGCGGCGGGAGCCTCGGGTGCCGCGACCGGTGCAGCCGGTGCGGCCTCGGCGGCCGCCTGAGCGGCAGCACGCTCGGCCGCGGCACGCTCGGCGGCGGCCTTCTCGGCCACCGCGCGCTCGGCCGCAGCACGCGCATGGGCGGCCGCCTGAGCGGCTGCCTGTGCCGCCACCTGAGCGGCCTGCGCCGCGGCCTGTGCCGCCGCGCGCTCGGCCTGTGCGGCCTCCTGACGCTTGCGCTCCTCGCGTTGGCGAGCGGCCTCCTGCTCCTGCTGGCGCACCACCTCGAGACGGGCCGCAGCCTTCTCGCGCCCCAACTCGGCGCGCACGCGGTCCACGTCCTCGGGGGACATGGTGCTCATGTGGTTCTTCACGTCCACGCCGAGCGAGCGGGCGATCTTCTGGATCACCTCACTGGAGATGCCGATCTCCTTGGCGATCTCGTAGACGCGCGGCTTCTTCGGGGTCTTGTCAGCCATTCGGGCCTCCCTCCGCCGCGTCGGGGGACGCGCCCTCGCCCGGCTCCATGCCGGGCGCGAATCCCATGTCGGCCGTGGCCGATTCCAGGGCCGCCTCGTAGGCAGCCATGAACTCGAGCGCGACCGTCATGACCTTCTCCGCGGTCTTCTCACCGATCCCGGGGAGTTCGACCAACTTCTCGAACGGCGTCGAGACGAGTTCCTGCACGGTCTCGATGCCGCCCTGGATGAGCTTCTCGGTCGTGGCGTCGCCCAGGCCGAGCTGCTCCACCTCGAGGCGGCTGGCGCGCTCGACGTCGTGGCGCTGCTTCTCGTCGGTCTTCGACACGAGGTCGATGTGCCAGCCGGTCAGGCGCGCCGCGAGACGCGCGTTCTGGCCGCCCTTGCCGATGGCGAGCGACAACTGGTCGTCGGCCACCACCACCGTCATGCGCTTCTCGAGTTCGTTGACGCGCACGTCGTTGACGCGCGCCGGCGCGAGCGCGCGCGACACGAACACCGCCGGGTCGGCCGACCACGGCACGATGTCGATGCGCTCACCGCCGAGCTCGCGCACGATGCCCTGCACGCGCGAACCCTTGAGCCCCACGCACGAGCCGACCGCATCCACGCGCGGGTCGGTGGAGTGCACCGAGATCTTGGAGCGCGCACCGGCCTCGCGCGCGACCGCCTTCACCTCGACGATGCCGTCGGTGATCTCGGGCACCTCGTTCTCGAACAGGCGGCGCAGGAAGTCCGGGTGCGTGCGCGACAGCGTAACCTGCGGCCCCTTGGCCGCGCGGTCCACCGAGATGACCACGGCCCGCACGTACTCGTTCGGGCGGTGGTAGCTGCGCGGGATCTGCTCGCGCGCGGGCAGCACGCCCTCGGAGAAGTCCAGCTTCACGATGACGTTGCCGCGGTCCACCTGCTGCACGACACCACGCACCAGCGAGCCGACCTTGTCGGCGTAGGCCTTGAACACCTTGTCGCGCTCGGCCTCGCGCACGCGCTGCACGAGCACCTGCTTCGCGGTCTGGATGGCGTTGCGGCCGAACTCGGCCACGTTGAGCGGGGTCGTGATGTAGTCGCCCGCCGCGACGTCGGCCTGGAAGGCGCGCGCCCGCTCGACGGTCATCTGGCAGCTCGGGTCCTCGACGTCGGTGACGACCGCGTAGCGCAGGGCGAGCGCGAGCTGACCGGTGCGGTCGTCGAGACGCACCAGCACGTCGGCCGTCTCACCGTGCTTCTTGCGCACGGCGCTGGCCATGCCGGCCTCGAGCGTCTCAATCAGCATCTGACGGTCCACGCCCTTCTCGCGGGCGATCTGTCCCAACGCGTCCAGGATCTCGTTGCTCATCGTTCCCCTCCCCGCGGCGTCTTCCCGCCGGAGCGCGCCTTCGGCTGGCGCAGCCCCGCCCACGGATCGACCACCAGTCGGGCCGAGCGAACCTCGGCCCAGTCGAACCACTGCTCATCCCCTTCGTCGGTGCGAACACCCGCGCGCCCGTCCACGGGGCCGAGCAGCACGCCTTCCCAGCGGCGCCGACCCTCCCGTGCCTCGTGCGTCTGCAGGCTGACCCTCTGACCGGTGAAGCGCTGGACGTGATCGAGCGACCGGAGCGGTCGCTCCAGACCCGGGGAGCTCACCTCGAGGTGATAGCGACCCGGGACGATCTGGTTCATGTCCATGGCGTCCGCGAGCCGACGACTGAAACGAGCGCAATCGTCCAAGGTCACGCCACCGGGCTTGTCCAGGAACACCCGGATGACCCGATGGTGACCGAGCGATGCCTGCTCGATGTCCACCAACTCGTAACCGTGCTCGTCAGCCAGGGGTTCAGCGAGCTGGCGAACCTCTTCGCGGACTTCCATTTGGCTCCTACGGCAGGGACAAAAAACGGAGTGGGCGCACCTGCCCCACTCCTGCGGCGGAGGATACCCGAACCACGCGCGCCCGGCAAGGCCCGCGCCGGAACCCGAGTTCGTATCCGAACCAAATTCCCCGCACGAAGAACGCCAATGCGCCTCACCCGCTCGAGGCCGTGACCGCAGCCAAGCCCCTCCGATGCCCCACCCCGAGAACGGATTCAGCCCGCCCCCGATTCACCCCCACACCGGGTTCGGAGTCCGCGCCCCGACCGGTCCCCTACCCCCGAGGATCGTTCCGAGCCCGAGGGCACGCACGCGAGCCGAAGTGCAGCAGCGGGGGTGCGGGCGGGGCGACGGATGCGGGGTCGCGGACGCCGGAACGGCCGTCCCGTCTGCAGGCGGAGGGGCGTGGGGGACGGGGGTGCGGGCGGGGCGAGTCACGAGCAGGCCGGAGCGCAGGGATGCGCGGAGGCCGACCGCGAGTGTCAGGGGCGCTGCGGCCAGGAGGGCCGCGGCGGCCCGGTCGCCCCGCACGCACTCCCGTCCCCCGCACCCCGGCTACACGCACCGGCCCTACCGACAAGGCGAAAGCCGACACCCGTGCACACAGGAGTGTTGCAGCGAGCGCGCTTTGGGGGCCACTCCTCCAAGCATCGCTCCCTACGGTCGCGCCAGCGCACTCCGATACACGACCCAAGCCGCGACCCGCGACACCTCCGCCAGACTCTCCCCCGAGACCTTGTCCGGCGTGTCCTCCGGCGTGTGCCACCACGGGTAGTCGAAGTCGATGATGTCCACCGCGGGCAGCCCCGCGTCGAGCAACGGGATGTGGTC
>JBJTRI010000165.1:0-10304 GCA_046076045.1 bacterium
CAAGGGCGCGGAGGAAGTCGATCGTAGCAATCTTGATGATCTCGACCTTCGTAAGCAGGTAGTACGCATAGCCCCGAAGATCATCGACATCCTCGTCGAACTTCTCTTGCAGATACGCGAGAGCAACCTGATATGCATCCAAGAGGTGCCGCCCCGCGTCTTTTCTCTTCAACTGCAGCTTCTTAGTGGTGCCGTTACTGATGGCCTCTAGCACATAGCGGTCGCGGTCGTACTCGGCTTTGATACGCGTGCGCGCGACCGTCACGCCGCCACGCCCCACCGCGTGGCCCGCAATGCACTGCTGAAGGAAGCCGACATCGTCGCTGTGCTTGTCGATCTGCTTGATGCGATCCCGCAGTGCACAGAAGAGAATGAAGAGCGTGGTCAGGCGCTGCTGGCCGTCGACGATGGAATACGTTTCCGGCTCCTCGGAGTAGACGACGACCGATCCGAGGAAGTAGTGCGTCCCATCGGCTCCGTTGTCCTGATGCTCAGAGCGAATGTCGTCCAAGAGCTCTCGGACCTGCTTCTTCGTCCACACATAGGGACGCTGGAAGTCCGGGATGATATAGAAGCTCTTGAAGAGGGTCTGCACTGTCTGCGGAGTCGCTTCCGCGATTGCGCGATGGTCGTTGGCCATAATCGCTCGTTCACCCAAACTCAAGAGACACTTCGTTCATCTATGCGCCACATGGACATCAGCACAAGATGGTCAATGTCTATTAGGATAACAAGCCCAGAACAGAAGATCCAGCGCACTCCATGCTTATGGAGAATGCATTACGCCTACGCTCGTAGGGTGGTTCGAATGGGATTCGCAGGGCACGATGTATCGATGCCCTCACGGAGGATAGGCTTGAGGCTTGGGTCCTGCCTGCCTCTCCCCTACCCCCTATCCACCAACACCGCCATCCCCTGGCCGCCGCTCACGCATAGCGTTGCGATGCCGTAGCGGCCGCCCGTGCGGGTCAATTCATGCAGCAGGTGCACGAGGATCCTTGTGCCGCTGCAGCCGGTGGGGTGTCCCAGGGCGATGCCGCCGCCGTTCACGTTCAGGCGGTCGGGGGACATCCCGAGCTCGCGGTCGCAGGCGATCACCTGCGAGGCGAACGCTTCGTTGAGCTCGATCAGGGCGATGGCGTCGAGCGTCAGGTCGTGTCGGGCCAGTAGCTTGCGTACGGCGGGGACGGGGCCCAGGCCCATGCGGGCAGGCTCCACGCCCACGCTCACGGCGCCCACGATCGAGCCCAGCGGCTTCACCCCGTGGGCCTTCACCGCGGCCTCGCTCAACACCATCACGGCGGCGGCGCCGTCGGTGATCGCGCTGGCGTTGCCGGGGGTGATCGTGCCGTCCTTGCGGAACACGGGGCGCAGCTTGGCCATGCCCTCCAACGACGCGTCGGCGCGCACATGCTCGTCGCGCTCCAGCGTGGTCGCGCGCTTGCCCTCGCCCACCGTCACAGGCACCAGCTCGGCCGCGAACCGGCCCTCGGCCTGCGCGCGCGCGGCGCGCTGGTGGCTGCGCAGCGCGTATTCGTCCTGCTCGTTGCGCGAGATGCGGTAGTCGTCCACCAGCGTCTCGCTCGTCTCGCCCATCACCTGATCGCACAACGGGCACAGGTAGCCGTCGCGGTACATCGCGTCCAGCAGCGGCTGGTCGCCCAGCTTCTGGCCCCAACGCATGTTCGTGGCCAAGTACGGGATGCTGCTCATGTGCTCGGTGCCACCGGCCAACACCACCTCGGCCTCGCCCAGACGCACCTGGGCCGCGGCGTTCACCACCGCCTGCATGCCGCTCGCGCACGCCTTGTTGATCGTGTACGCGGGCACCGCGTCGGGCAGGCCCGCGCGACGCACGACCTGGCGCGCCAGATTGGGGCCGTTGCCGGCCTGACGCGCGTGCCCGAACACCACCTCGTCCACGCGATCGGCGGGTACGCCCGCGCGCGCCAACGCGGCGGCCGCGACCACGCCACCCAGATGCGCGGCGCTCGAGGAGGCCAGCGCGCCGCCGAAGTCGCCGATGGGGGTGCGAACGGCACCTGCGAGGTAGACACGAGGGCTCGGCATGGGATCGCTCCGGTCGAAGGGTCAGGGGCCGACGACTGCACCAACGCGACGGCCGGGCCTCGGAGGGACTCCCATGGCCCGGCCGCGCGACTCGCTCACTCCAGGTTCAGCCACACGCTCTTCGTCTGCGTGTACTCGTTCAGGCACGCCTCGCCGAGGTCGCGGCCGAAACCCGAACCCTTCACGCCACCGAACGGCATGCCGGGGTCGTAGTTGTTGTAGGTGTTGATCCACACGGTGCCGGCCTGCAGGCGGCGCGAGACGTGGTGCGCCTTGCGCAGGTCGCGCGTCCACACGCCCGAGGCAAGGCCGTAGAACACGTCGTTCGCCTTGGCGAGCGCGTCGTCCATGTCGTCGAACGGGATCACGGCCAGCACGGGCCCGAAGATCTCCTCCTGCGCCAGCTTCATACTGTTGTCCACGTCGGCGAACACCGTGGCCTGCACGAACGCACCCTTGCCCTGGATCGGCGCACGCTCACCGCCGGCCACCAGCTTCGCACCCTCGCGCACACCCGACTCGACGTAGCCCATCACCGTGTCCATCTGATGCTTCGACACGAGCGATCCCATGCGCGACTTCGGGTCCATGGGGTCGCCGGGCAAGGTCTTCTTGGCGCGGTCGGCCAGCTTGGCCACGAAGTCGTCGTAGATGCTGCGCTCGACCAGCAGACGCGAGCCGGCGGCGCACACCTCGCCCTTGCCGTAGAAGATGCCCATCGTGGCGCCCTTGAGCGCCGCGTCCAGATCGGCGTCGGCGAACACGATGTTCGGCGACTTTCCGCCCAGCTCGAGCGTCACCTTCTTGAGCGTGTCGGCCGCCGTGCGCATGAGGTGCTGGCCCACCGAGGTCGAACCCGTGAAGCTGATCTTGCTCACGAGCGGATGCTTCACCAACGCCTCTCCGGCGATGCGACCCTTGCCGGGGATCACGTTGAAGACGCCCGGCGGCACGCCCGCTTCGAGTGCCAGCTCGGCGATGCGGATGGCGGTGAGCGGCGTGAGCTCGGCGGGCTTGACCACGATGGTGTTGCCGGCCGCGAGCGCCGGGGCCACCTTCCAGCCCACCATGATCATGGGGAAGTTCCACGGGATGATCGCGCCCACCACGCCCACGGGCTCGCGCAGCGTGTAGGTGAACATGCCGGGGTTCACGGTCGTCGTGTCGCCGGTCAGCTTGCTCGCCCAACCCGAGAAGTAGTGGAAGCAGTTCGCGACCATGTGGATGTCCACGTGACGCGACTCGGTGATGGTCTTGCCGTTGTCGAGCGTCTCGAGCCGCGCCAACTCGTCGGCGTGCTGCAGCACGAGGTCCCCGAGCTTCCAGAGCACGCGCGAGCGGTCCACCGCCTTCATGCGCGACCACGGACCCTGCAGCGCGGCGTGCGCCGCCTTCACCGCGCGGTCCACGTCGGCGACACCGGCCTCGGCGACGGTGGTGATGACCTCCTCGGTCGCCGGGTTCACGGTGGTGAACGTGGCACCGTCGGCGGCGTCCACGGCCTGACCGTCGATGATGAGTCGGCCCGGCTTCACCGGAGCGAGCGTCTCGGACATGGGTTCTACCTCCCGGGTGTGGTCGCCCCGATGCGGGCGAGCTTGATCTGCTGTGCGTGATGACGGTCGTGTTCGGGCAGGTGCCCCATGGTGTCGCCGAGCGAGTGCTCGCGGCTCCACACGTGCGTCGGCTCGGCCGGAACGCGCGCGATGCGTTCGAGCAGTTCGTCGCGCAGCGCGTCCATGCGACGCACCGCTTCCTCGAACGTGTGGGCGCGCAACGGCGCCAGATGCGCCTCGTTCACCGCGGCGATCTCGTCCACGGACAGGCCCGCCCACGACCGCGGCACGCCCGCCAGCAGGCGATCGAACTCCTCGAGTCGCACACGGTCGCGCTCGGACAGGTGCAGCACGATCTCGAGCACGCTCCACTTGCCCGGCGCGATGGGCTGCGTGGCGCGGCCACCGGTGAGGCCCTGCAGCGCGGCCTTCACCGCGGTACGCGCACGCACGAGCTCGAACACGAGCAGGTCGCGCGAGCCCGCCCCGTGACGCTGCGCGGCGAACGCGGTGGGCACGAACGGGGTCGCACGACGCTTCGAACCCTTCGCGGGCGCGGTAGCGACACGGCGCGCCGAACGGTTCGTCGTACGCGCAGGCACGGACGAACCCGAACGCTTCGAAGGGGCCGCAGAGCGCTTCGTCTGACGCGCCGTCGCGACCGCACCACGACGCTTCGCACCCTTCGCGGGCGCGGTGGCGGCACGGCGTGCCGAACGGTTCGTCGCACGCGCAGGCACGGACGAAGCCGAACGCTTCACGGGGGCCGCGGAGCGCTTCGTCGGACGTGCCGTCGCGACCGCACCACGGCGCTTCGCAACCTTCGCAGGCGCGGACGCGGCTCGACGCTTCGCCGCCATCGCCTTCGTCGTCGCACTGCGACGCGCTCGCGCCGCAGTCCCAGCGCCCCTTCGCTTCGCCATGCGCGGGCTCAGGAGGGGACCGCGGTCTTCTCGGCGGCGGGCGTGTAGTCGTACACGCCGCGGCCCGTCTTGCGGCCCAAGCGGCCCGCGGCCACGTACTGCTCCATGAGCGGGCAGGGACGGAACTTCTCGCCCAGCGTGCGGTGCAGGAAGCGCAGGATCGACAGCCGCGTGTCGAGCCCCACCAGGTCCACGAGCTCGAACGGACCCATGGGGTGGTTGAGCCCCAGCTTGAGCGCCTTGTCGATGTCGGCCGCGCTCGCCACACCCTCCTGCAGCATGTAGAACGCCTCGTTGCCGATCATGGCGTTGATGCGGCTCGTCACGAACCCGGGCGACTCGCGCACCGTGACGCACTCCTTGCCCATCGCCACGCCCACGGACTCGCAGGCGGCGATCGTGGCGTCGCTGGTCTCGAGCGCGCGCACGATCTCGAGCAGCTTCATGCGGTGCACAGGATTGAAGAAGTGCAGCCCCACCACCTGCGGCGCACGCGTGGTCGCGGCGGCCATCTCGGTGATGCTGAGCGACGAGGTGTTCGACGCCAGGATGGCGTGGCGCGGCGCGAACCGGTCGAGCGCGGCGAAGATCTCGATCTTCAGCTCGATGCGCTCAGGCACCGCCTCGATCACCAGGTCGGCCACTCGCGCGGCCTCCTCGAGCGAGGTCGTGGTGCGCAACCGTGCGCGCGCCGCGTCGGCGGCGGCCGCCTCGACCTTGCCCGCGGCCACACCCTTGGCGAGGATCGACGCGATGTCGGCCGCGCCCTTGTCGAGCGCTTCGCGACTGGTGTCCTGCAGCACCGTGTCGTAGCCGCCGAGCGCCGCCACGTAGGCGATGCCGCGGCCCATGATGCCGGCGCCGAGGACGGCGATGGTGCGGATGCTCACGCCTCGTCCCCCGAACGCGGGACGAGCTTCCACACCAGCGGGAACACGCCCGCGGCGATCGCCGACTTGATGAGGTCGCCGGGGATGAACGGCAGCAGGCCGCTCGCGAACAGCGCGTCGGCGGGCACGAAGCGCGACAGCTGCGCCAGACCCAGCGCGAACACGATGGCGCTGCCCGACAGCATGGCCGCGAACATGGTGAACGGGTTGCGGTCCCAGCCGCGCTCGGCGAGCAGGCCGGTGAACGCGGCCGCGAGCGGGAACGCGAGCAGGTAGCCGCCCGTGGGGCCGACCAACTGCAGCGCACCGGCCGCGCCACCCGCGAAGAACGGCAGACCGGCCGCGCCCTCGGCGAGGTAGAGCAGCTGCGCGAGGAACGCGCGCCGCGCGCCGAGCACCAGACCCGACAGCAGCACGGCGAACGACTGCCCGGTGATGGGCACCGGCGTCCACGGCAGGCGGATCTCGACCTGCGCCGCCGCAGCGGTGACGAGCGAGGCGGCGACCACGATCAGCGCGTTCATGAGCATGCTCGAACGCGGAGCGGCGACATCCACGAGCGTGAGCGGACGGGCGACGGACATGGGGGTTCCTCTCGAGGGTTCAGGGGAGCGCACGGACGCGACCGCACCTCGGCACGCAGGCGTGCACGGGGATGGCGCGGACGGGCCCGCGGCAGGCAGGCACTCGACCGCGCGAGGATAGCGGAGCGCCCGCACGGGCGGCAACGCCGGCCGGGTGCGGCGGGCGCGCCGGGGCGCAGCCGCCAACTCGCGTCACCGCAGAAGGATGAGCCGCCGGGTGCGGGCCACGCCCGCCTGCTCGGCACGCACCAGATACACGCCCGGGCCAAGCCCCCCGAGGTCGGCCGTCACCCGCCACGGACCCGCGGTCACGGGGCCCGAGACCCAGGTGCGCGTGCGCCGCCCGGTGACGTCGTAGAGCGCCAGCTCGGCGGGCCCACTCTGCGCCCACGTGCCGGCCAGCTCGGCGCGCGTGCGCGTGGGCGAGACGAACGGGGCCAGCAACAGGTTCGCCGCCCCGCCCTGCCCGGGGACCGCGAGCACTCCCGCGATCGTCTGCAGCACGAGCCGCGTGCCACCCGAGCGCACGCGAGCGCCGGGCACCGTGACACGCCCGAGCGCGTCCACCGTGACGGTGTCGGACTGCAGCAGCGCACCGTCGGACAGGCGCGTGACGCGCCACGCGACGCGTTGCCCCACGGCGGGACGGAAGCGCTGCGTGCGACGCGGGGTCACGTCCACGGTGAGCGACTCGGGTGCGGGCTTCTCCTGTCGCCCGGCGGCGCTGGCCACCGCGAGGCCAGCGACGGGCCAACCCGCGACGAGGTGCGCGTCGACGTCGACATGTTGCATGTAGACGTCGGCCTCGCCGTTGCGCACGTCCTCCCACGCGACGAACGCGCCACCGCTGCCGTCGGCGACCACGGCCGAGAGGTTCTGGTCCTGCGTCGTGGCCGCACAGCGCACACCGTTCGTGGGCCACGCGAATCCCGTGAGTCCGGTGCGCGGCACATGCCCCAGATACACGTTGCGATAGCCCACACAACGGTTGTCGCTCCAGCTGAGGAACGCACCCCCGCTGCCATCGGGGGTGCCCGCGAGGTCGTACTTGGCGCAGGTGACCGCGGTCACCAGATCGCCGCTCGCGCTCCAGCCCGCATGCGGCAGACCGCGCGCGCCCCACAGTGTCGCGCGCACGTCGGTGTTGTAACCCGAGCGCGCGTCGATCCACGCCATGAACACCTCGCCGCTGTCGCTCGGCACGAGCACCGGCGACACGGCCTGCGCGACCAGGTCCACGACGCGATTGCCGTCGAGGGCCCAACTCGCGAACGCCGCGACCGGGACGAGGGACGGGACGACGAGCGCCACCGTGAACAGACGGAGCGCATGGCGGATGCGGCGCACGCGGGGCGATGCCTTTCGAGGTGCGGGATCACTCGGCACGAGGCTGCGCTCGGGTGATCGCGCGGGGATGGGGCCTTGATATTGGCGGCTCACGAAGGCGACGCAGCGCGATCATCCACACCGAGACCGAATGCTGTTCACCCCTGCCGAACTCACCGGGCATGGACTTCGCCCTGACTGAATCCCGACCGGCAAGGGACACCCGTCATCGGACACACCGTGGGGGCGGACCGGGATCCGGCCCGCCCCCCCCCCGGGGATCACTCCACGCGCAGGACGCGGCGACCCGCACTGCGGCCGTTGACGTCGAGGCGCACGAAGTACACGCCGCGCGGCAGCGCCGACAGGTCGAGCCCCAGCGAAGCGCGGCCCGCCGCCGACTCGAACGCCGGGATGCCCACGACCTCGCGACCCGCGACGTCGTAGAGCGCGATCCGCACCTTGCCCGCAGTGGGCAACGCGTACCGGATCGTGGCGCGACTGCGCACGGGGTTGGGCGTCACGCCGAGTTCGAGTTGCTCCGGCACGGTCACCGGCGCGGGCGGATCCACCGACACGTTGGCGTTCGCGTCCCCGAACTCGAGTCCTGCGACGCCCACGGTCTCGACCACGCCCGAACCGTCGTCGAGCAGCAACTCGAGATCGAACGTCCGGAACGGCTGCGGCTCCGTGAACGTCGCCAGCGCCTCGAGGTCGACGCCCTCATCGGGCGCCAGCGTCACGATACCGGCGGCCATCTCGCCCGGCGGCAGGCCGTTGATCGACACGCTCGCCGCGGCGGCCGCGTCGTCCTCGTCACGTGCCACCACCCGCCAGCGATAGCCGACCGTGATGGGATCGCCCCCCTGGTTCGAGGGCCGCATGACGATCCTCGCGGGACTGCCCGTCGTTCCCGTGCCCACCGGACCGACCGGGATCAGGTTGCACCACCGCTTGCTCGCGACGATCGAGGCGTTCGTCACGAACGTCTGCGCGCTGCTCGTGTTGGTGACGGTCACCTGATAGCACGTGGTCGTGGAGATCGGCATACCGGCCGGGCGGAACACGCGATACGGCACGTTCACGCAGCCTCCCGGCGGGACCACGATCGTGGGCGGCACCAGCAACTGGAAGTTCGTCGGGCCCGCCCAGGTGCACGTGCCGCCGATGGGCAGACCGGCGAATGCCACGCTGTAGGTCTGCGCGGTCGCGGTGTAGTTGCAGATGCGCATGGACAGATCGATGTACGCCAGGTCGCGGCAGAACGTCGCGACGGTGGGCACCCACACGAACTCCTTGCACTTCCCGAGCGTGTCGGCGGCGAACAGACTCGCCACCTCGCCCGCGGTGAGGGCGCGCTGGAACAGCTCGACCTCGTCGATCTCGCCGCTGAAGTACTTGTCGGGCCCGCTCAGGAACACGTTGTTGCGCGCACCGATGGTGAGGGGCTCGGTGTTCGTGATGTTGCCCACGAACGGCGCCGCCGAGAACACGAGCGCGCCGTCCACGTACAGCCGCGTCGACGGCGTCGCGCCCGCATGCTGCAGTGTGGCGGCGACGTGATGCCACGCGCCGTCGGCCACGAGCGGCCCGGTGTTCGCCCAGTACTCGGTGCCCATGAGCGGCCCGCCGTCGGCGAAGCGCACCGCAAGACGTCCCTGCTTGAGGTACATCATGTAGCCGAGCTCGAAGTCCGGGAACGTCTTGGACACGATCGGCTGGATGTCGGTGGTCTTGGACGAACGCACCCACGCGTCGATCGACAGGTCGCCGGTGCCGAAGTTGAGGTTCGAGGCGTTGGGCGCCTGCACCCACTGGTTCACACCGTTGAACGATCTCGCGCGGCGCACCTTGCCCGGGACGTGCGGCGGCGCGTTGACGTCGCTGCCGTTGGCGCCCAGCACGCTCTCGAACGCGGTGCCGCCGCTGACCTCGTCGAGCGTGTACCAGGCCACCATGTTCGCCGGCGGCTTCACGCACGTCGGGCACCACGACACGTTGAGGATGATCTTGTTGATGCATCCGGTCGCGGGATCGACCACGGTCAACTGCAGGGTGCCGCCCGGCGCCGTCCACTTCACGTCGATGTTGTTGCCCGTGCCGCTGGCCGGCGAACCGCCGAGCACGCTCCACGAGTACTGGTAGCCCGCTGGGCCGTTGACGCTGTAGTTGCGCAGCAACGTGTCGCACACGGTGGTCGGGCCGGCGACCGAGACCGGCGCCAGGCCCAGCGTGATCGTGACCGTCTTGGTGGACGGACTCGCGCCCGGCACGGTGAGTGTGACGGTGTACGTGCCCGGGGCGCCGTACGTGTGCGACACCGCCGCGCCGCTGCCGCTCGTGAAATCGCCGAAGTTCCAGCTGTACGGCCCCGCACAGTTGAGCGACGTGAAGTTCACCGTGAGGCAGTTGCTCACCGTGTACACGAAGTCGGCCGGCTGCACCGTGCTGCACTGCAACGGCATGTTCGGCATGGAACCGAACGGGCCACTGCTCGTGCCGGGCGGGTACGGGATCGCATCCAGGTTGAGCCCGCACTCGTTGAGGTTCGCGGTGTTGAACTGGTTCGGGTAGTTGATGACGTGCAGCCGCGTGCCGCTGCCGGTCGCCACGTAGATCAGCCCGTCCGGTCCCTGGCGGAACGCCGTCCACGGTCCGGTGATGAGCGTGCGCATCTGCAGCGACGTGAGGTCGAGCTGCTTCATGGAAGCGATGCTGGTGTTGTTGTCGAGCACGTTCAGGTACAGGATCTTGTTGTTCGGGCTGAACGCGACGTCGGAGTAACCGTCGTAGGTGTTGGACGGCGCGAGCACCGTGCTCGGGAAGCCGGTCGAGTTGTTGAACGCATAGACCGCGACCTGCCCCATCACCGGATACGGCCCGGTGGTCGCCGAACACACGGCGATGCGCGTGCCATCGCGCGACGGCACCACCGAACCGAGACCCCTGCCCGGG